>NZ_CP024199.1:3170049-3510098 GCF_002844375.1 Thalassospira marina | reverse complement strand
GGCACGCCGCCAGATATTTACCGTTTTCGCTGGTTTTCTGATGGTGGAAAAGTTTGGCTATGACGTGGGCACCATCACCATTCTTTACCTGCTTAACCATGCCATCAATATGGTGTTGGCACCGAAAATTGGCCGCCTGATTGGCAAATGGGGCGAACGGCGAGCATTGATTGTTGAATATTGCGGGCTGTTTATCGTCTTTACATCCTATGCCTTTGTGCAGAATGCCCATATCGCTGCCGGGCTTTATGTGGTGGACCACATGTTCTTTGCCATGGCGATTGCGATGAAAACCTATTTCCAGAAAATCGCCGACCCGCGCGATATTTCCTCGACGGCGGGGGTCAGCTTTACCATCAACCATATTGCGGCTGTGTTTTTACCTGCAGCATTTGGTTTGTTGTGGCTGGTGTCGCCCAGTGCAGTGTTCCTGACCGGGGCGGTGCTGGCGCTTGGTTCGCTTATCCTGTCGCTGAACGTACCCAATGACCCGCGACCGGGTAACGAAGTGGTTTTTGGTGGCAGCGAAGATGGTGCCGCCATTGGGCAGGCTGCTCGGTAATTTTACGTAAGCCATTCGCGACGCTGGGTTTTCTGGCGCAAACATTCAAATTCGAAAACGCCTGTTCTTGTGGACGGGCGTTTTTGTTTGCGTGAACGCATCTATTTTCGCAAAATCTTCAAATCCTGACCATGCAATCAACAATACATTTGTCAGATAGACCACCAATTTTCAGGGATGCAATAAATGACTTTTTACCGTCCATTGGCCAGCGTGATTATGGGCCTTTCCGTCAGCCTGATGGCGGGCACCGCCCTTGCCGATAGCACCGTATCGCTGCGAATTCTTGAAACCACCGATATCCATTCGCACCTGGTCAATTACGACTATTACCGCGATGCGCCGTCCCAAAGTGTCGGCCTTGCCAAGGATGCAACCCTGATCAAACAGGCGCGTGCCGAAGCCGACAACGCGATCCTGATCGACAATGGTGACCTGATCCAGGGCAACCCGCTGGGTGATTATATGGCAAAGCGCCATGGCCTGAAAAAGGGCGAAATTCACCCGGTTTACAAGGCCATGAACCTGATGGATTACGACGTTGGCAATGTCGGCAACCATGAATTCAATTACGGGCTGGAATTTCTCGCCAATGCTATTGCGGGTGCCAAATTCCCCTATGTGAATGCCAATATCTTTGTCGCGGATGGCGATGATAATCCTGATAACGACAAACCCTATTTCACGCCCTATCAGCTTTTGCAGCGTGAACTGGTGGACAAGGACGGCAAAAAACACCCGATCACCATTGGCGTGATCGGTTTTGCCCCGCCCCAGATCATGCAGTGGGACAAGGCCAATCTTGAAGGCCATGTCATCACCAAGGACATCGTTGATATGGCGGAAAAATACGTGCCGGAAATGCGCGAAAAGG
This sequence comes from Thalassospira marina, assembly GCF_002844375.1. NCBI lineage: Bacteria > Pseudomonadati > Pseudomonadota > Alphaproteobacteria > Rhodospirillales > Thalassospiraceae > Thalassospira > Thalassospira marina. The sequence goes on along the minus strand of NZ_CP024199.1, from coordinate 3,508,662 downwards.
GCGCAGACCTGGTGGTTGCCGTGGCCCATTCCGGCATGAGCACCCAAACCCGCGAGGGCATGGAAGAAAACGCCACCTATTACCTGTCCAAGGTTAAGGGGATTGATGCGATCCTGTTTGGGCATTCGCATGGTGTTTTCCCGTCTGACAAATTTGCCGATATCGAAGGTGTGGATTTGTCGAAGGGCACGATCAACGGTGTTCCTGCCGTGATGCCGGGCTTTTGGGGCAGCCATGTTGGCGTGATCGATTTAAGCTTGAATGTGAAGGATGACGGAAGCTGGAGCGTAACTGACGCCCTGTCGGAAGCCGAGCCGATCTATCATCGTGAAGGCCGCGATATTGTGCCGCTGGTCGATGCCGACCCGGAAATTTTAAAGGCAGTCGATACCGAACATAAGGCAACGATTGATTATATGCGCGAAGGTGTTGGCACCACCGAAGCCCCGATCAATAGCTTCTTTGCGCTGGTGGCAGATGACCCCTCGATCCAGATCGTGACCAATGCCCAGACCTGGTATCTGAAAAAGATTTTGGCGGGCACGGAATATGATGGCTTGCCGATCCTCTCAGCCGGGGCCCCCTTCAAGGCGGGCGGGCGCGGTGGCCCGGATTATTATACCGATATTCCGGCAGGCCAGATCGCCCTTAAAAACGTTGCCGATCTTTACATTTACCCCAACACCGTCCGTGCCGTTTTGCTGACGGGCGATCAGGTGCGGGAATGGCTGGAAATGTCGGCAGGCCAGTTTAACCGAATTGATCCCAACAGTGATCAGGAACAGATGCTGATCAACGAGGATTTCCCGACCTATAATTTCGATGTCATCGATGGGGTGACCTATGAAATCGATGTGACGCAACCTGCCCGCTATAACAAGGAAGGCGAGGTTGTGAACAAGGATGCCCACCGCATTACCAATTTGCAGTTCGGTGGCAAACCGATTGATGGCAGCCAGAAATTTGTGGTGGCGACCAACAATTACCGTGCCAGTGGCGGCGGGCATTTTCCGGGGCTGGATGGTTCAACCATCATTGTTGATGCACCGGATGAAAACCGCACGGTTCTGGCAAACTACATTCTTGATGAAAAAAACATCGACCCGAAGGCCGATGGGAACTGGCATCTTGCCCCGGTGGGCAATGCCGACAAGGTGACTTTCGTGACCAGCCCCAAAGCATCGGATGCGGCAAATGCACCATCCAATATCAGTTTTATCGGTGAAACCCAGGAAGGGTTCGCCCAATATGTGCTGACGACTTTGAAATAATCGACGGCTTTTGGGCGCGGGGGGTATCCGTGCCCGGTGTCGATGATGTTGCAAACCCCGCCCTTTGGGCGGGGTTTTGTTTTGGCGGCAAGGTAGGGTGCGGGCGGAAGCCCTGCACATTGAACTGCCATTGCGCACATGAAAAAGCCGCCCCGAAGGACGGCTTTTTGAATTTTGGGTCGGTGAACAGGGCGTGATTAACGCTTGTTGTTCGGGCCGCCATTGTTCGGATTGCGCGGATTATCTTCACGCGGGCTTTTGCCATTCAGGTAAGCCGCAGCGCAATGTTCGTCGCAATAGGGTTTGCCAGGGATGATTTTCTTGCCACAGAAGTGGAAGTCATCGTCACCCGGATCACCAAACGGCCAGCGGCACATGCCCGGTCCAAGGTCATAGATGCTGATGCCTTTGGACAGAACTTTGGGCGCAGGGGCCTTTTTGGTTTCAGATTCTTCAGCACGACGCTGGATCGGGGACGGACGTTTGGGCAGGCCCAGGCGGTGTGCCTTGCCAACGACGGCGTTTTTGCCCACACCCAGCTCTTCACCGATGCGTGCCGTGGTCCAACCCTGATTCCAGAGCGAAGTCAGCAATTCAATCTTTTCCGGTGTCCAGCTCATTTCGAGTATATTCCGTGTTCCGATGTTTGGGATGAACCCAGCTTTATTGCGTAAAGTCAATTAGGGATAAAGAGGTATCCGCTAAAGTCGCGCGGCGCAAGGGGCGAAGCCGACAGGCTGCCCGATCAGGGTGCGCGAAACGTGGTGGGCAATTTGCATGTTGCGCCGTCAAAGTAAAGAGGTGATCGCATTTTGAAGTGGTTTTTCGTTTCCATTTTTGCGTTTCTGGCCGGTCATATGGTGCCAGGCATGTTTCGCCGCCAGCTTGTCGCCCGGTTGGGATCGACCCTTTATCTGTTCGCTTTTTCGATAATTTCAATAGGGCTGCTGGTTTGGGTGATCGGGGCGGAATTGCAGGCCGATTATATTGCCCTTTGGCCCTATGACCCGCGCGCACACTGGGTTCCGCTGGTTGCAATGCTGCCTGTCTGCTGGTTGTGGGTGGCAGCCATTCGCCAGCCTTGCCCGCTTTCAATTGGCCGGGCGCGCGGTTATGACCGCACCCATCCCGGCATTAACCGCTTTACCCGCCATCCCCTGTTGCTGGGGGTGTTCATTTGGGGCTGCGCGCATCTGTTCCCCAATGGCCATTTGGCGGCCCTGATCTTTTTTGGCGGCAGTGCGCTTTTTGCCCTGCTGGGAATGGCCCGAATGGAAAAAATGCGCCTTCGCCACCTTGGTGCGGACGAATTTGCACGTTTATCAGCCGGGACTCGGCGGTTTGACTTGGCCGGGCTTTTTAATGGCGGGCTGGACTGGCGCGATGTGCTTGGGGGTATCATATTATATGGTGCGATCCTGGCGTTGCATCCGCTGGTTCTTGGTCGCGATCCTTTGGCGTTTTAAGGGGCGTTTCCTTATCCGGGGCGTCATTTCCACCTTCTTTATGCCTGTTGCCAGCGGCACCCTGTACGTGCTGGCTGCTTTTCCTGCCGGCCTTGCTTTGGGGCGGGCAGGTTGTGATAGGATGCTTTTGTCATCAGGCACCTGATTGGGGGCTGATGATTCTGATTGAACCGGCGGCTTTTCTGCCGGGCTATTTTGCGAGGTGCCATGACCTCTAGTGAACTTGCATCCATGCTGTCGCGATTTGCCGAAATCGAAGGCCGCCATCCCCGCATTCTGATTGCTGCTGCCTCGCATGATGAAGAAAGGCTTTTGAAATCGGTGGCAACACTGTTTGCCGATGGCGGCTTTGATGTGGATATTGCCCCGGCAATGTCTGACGAAGCATCGATTGCCCGCCAGGTGATTGATTGTGATGCCGATATTCTTGCCCTGATCCGCCTGAAAGCCGAGGGGCATGACCGCGTGCGTGTTGCCGACCTGATTTCATCGCTTGATGCCCAGGGGGCGCAATATGTGCAGTTTGGCATTATTGGCGACCCTGAAGACCCGGCGCGCGATAATGTCGATTTTGTTTTTGATGTGAACCATTTCGCGACTGGCGATATTGGCGCGCTGATGCGTTTTTTGCTGCTGGTTGAAGAAAGCCGTATGGAACCGGGCGCGAAAAACACGCGCTAGGGGCATGCATCACTGGTTTATTGTGATGGTTTCATAAAGGCCGGTGATTTTTCGCCGTTATTGCGGCATGATGGTTATCCGGGATGCGCAAGGTAGATGGCGCGCCCAGCCCCGCTGGGTGACTGACCCCGGTTGTCGTCAGGTAGATGTGCGAAGGGAAGTGCAATGGGTATGCTTAAGGAAACGCTTCTGCGCGTTTTTGTTGGCAAAAGCGGACGCGAAGCGTTGCGCGCCTATCAGGATGCGCAGTCGCTGCCGGTGGACCCGTTGGATGCCCGCCCAACAGCAGCCGGAAGCCCCGGTGCAGCCAACCGGGCTGCGGCCAGTGCTGCCTATGGCGGTGGGGCAGGGACTACTGCCCGTGTGCAAACCCCGGCACAGCAGGCTGAACAGGCCCGCCAGGCCCGGCGTATTGCCGACCGTGCCCTGGCCCATGAAGCCACCGGCATGAGCACCGATGAAGCCCGCGCCCAGGCCCTGGCCGAAACCCTGATCGAGGCCCAAAACCCGTCATCCGCGGCCTTTAGCGCGTTGAATGCTGCAGATAACAAGCTTGGGCTGGAAAAAGGGCGTTACGCCAAGGCCGGGCAGGCACCGGGCCGTGAAAAGCTGATTTCCGACGCCCTGAATACCATGCGCCAGAAACAGGCCGATCTTGATGCCCTTGACCCGGATGCCCGCATGAAGCTGACGTTGATGGCGCTAAGCGCCTTTGGCATGGGCGGCAATGACAAGGCCGGGCATTAAGAAAAACTGCTTGGACGCAGTATTTCCGTTTTAACAAGGGCGACCTGTTTTCCAAACGGGTGTGTTCGGGCGCGTTTTATGCCCGGCAATGATGCCGCTTTATCGCCTGCGGGCGCAGGAACGAAGGTGATTAACGTTTGATGTCGCGATGCAGGCCGATGGTCAGTTCGGCATAATCGGGTTCGTTATCGGGTGTGATGATGCCGTGACGGATCAGGAAATCAATAATCACCAGGGCGCAGTTGAATTTGAAATCAAACCCGGTTCGGACGATTTCGGCGACCTCGGCCAGCGGCAGCAATTCAAAATGGCTGACTTCGCCATCCACCGGGCGGGGCACAAAATCCTGCGGCAGTTCCAGGTCATAATTCACCATCACGTCGGGCTTTAAGCCCTTTTCCGTTTGATGAACATAGGAAACCGTGCCAACAGCTTTCATGTCCGCTGTCAGGCTTTCGGGAATGTTGGCTTCTTCGGCGCATTCCTTGATCATGTTCTGACGAAAGCTGTAACCGGTGGGCTGGCCACCCGCGACCATGTTATCAAGCTGGCCGGGATAGGTTGGTTTGGATTTTGACCGGTGCGCCACCCACATATGGATACCATCTGCCTTGCGGACATAACCGTTTAAATGCACGCCCCAGGACCGGAAACCGAAATAGGACATGGCGGAACGGTCCATCACACAAAGGGGCGCATCACCCAATGTCGGCCGGACATCGAATTTTTCACCATGCAGGCTTTTGATCACGCCATCGCGGTGCAAATCCTCCACCAGATCGGCAAAGGCATTTGACCGTTCGCTATGGCTGGCAATTTCGGGGGCAAGATGCAAATGCCCGGTATCTTCCCGGCGAATGACCATATTGGCAGGATGGGCCAGCAGGGCATCGGCAAATGCCGGGCGGGTGCCTCCAATGATGCGACCATCCATGCAAAACGGCGTGTAATCCTCCGGCCGGGCCGAATTACAGGCATGGATATGGTCGATAAAAGCCATCAGGGCTGCTCCTCAGACTGGTTCCCGGCGCATAAATATATGTGCCGCTTCAAATATGCCTACAGTGTTAGCGCATATCCTTTGGCGGGCGCAATGCTGGCCATCATCAAATGGTCATGGATTTGAAAACACTGTTTTTGCCATTTGATGAAACTGGTCTGGTGTTGGGAGCAACCTTGACTGCAACCAGGTGCGGCTGGATTTTGCTAGCTAGGTATGCGCTGCCTTTAAGCCGCTGTGGAAATGGTGGGAGGCAACGGTGACATGTTGCCGCTGCTTCGCGTGGCCGTGCCCACTTATCCGTAATACCCTGGCTACGCAGCAGCGGTGCTGTCTGGTTCAACGTTAGCGTATGCAGGTTTAAGCCCTGAAGGCTTTACATTGACACCTCTGCCTGCTGCGCGTTGAGGGTTCGTCGGATGTGAGGAAAGGCTGTTTCGTTTAAGACAACCGGAATAACTGTAGGCATCGGGCAGGGGGAAACCTGCCCGAATTTGCCAGTCCATTCCCGGATATGTCTGTGTCCGATAAGCGGGTGCTTAGGCACCGATGGCGGAATTGGAATAGCCTTTTTCCGAGGTCAGCACGGTTTGCACATTGGCGATCTGGCGCAGGCAGCGCGCGATATGTTCGGCAATGCGGGTTTCAAGCTGTTGGATCTGGATGTCGATTTGCAGTTCTTCGTTGCCCTGCCGGTCGCTTGCAACAATGGAATGCCAGCTGGTCGGGATCAGGTTGCGCTTGGCGAACAGCTCCAGCACGCGGGGCATCACGTCGGGTTCGGCAACCGCGTGAACAGCAAAACAATAAACGGATTTAAGGGATTGAACAGGCGCATCCTGCGCCAAAAGGGCATGATTTGTCATGACTTTGCACACACATCTACTGTGATCCAGATAAAACGAGAACTTTCCCGGGGTCCTTAGACCACCGGGCGAATAATTCGCGTAATCTGAATGGCAGTGATGTGGTGTTGGGTCATGCTTGTCTGGAAATACGCGGCACTTTTCAGTGCCGCCGGGCAGAGAAAATCGGGCCTAAGCCCAAAAGATGAAAAACAGATCGTTCCTTAGAGAACGAGGATCGACGCGATGAGGGCAAGAATGGTCCCGGCAAACAGGATTTCCATCGAGCGGGCGATTTGCTGTTCGCGGGCAATGGCGATAGCAACAGCTTTGCGTTTGTTCATCATCTTTCTCCGTCTAAGTGACAGGCTCATGCACTGCTCAGCGCACAAAAGAAATATAGGCAGGCATTGGCGCAGGTTACAAGTGCTCTGCAGTCAAAAACGTCAAAAAACCTTCAACCTGGTGGAATAGATAAGGTTTTCTGCGGGTTTGCGGCCTGAAAATTAATAGTTCCAGCCTCCATAAAACAGTCCATTCGCAATTTTGTTCCACCCTGTGGCGGGATTCGCTGGTGCATTGCAACCAAAAGGAAGGTTCGCGGCTCCCGATTCAGCCCCGGAAAAACCCTGAAATGCCAGTTTGGGGGAAGGATCGCGGATCGCAAAAGCGAGTCTGCCGATCATCAGAAAAGGATTCCGTAACGGCAAAACATGTTTCATGCCGGGCGCACGGAATTGTCCGTAAACTGTATGCCTATTTCAAACAGGGCGGGAAGGCTAGTGATGAAGGCAGGTGATGTTGACAGGCATCGCTCGCCCAATGCAATGCAGGCGGGACAGCTTTGCGCGAGGGCTACCGCCACTGCTAGCGACAAGCCGCGCAGGCCCGTAGCTGCCTTGCTGGCGGAACAGTGAAGCGTCATGCCTTTATCATTCCGCGCGCATCCGGCGGGATGTGGCAGGTACAGGCTGGTTTGCAGGAGCACGCAGCATGCACCGCGACGTGATGTGGTGCGTGCTACCGGATCAGGGGATGTGCAGTTCGGTGGTACCGATTTCGACCGGTGATTTGCCATCGCGCGAAAACAGGATGCGGCCCTGATAGGTGCCGCTGCGCCATTGGTCGCCAGGCCGGTCGGCATTGACGTAAAACCATTTGGCACGCGGGCCATTGTCATTGGGCAGTTTGATGGTGAAATCGCGGCTGCCGTTAAAGCCGCGCGGGCCAGCAACATTAAGGGTGATGATGTCGCCATCATTAACCCCAATCAGATATCCCCAGAAATACAGCGACGGGCTGGTTGCAGGCAGGGTATCGCCACGGTCATAGCCGCGTTTGATATCGGTGGCATTGGGGCGGCCCGATGAAAAACCCAGCGCATATAAATGGACCGGGCGGTAATTCATCTGTGCCGATGCTTCGGGCGTCCACAGAACCGACTGGTTGGTGCTGCAATTATCCGTCCCGGCAGCGGCCATGTTGGTGCCGCTAAACGGGTCGATCAACTGGTCATGCTGGCGCAGGTTGAAATGCAGATGCGGGAATGTGGCCTGGCCTGACATCCCCACGAGGCCGATGGTTTGCCCACGGGTAACATGGTCGCCCTTGCGCACGGCAATTGATCCGCGGCGCATGTGGCAATACTGGCTTTGCCAGCCATCGTCATGGTCAATCAGAATGCCATTGCCGCATTCAATACCGTTTAGCGCATCCTTGTTCAGGCGGCCGGCATCAATATCCTCGACCCCGTCGCGCGTGGCACTGACCACCCCATCCGCGACAGAAAGAACAGCAACACCGCTGATCATGGCTTCTTCATCGGGAATGGCAAAGTCGGTGCCACGATGGCCGTCATAGGTGCTGGTGCCGCAGGCAAAATCGCGAATGCCGGGGCCTGCATCATGATCGACATAATGAACGATATCGCATTCGCCATAGGGGCAATCGACGGGCAGATCAAAAGGTGGACCGTCAGCGCGTGCCGGTGCCGAATACAGCGCCCCCGCCAGAATGCCGATGGCACACATTGCGGAAAACACTATTTTGTGACCCATAAAGGTCTCCTTGCTGATTGCCTTGTCGCGGGGAAACAATATTGTGGTTGTCACGCCCCATGGACACCCCAACGGCATCGTCGTCCCTTGTCTACGATACCGCAAATATGGCGCCACGTCCCTGACGCCGTGACTGCCATATGTATACGGGCGGCAGGAACAGTTCAAACGCATTTTTAAACAGGAAATTCATCACGGTCATGGATCAAACGGTGCTTTTTCGTCTGGCGGTTTTTGCCACCCTGTTACTTGTGATGGGGACATGGGAGGCAATCCTGCCCTATCGCCGGGGCGAGGGGCAGGCCCGTGCCGGGCGCTGGCTGACGAATTTTGCCCTGATGATCTGCGGGGCGGCGTTAAGCCGGTTTACCACCGGTGCTGCGATGATCATTGCCGCATCCTATGCCCAGGCGCGGGGCTGGGGGTTGCTTCCATTGTTACATCTGCCCGCCCCGGTGGCGGTTTTACTGGCGATCATCGGGCTTGATTGCGCGGTTTATTGGCAGCATCGCTTTACCCATATGTTTGATGTGTTATGGCGGTTTCACCGGGTGCACCATGTTGACCCTGGCTTTGATATTTCAACAGCAGTGCGGTTTCATCCGCTGGAAATTGCCATATCGGCAGCATACAAGGCCTGTTTTGTGGTTATCCTGGGGGCCGATGCCTGGGCAGTGGTGATTTATGAAACCCTGCTAAGCAGTTTTGCCGTGTTTAACCATGGCAATGTGCAATTGCCCCGCCTGCTTGACCAGGCCCTGCGCGGCCTGTTTGTAACGCCCAATATGCACCGCGTTCATCATTCGGCCGTGATGGATGAAACCAATAGCAATTACGGGAATATCCTGTCGGTGTGGGATCGGGTCTTTGCCAGCTACCGCGAAAAAACGCGCGAGGATGACCGCGACATGATGATCGGCCTGATCGAGTTTCGTGACAGTGAAAGCCAGTCACTGGCGGGTAGCCTGTTTTTGCCTTTCCGGCGTGAACCTGCACGCGGCAACCAGCAGGAACCGGGAAAGTCCGGCAGCTAGCCATTGCAGGCTGAATGTACGGGCCTTTGTAGAAGGCTAAATATTCCCGTAAAAAGGGGGATCAGACCGGCGCTGTCTGATCCCCCTTTTGGTTTCAGTGATGTGTGCTCGCGATCAGGCCTGTTTGATGCCGCGCACGGCCAGTGCCGATGCCACAAGTGATCGCCTGCCATCATTGCCGCTGCCGATATAGGCGCGGCGAACAGTGGCCTGCAGGTTATGGGCGTTTTCGGCATCAAGGGATGTGAAAAACTCGCGGATCAGGCTGTGGCTGCCCAAAAGCGATTGCCAGTAATCGTTGAAATCCAGGAAATCCATGCGGATGGAAAGGGTGGCGGTGCCAATTTCGGTCATGCCGGCATCGGCCCATAAATCAAGCAGGGCGTCTTCATCTTCGTAGGGTACGGTAAAAATGCGGGCGCGAAGGGCCTCGCCCTCGCCATCAAACAGGATGGCCGCCGCATCCAGAAACAGGCGCAAAAAGGCCAGCCCCCCGGCACGGTCCCATACGGTGGCAGCAATAACCCCGCTCGGCCGCGTCACGCGCAGCATTTCGCCAAGGGCCTGCTGCGGTTCCGCCAGGTCGTTTAACACCAACTGGGAAAAGGCCGTGTCAAAGCTGGCATCGCCATAGGGCAGGGCGCTGGCATCGCCGGTTTCAAATTTTACGTTGGGGGCCGCATGCAACAGGGCCTCGCCCAGATAATCGGGCATCAGGTCAATCCCGGTAATATTGGCCGAGGGATAGCGCGTTGCTGCCGCCAATGTCAGGCTTCCGGTACCGCAACCAACATCAAGCAGCGTGCCGCAGGCGGGTGCATCGACAAAGGCAAGAAACGCGCGGGCAAGGCGGCGGCTCCAGCGGCCCATGGCGATTTCGTAAATATCGGCAGCAGATGACGTCATGCTTTTAATCCGGAACTGGCAAAAGGGCATCGCCGGGGCAGGGATTGGAAATATCATCCCGCAGCCTGCAGCACGCCCCCGTGATTGAAGGTCCGCTTAATATTGATTGCACATGGGGACAAAGCAATGGACATTAACGTAATAAATGCAATCATTTAGCAAATGATCGGCGAAAGTGCCGCCAGGGCGGTGGATTGTGCGTTGCAATCGGGTGTCTGGCAGCAGAATGTGACATTTCACCGATTTTTTCAGAATGGCATTGCGAAACGGCCATCCGATGATGATACTTTGTTAATATTGCAATGCACAAATATAACTGTACGGGGATCGACAAGATGACGAAGCGTGACGGTCTGGAAGGTTACTATCTGGAAGATCTGGAAGTTGGCATGGAAGGCAGCTATGCCAAAACCGTAACCGAGACGGACATTATCCTGTTTGCCGGTGTTTCCGGGGATAGCAACCCCGTGCATTTGAACGAAGAATTCGCCAAAACCACCATGTTTGAAGGCCGCATTGCGCACGGCATGCTTTCGGCCGGTTTTATTTCAACCGTCCTTGGCACCCGCCTGCCTGGCCCGGGCACGATTTACCTGTCGCAGAACCTGCAATTTCGTGCGCCGGTGCGCATTGGTGATACGGTAACGGCCACGGTTAAGGTTCGCGAAATTATCGCTGCGAAAAAACGTATTATCCTTGATACCACCTGCACCGTGGGGGATCGCGTGGTCATTTCCGGCGAAGCAACCGTTATGGTGCCAGCGCGCGGTTAAGCCGGCATTCGCAGCGGTTTTCCCGCAGGCGGGCTTTTCCTGCCTGTCCTGTTGCCATCATTACATATCACGCAAAAATACGCTGGCTTTTAGGCGCGAAATCACCGGGGAGGGAGCAGCCCACCCTGGTTTTTTGTGGCTACAGGGCCATCTGCCGGTACCAGGTGGATTGGTCCGAATTGCGCGTTGCGCGGTGGTGTTGAATGGCAATGCAGGTAAAATAAACCCCCAGCATGGCTGTTTTGCACTGTTATAAGCAGGAAAAGGCTTTACGGTGCGGCCTTGGCCGATTTATAGCTGCCTGCCGGGCTTTTTGCGAAAAGCCCGTTATCGAAATCATTTTGCGAGCAAAACAGAGAGAACGGCATTGATGCGCGTTTTTCGATCCTTTGAAAATTTGCCCATCGATGCGCGTGGCGCTGTTGTTGCAATTGGCAATTTCGATGGCCTGCATCTGGGACACCAGACCATTCTGGGGGAAGCCCGTGCCATTGCCGAGCGCCTTGATGTTCCCCTTGCCATTCTGAGCTTTGAACCCCATCCCCGCACCATCTTTCGTGCGGGAGAGCCGCCCTTTCGCCTGACGTCGGCAGAGGACAGGCTGGCGGCTGCATCGGAACTGGGCATCGACCTGTTTTACGAAATTGCCTTCACCCCCGAATTTGCCAGCCTGAGCGCGGAAGATTTCATCCGCCGGGTGCTGGTTGACGGGCTGGGTGCGGGGCATATCGTGGTCGGTTGGGATTTCTGTTTTGGCAAGGGCCGGGCAGGCAATGTCGATACCCTGAAAGCGATGGGGGATGTTGCCGGTTTTGGTGTTACGGCAGTCGAGCCGGTAACCCATGACAATGGCATTGTTTATTCATCCACCGCGATCCGCCAGGCCCTGCGTGAAGGCCGGCCGGAAGATGCGCGCACCCTTTTGGGGCGGCCGTGGGAAATTGGCGGCATCGTCATTCATGGCGATGAACGGGGCCGGACCATTGGGTTTCCAACCGCCAATGTGGCGTTGGGCCTGCATCTGCGCCCCAAATTTGGCGTTTATGCCATTCGCCTGGGGCTGGTCAAACAGGATGACCCGCACCGCGTTGAATGCTGGATCGACGGAGTCGCCAATATCGGCGTGCGCCCCAGCTTTGGCGGCGATGCTGAAGCGGGCCTTGAAGCCCACCTTTTTGATTTTGATCGAGACATATACGATCGCGCTGTTCGGGTTCGCCTGATCGGCTTTATTCGTGGCGAACAGAAGTTCGACGGGCTTGATGCCCTAAAGACCCAGATTGGCCGTGATGTTGAAACGGCCCGTGAAATTCTGGCGGCAAACCCGCCGGTCAATCCCGGGATTTGAAATTGGTTGCGAACCCGCTATGATCCGCGCGCCTCAAAAGGGTGCGGCCCGGACCGGGGTTTGCCTGTGAATTAAAGTGCAAGACGACAGGACTGTCACGATGAGCGTCGAATACAAAAAGACCGTTATCCTGCCCCAGACCGACTTCCCGATGCGGGCGGGGCTGCCGAAAATGGAGCCGACATTGCTGGAGCAATGGCAGAAAGACGATCTTTACGGCACCATTCGGGGCATTTCCAAGGGGCGCGAACAGTTCGTGCTGCATGACGGCCCCCCTTATGCCAATGGCCATCTGCATATTGGCCATGCACTGAACAAAATTTTGAAAGACGTGATCACCCGGTCCCAGCAGATGATGGGCAAGGATGCGGTTTATGTTCCCGGCTGGGACTGCCACGGCCTGCCGATCGAATGGAAGATCGAGGAACAGTATCGCGCCAAGGGCAAAAACAAGGACGAGGTTCCGGTTGCCGAATTCCGCAAGGAATGCCGCGACTTTGCCCAGAAATGGCTGGATATCCAGCGCGAGGAATTCAAGCGCCTTGGCGTGATGGGCGATTGGGATAACCCCTATATCACCATGGATTACCGTGCCGAGGCCGCCATTGCCCGCGAACTGGGCAAGTTCCTGATGAACGGGTCGCTGTATCGCGGGTCAAAGCCGGTGATGTGGTCGGTCGTTGAAAAAACCGCGCTCGCCGAAGCCGAGATCGAATATCACGACCATACCAGCAAGACCATTCATGTGCGCTTCCCGGTGGTGAAATCATCGGTCGGGGTGCTTGAAGGTGCCAGCATCGTTATCTGGACGACCACCCCCTGGACCATCCCGGGCAACCGTGCGATTTCGTATGGCGATGATATCGACTATGTCGTGATCGAAGTTACCGAAACCGCCGAGGAATGCTGGGCCAAGGTCGGCGAAAAGCTGGCTGTCTGTGCCGATCTGGTCGAAGATATGTGCAAGAATGGCCGTATTCTGGGCCATAAGGTTGTCGGTTCCTTCAAGGGGCGTGATCTGGAAGGCGGCATTGCGGCCCACCCGTTCCGCGGTCAGGGTTATGATTTTGATGTGCCGTTGCTGGCGGCCGATTATGTCACGACCGATACCGGTACCGGCTTTGTCCATACAGCCCCCACGCACGGCCCGGATGACTATGTGACCGGCCTGAAATACGGGCTGGAAGTGCCGGAAATGATTGATGCCGAAGGCAAATATTACGATCACGTACCGCTTTTTGCGGGCCGTACCGTTTATGATGCCAATGGCAAGGAAGGCGATGCCAACGAAACCGTCATTGGCAAGCTGATTGAAGATGGCGCACTTCTGTCGCGTGGCCGTCTCAAGCACAGCTATCCGCATTCCTGGCGTTCCAAAGCACCGGTGATTTACCGCACCACGCCGCAATGGTTCATTTCCATGACGGAAAATGGCCTGCGTGAAACCGCGCTCAAGGCAATTGACGATACCCGTTTCGTCCCGGAAGCAGGCCGTAACCGCCTGCATTCCATGATTGCGAACCGCCCGGATTGGTGCGTATCGCGCCAGCGTGCCTGGGGTGTTCCGATCACGGTGTTTGTAAACAAGAAAACCCGTGAACCACTGCGTGATCAGGGCGTGCTGGACCGAGTCTATGCCGCTTTCTGTGAAGAAGGTGCCGATGTCTGGTTCACATCGGACCCGCAGCGTTTCCTTGGCAATGATTACAATGCCGATGATTACGAACAGGTCATGGATGTTCTTGATGTGTGGTTCGATTCCGGTTCGACACACAGCTTCGTTCTTGAAGAACGCCCGGACCTGAAATGGCCGGCTGACCTGTATCTTGAAGGGTCGGACCAGCATCGTGGCTGGTTCCATTCGTCGCTTCTGGAATCATGCGGCACGCGTGGCCGTGCGCCTTATGATGCGGTGCTGACACACGGTTTCGTTCTGGATGGCAAGGGCTATAAAATGTCCAAGTCGCTCAATAACGTGGTCGCGCCCCAGGATATCATCAACAAATTCGGTGCCGATATCCTGCGTCTGTGGGTTGTCAGTTCTGACTATCATGATGACCTGCGCATTTCCGACGAGATCATCCAGCGCCATTCCGACATTTACCGTCGTCTGCGCAATACGCTGCGCTTCCTGCTGGGCAACCTTGCGGGCTTCAGCGATGAAGAAAAAGTCGCCGATAGCGAACTGCCGGAACTTGAACGCTGGGTTCTGCACCGTCTGAGCATGCTGGACGATACCGTTCGTGAAACCACGGCGGCGTTTGACTTCCACCAGTTGTTCATCGAACTGCACAATTTCTGTGCCCAGGACCTGTCGGCCTTCTTCCTGGATATCCGCAAGGATGCGCTTTATTGCGATGCGCCTTCAAGCCTGCGCCGCCGTGCAGCACGCACCGTTATGGACCGTGTGTTTGATTGCCTGGTGCGCTGGCTGGCACCGGTTCTGTGCTTTACCGCCGACGAAGCCTGGCGTGCCCGTTATGGCACCGAAAGCTCGGTCCATGCGCAGACCTACAACACCGTTTCCGATGGCTGGAAAAATGATGAACTGGCCGCGAAATGGGAAAAAATCCGCAAGCTGCGCCGTGTTGTGACCGGCGCACTGGAAGTGGAACGTGCGGAAAAACGTATCGGTGGCAGCCTTGATGCCGCACCGAAGGTTTATGCCGACGCCGCCTATATCACCGCCCTTGATGGTCTGAGCCTGGCGGAAATTGCCATTACCTCGGATATCGAGCTGATTGCAGGCGAGGGACCGGAAGATGCCTATCGTCTGGAAGATGTGGCAGGTGTGGCCGTGGTGCCGGCACTGGCCGAAGGCGAGAAGTGCGAGCGTTGCTGGCAGATCCTGCCCGAAGTTGGATCGCATCCGGTACATAAGACCGTTTGTAACCGGTGTGCCGACGCCGTTGATGAAATGGGTGCCGCGCAATAACGGGCAGCATGAAACGAAAAATCGGGCCGGGCATGGATGTCCGGCCCTGTCATATGGGCAGACGGAAAGAAAATTGATGAAACATCGCGCCTTTGCCTTGGGCCTGCCGGTTCTGGCGGTTGTGTTTATCCTTGACCAGTGGACCAAACAGATCGCCATTGATGCGCTGTCCGATCCGGCACGCTACATCAAGGTTACGCCGTTCATGAATTTTGTTCTGGCGTGGAATCCGGGTGTTTCCTTTGGTCTGTTTCAGGGCCAGGCCCCATGGGTGATGATTTTTGGCACCGCCATTATCACAATTGGCTTTCTGGTCTGGATGTGGCGAACCCGTGATCGCGTGCTGGGAATTGCCCTTGCCATGGTGGTTGGCGGGGCCGTTGGCAACCTGGTAGACCGCCTGCGCCACGGTGCGGTGACGGATTTTATCGATTTGCATGTTGCGGGCTATCACTGGCCGGTATTTAATATCGCCGATACAGGAATTACGATTGGGGCCGCGTTGCTGTTGATCGATTCCCTGTTTGGCGGTAAAAAAACTTCGCGATAATTTTGGTCGGGCCAAATGGGGCCCCGATGACAGACTTGCAAGAGGCGTGAATGACCCGGAAATCTCATCTGATCAGGATTGTGGCGCTAACCGGGTTGGCGCTTGCCGTGACCGGTTGTGAATCAACCAAGGAAACCTTCGGGCTGAACAAACAGTCCCCTGACGAATTTCAGGTGGTTTCGCGCGCCCCCCTGAGTTTGCCGCCGGAATATAACCTGCGTGCCCCCGATCCGGGCGCACCCCGGCCGCAGACAGGCACCACCACCGAACAGGCCCGTCGCCTGCTGACCGGTGAAACACCGAACCCGGTGGCGCGTGATCTTAATTCGGCCGACCGCAGCAGCGGCGAAGTCGCCCTTCTGGAAAAGGGTGGCGCACAATATGCCGACCCCGATATCCGTACCGAAGTGGATCGCGAAACATCGATCCTGATCAAGGAAAACGAAAGCGTCGTTGATCGCCTGGTTTTCTGGCAGGAAAAACCGGCATTTGGCAGCCAGGTTGACCCGGCAAAAGAAGCCAAGCGCATTCGCGACCAGCAGGCATTGGGTAACCCGGTTACCGAAGGCGACACGCCGACGATTGAACGCCGTAAAAAAGGCATTCTCGAAGATATTTTCTAGGATTGGCAATTCGCCCCGGCAGGGGTGGGCTGCTCGCCAAATTGTGATCGAAAAAACAAGGGCGCGGAACTTCCGCGCCCTTGTTCTGTCATAATCGGTTCTTAATCAGGACATCCTGCCCAATTCCATGAAAAGGCAGGGTTATATAAAAATAATTCGCTTAATTCCCGGACTGTTCCCCAAGGAAGACAGCATGAAATTTTCGTCCCAACGTGTTTTGCATCGCGTCCCGGTCGTGCTTCCGGTTTTGATGCTGGTGCTGCTGATGTTTGCCCCCTTTGCGCAGGCAGGCGTTTTTAATCCCAAGACCACAACCCTGTCGAACGGCATGCAGGTGGTGCTGGTGGAAAACCACCGGGCCCCGGTTGTGACCCATATGGTGTGGTACAAGGCCGGTGCGGCCGATGAAATCCCCGGTACGTCGGGCATTGCCCATTTTCTTGAACATCTGATGTTCAAGGGTACCAAAACCATTGCCCCGGGCGAGTTTTCCAAGATCGTGGCGCGTAATGGCGGGCAGGACAATGCCTTTACCACATGGGATTACACCGCCTATTTCCAGAATATCGCCCGGGACCGCCTGGGCATGGTCATGGAAATGGAAGCCGACCGGATGCAGAACCTGCAACTGAGCGACAAGGTCGTTTTGCCGGAACGCGACGTGATCATCGAAGAACGCCGCATGCGTACCGATAACAACCCCAGCGCCCTGCTGGGCGAACAGATGCGCAATGCTCTTTTCATGCAGCATCCCTATGGGCGGCCGATTATTGGCTGGCTGCATGAAATGCAGCAACTGACCACCCAGGATGCGATGGACTGGTACAAAAAATGGTACACGCCCAATAATGCCATTCTGGTGGTGGCTGGCGATATCACGATGGATGAACTTAAGCCGATGGCCGAAAAATATTACGGCAGCATCCCGGCCCATGATGTTCCCAAGCGTGTCCGCGTAAAAGAACCCACCCAGCATGCCCCGCGCAAGGTTACCCTGACCGATGCCCGCGTCGGCCAGCCATCCATGTCGCGTTATTATCTGGCACCGTCCTATAATACCGAAAATGCCGATCAGGCGCCGCCGCTGGAAGTGTTTAGCGAAATTCTGGGATCGGGCACCACAAGCCGCCTTTATAAATCGCTGGTGGTGGACCAGAAACTGGCAACCACGGCAGGCAGCTTTTATGACCCGGTGGCGATGGATTTATCGACCTTCGGGTTTTATGCCGTGCCCCGCGATGGCGTGCAGATGGCCGACCTGGAAGCTGCCCTGGATGATGAAATTGCCAAAACCCTGAAAGACGGCATCACCCAGAAGGAACTTGATGAAGCCCGCCAGCGCCTGCTTGATAGTGCGGTTTTTGCCCGCGATTCCCTTTCGGGTGCGGCCCGCACCCTGGGCGAGGCTTTGGCTGTTGGCCTGACGGTTGATCAGGTTGAAAGTTGGCCCGACCGTATTAATGCTGTAACGCTTGATCAGGTTAATGCCGCTGCGCGTGCGGTGCTGGACGACAAACGTTCTGTCACCGGCTGGCTTTTGCGCCCCAAAGGGGCAAAAGGCCCCGGCATGCCCACAGCCCCCGTAACCGGCGAGATGGAGACGCATTGATCATGGCATTTTCATTGAAAAACACATCCCGCCAGTTTGCCTTTGGCCTGGTTGCGCTGGTCGCAATTGCCGGTTTTGATGTTGGTTCGGCCAAGGCTGTTGAAGTGCAGGAAGTGGTCAGCAAAGGCGGGATCAAAGCCTGGCTGATCGAAGATCATTTAAACCCGCTTCTGACCATTGATTTTGCCTTCAAGGGGGCCGGTGCCGCCACCGACCCCGATGGCAAGCTGGGCCGGGCCAATATGGTTTCCGGGCTGATCGATGAAGGTGCGGGCGATATGGACAGCCAGACCTTCCGGGGCCTGATGGAAAACAAATCCATCAGCCTGGCCTATGATGCCGGGCGCGATGATTTTACCGGGTCGCTGGTAACATTGACGCGCGAACGGCCCACCGCGATTAACCTGCTGAAACTGTCGCTGACATCGCCCCGTTTTGATGACGAAGCGGTTGAACGTATTCGTTCGCAGATTGTGGCGGGCCTGAAACAGGAAGAAACCGACCCCGGTTCAATGGCGCAGCGCGCCTTTTTCAAAAGCGTTTTTGGCGAACATCCCTATGCCCGCCCGGTAGAAGGCACGTTTGAAACCGTCAATGGCCTGAAAGTGGCCGATTTGCGCGATTTCGTGAAACGGTCGCTGGCGCGTGACAATCTGGTGATTGGTGTTGCCGGTGATATCAGTGCCAAGGAACTTGGCCCGCTGCTGGACGAAGCCTTTGGCGGCCTGCCGGAAAAAAGCAGGCTGCCGGAAATTCCGGCCGTTACGCCGAAATTTGGTGGTGATGTGAAGGTCATTTCGCAGGATAACCCGCAAAGCCAGGCCATTTGGGGCCAGAAGGGTATCGCGCGCAAAGACAAGGATTTCTATGCCGCCTATGTCATGAATTACATTCTTGGCGGGGGTGGTTTTTCATCGCGCCTGACCGAAGAAGTCCGTGAAAAGCGCGGTCTTGCCTATGGCGTTTACAGCTATCTTGCCAATCTGGACCAGGCTGATTTCATGATGGGGGGTGTTGCCACCCGCAATGATGCCATTGGCAAAAGCCTGTCGGTTATTCGTGATGAATGGCAGAAAATGCAGAAAGACGGCATCACCCAGGATGAACTTGATAACGCCAAATCCTATCTGACCGGGGCGTTTCCGCTGCGCTTTACCAGCCTTGGCAACCTGTCGGGCATGCTGGTGGGCATGCAGACCGAGGATCTGGGGATTGATTTCCTTGATAAGCGGAATGATTACGTCAATGCCGTATCGCTACAGGATGTAAACCGTGTTGCCAGCGAATTGATGGACCCGGACCATGTAACGGCGATTGTGGTGGGCAAGCCTGAGGGCAAACTGACCTTCTAGTTTGTGCGCCTGATACAGCATATAGATGACAAGAAACACGGCGGGGGAACCTGTCGTGTTTTTTTATGGGGTTTGCTGGATGTGGCGGCGGATGGTGTCGCCCAGGGCATCGGCATCGCGGTTGCGAATGGCGGCAACCATTTCAAAATGCTCGGCGCTGGATTGTTTGACCCGTTGATAGGTGCGCCACTGGCCCGCCGGGGCCGATGGGATGCGATGGCGCAAATCATCGATGATCACGGCGATCTGGGGGTTGCCCGACATGCTTAAAAGCTGCTGGTGAAAGGCCAGGTTGGCTTCATATTGCTGCAGGATGCTGCCGGTATCGATCAGCTGTTCAAAATTTTGCGCCAGTTCTTCAAGGTGGTCGCATTCCGGCCCGGTGCCGTGGCGGATAATGCGCTTAGCGGCTGCACATTCGATCATGGCACGTAAATCCAGCAGGTCACGTACTTCATCGCCATCGGCTTCATAAACGTAATAGCCGCGATTGGGTTCGTGGCGGATCAGGCGTTTTTGTGCCAGCCGGTCCAGCGCTAGGCGGATCATCGGGCGCGATGTTTTATAGCGCTGTTGCAGTTCGATCTGCTTTAACCACGATCCCGGTGCATAGGCACCCGCTTGGATGTCGGTTGCGATCTGGTCGACCAGGCTGTTTTCACTATCACTGCTTGCTGGTTTCAACGTTTCCTCGGGTGCTTGGGTGCCTTGGCGCTCGGAAGTTGCGCCCGATTGTATAGCGGACTGGCAAAAACATGCCAGCAGCATTGGTGTGCGTAATTAATACGCAGTTTTGCGTAGTGCGTAATTTTCCAGCAAAAAATTCGGTTTGTTCTTTACATTGGAAAAATATGCGCCAAAATTGGCACCAATTTATAGATGATGAATACGGATACAAGGAAAATCACATGGCAGCCACGTCGAATGCCGACGCAATCTGGACAATGGTGGATGGGCACAGCCCCGAATTATGCGCCATGAGTGACCAGATCTGGGAAATGCCGGAACTGAATTATGCCGAAGTGCAAAGCGTTGCCTGCCACCGCGACATGCTGGCGCAAAAGGGGTTTCGCATTACCGAAAATGTCGGCGGTATCCCGACTGCCGTGCTGGGCGAAGCTGGCGAAGATGGCCCGGTTATTGCCATTCTGGGCGAATATGACGCGCTGCCGGGCCTAAGCCAGGAAGCAGGCATTGCCGAACAGAAACCACGCAATGACAGCGGCAATGGCCATGGATGCGGCCATAACCTGCTGGGCGCGGGGGCCATGCTGGCCGCAATTGCCGTGCGTGATTTTCTTGAACGCAACAATTTGCCCGGCCGGGTCCGGTATTATGGTTGCCCCGCCGAAGAAGGCGGATCAGCCAAGGGCTTTATGGTCCGTGCGGGTGCCTTTGATGATGTTGATGTTGCCATTTCCTGGCACCCCGCCCCGTTTGCCGGGGTCAATAACCCCATTTCGCTGGCCTGCAATGAACTGGAATTCCATTTCAAGGGCCGGGCCGCACATGCATCATCCTCGCCGGAACTGGGACGCAGTGCGCTGGATGCGGTCGAGCTGATGAATGTTGGTGCCAATTACATGCGCGAACATATGCCCAGCACGGCGCGCCTGCATTATGCCCTGATCAATGCCGGCGGTGTCGCGCCCAATGTGGTGCAGGCCAATGCCACCGTGCGTTACCTGATCCGCGCACGTGAACTCGATGAACTGATCGAACTGGTCGAACGGGTTAAAAAGATTGCGCAGGGTGCCGCCCTGATGACCGAAACCAGTGTCGAGCATGTGGTGGTCAGCGGGGATGCCAACCTGATTGGCAATACCCCCCTGGAACAGCTGATGCATCGCAAGCTTGAAGCCCTTGGCCCGCCCGAATTTGACGAGGCCGACCGCGACTTTGCCCGCAAAATTCAGGCAACCCTAAGCGAAAAGGACATTCGCGCCGCCTATGCGCGTTTTGGCCTGAAGCCGCAGCTTGATGTGCCCCTGTGTGACACCATCTTCCCGCCCGAAAGTGGCGATGGCCGCCATGTCGGGTCAACCGATGTCGGTACCGTTAGCTGGGTTGTGCCGACAGTCCAGATGCGTGGTGCCACCTATGCCATCGGAACACCGGGCCATAGCTGGCAACTGGTGGCACAGGGCAAAATGCCTGCCGCACATAAGGGCATGGTCCATGCCGCCAAGGTTATGGCGGCAACCGCATCCGAACTTTTTGCCAATCCCGGCCTGATCGCCGAGGCAAAAGCCGATTTTGACGAACGTCTGGCGGGTCGCCCGTTTGTTAATCCGATCCCTGATGATGTGAACCCGCCGATCCCCGGTTTTGATCCGGCGGTGAAATGATGGTGTGTCTGGCCGGAACGGGGCGGTTTACCGCACCATTCTGGCCGGGTATGCCCGCCAACCACCACGAAAGGATGCGTTAATGTCGCATGCCAGTTTCTGGGAATTGATGAATTTTGGCCCCGATGGCTGGGGCTGGTCAATGTTGCGCGGGGCGGGCATGACTGTCATGGTCGCGCTGGTCGGGTTTATGCTGGGTGGTGTTATTGGCACCTTCGGGGCCTGGGCCAAAATTGCCGGTAACCGCCCGGTGCGTGTTGCCGCCGATGCCTACACCACCATTTTGCGCGGCATCCCTGATCTTCTGATTATTTTCCTGTTTTATTTTGGCGGCAGCCTGGCGCTATCGGCCATTTATCGTGCCTTTGGCGGTGATGGCTTTATCGATTTTCCCGGTTTTGCCGCCGGTGCCATGGCAATCGGCCTGACATCGGGTGCCCAGCATACCGAAGTTTTCCGGGGTGCCTATTACGCCATCCATAGTGGCGAACTGGAGGCCGCGCGTGCCGCAGGCATGACCCGGATGCTGATGCTTCGCCGCATCATTATTCCCCTGTTGCTGCGCCATGCCCTGCCGGGGCTGGGCAATATCTGGCAGGTGGTTTTGAAGGAATCTGCCCTGGTGTCCGTAACCGGGTTGATTGAACTGGCCCGGCAGGCCCAGATCGGGGCGGGGTCAACGCGCCAGCCGTTTTATTTCTTTATTGCCGCCGCCATCCTGTTTCTGGCGATTACATTTGTCTCGAACCGGGTGTTCCGTTTCTCCGAGGCGCATTTCTCACGCGGGGTTCGGGGGGCAAGATGATCGATTTCCCATTCATGTACGAGGCGCTGATGCGCCTTCTGCCGGGCATTCCCATGACCCTGCAGCTTGCCTTTATCGCATCGGGTTTCGGGGTATTTTTTGCCCTTGCTGCGGCCCTGATGCAGCTTTCGCGCAGCGTGATCCTGCGTTCGATTGCCGATTTTTATGTGTTTTGCATTCGCGGCACACCCCTTCTGATCCAGATATTTCTGATCTATTACGGCATGGGGCAGTTTGATTTTATCCGGCACAGCTTCATGTGGCCGATCCTGCGCGAACCCTATTGGTGCGCCATTTTTGCCCTGATGTTCAATACCGGCGCCTATGGTAGCCAGATTGTGCGGGGCGGGTTGCTTTCGGTTCCGCGCGGGCAGATCGAGGCCGCACGAAGCTGCGGTATGTCGAGTGTCATGATCTATCGTCGCATCATTTTACCCCTCGCCATCCGCCAGGCGCTGCCGGCCTATGGCAATGAAGTGATCCTGCTTTTGAAGGCAACCTCGCTGGCATCGATCATTACCCTGATGGAAATTACCGGTCTGGCCGCCAAGATGATTTCGGAAACCTACCGTGTGGTTGAAGTCTTTCTTGTCGCGGGCAGCCTTTATCTGCTGATCAATTTCATTTTGTCGCGCGCGGTTGCCGTGCTGGAAAAACGGCTGATGCGCCATGTCGCAGCCGAACGACCCACCAGTACCCGTATCGCCGCCCGGGGGGCCGCATAATGGCACAGTCACAATCAGCAATCCTTCAGGACAATTTTGTGTCCGACGCCACCACCCACGCGAAACCCGCCGAAAATGTCGCGGTTAGCATTCGCAACCTGCACAAAAACTTTGGCGATGTCGAAGTTCTCAAGGGCATCGACATTGATGTGGCCGAAGGGCAGGTGGTGTCGATCCTGGGGTCATCAGGCTCGGGCAAATCAACGCTGTTGCGCTGTGTGAATTTTCTTGAGGCACCAACGCTGGGCGAAATCACCATTGCTGGTGAAACCATTCGTACCCGCAAGGGCCGCACTGGCGACCTTGAAGCCGCCGATATCGCCCAGCTTAACCGTTTGCGCACCAATGTTGGCATGGTCTTTCAGGGCTTTAACCTGTGGTCGCACAAAACCGTTCTGGAAAACGTGATGGAAGCGCCGGTTTTTGTGCAGAAGCGCCCGGCTGGCGAATGCCATGACGAGGCCTGCGCCTATCTGGAAAAGGTTGGCATTTACGACAAACGTTTTTCCTATCCTGCACATCTGTCAGGCGGGCAGCAGCAGCGTGCTGCCATTGCCCGGTCCTTGGCGATGCACCCCAAAGTCATGCTGTTTGATGAACCGACATCGGCGCTGGACCCCGAACTGGTGGGCGAAGTGCTGCGTGTGATGCGTGCGCTGGCCGATGAAGGCCGGACCATGCTGGTGGTGACGCATGAAATGGGGTTTGCCCGCGAGGTTTCCAACCGGGTGATCTTTCTCGAACAGGGGTGGATCGAGGAAGACGGCACACCGGAAACGGTGTTCGGGGCCAGCCGTTCGGCCAGGTTCCGGCAATTCATCGCGGCGCAGCCGCACTAACAGGGCTGGCGGGATAACGCCACAATCAAGATCACGGAGGTCTAAATGAAATTTGGTAAAATGGTTCTGGCCGTTTGCATGGGGCTGGCAATGCTGGGCCAGGCAGAAGCCAAAGAATGGAAACATATCACGATCGCAACCGAAGGTGCCTTCCCCCCGTGGAACGCCACCAAGCCGGACGGCACCCTGGAAGGTTATGAAATCGACCTTTACAAGGATCTGTGCAAGCGCATGAATGTCGAATGCACCATGGTCACCCAGGCATGGGATGGCATCATTCCCGCGCTGACGGCTGGCAAGTTTGATGCGATCATGGCGGGCATGTCGGCAACGGCGAAACGCGAAAAAATCATCAGCTTTTCTGAATCCTATGGCACCACCGGCCAGACCTTTGCCGTAGCGCGCGGCAGCGATCTGGAAAAGATGCCGCATTTTGGCGAAGTTTTTTCGCTGGAATCCGAATTGCCGCAGGCTGAAAAAGCCGTTGAAGACATCAAGCCGTTCCTGAAAGGGAAAATCATTGGTGTGCAGACGGCCTCTATCGCGTCGGTCTTTCTTGATAAATACCTGAAAGACACTGCCGAAATCCGCGAATACAAATCAACCGAACAGCATGACCTTGACCTGCTGGCTGGCCGTGTTGACGTGATCATGGCGTCGATGGGTTACCTTTCGACAGCGGCTGCCAAAGAAGGCAATAGCGACATGGTCGTTGCCGGTCCGCGCTTCCAGCGTGGCATTCTGGGCCGTGGCAGCTCGATCGGGCTGCGCAAGGAAGACACCGATCTGCGCGACATGTTCAACAAGGCAATTGCTGAAGCCAAGGCCGATGGCACGATCAAGAAGCTGTCGGACAAATGGTTTGGTTTTGATGTGACGCCGCACTGATTTCAGGTCGGGTTTGCTCAACCTTCCCGGTTTGAAACCAACGCAAAGCAGGGGCAGCGAAAGGGATTTCGCTGCCCCTGTTGCTTTTGGGCCCCGCGCCCTTCTATATAGGGTGAAGAACAACACAGGCTTTTGTTTATGTCGCTGCGCATTCTGCCCCAGAACCTGATAAACCAGATCGCCGCGGGTGAGGTGGTTGAACGCCCCGCTGCTGCGTTGAAAGAACTGGTGGAAAATGCCCTGGATGCCGGGGCAAAGAAGGTGGATGTCACCTTGCGCGAAGGCGGGCGGACCCTGCTTTCTGTCACCGATGACGGCAGGGGCATGTCACCCGAAGAACTGGTGCTGGCCGTTGAGCGCCATGCGACATCAAAATTGCCTGATGACGATCTTTTCAATATCGCCTTCATGGGGTTTCGCGGCGAGGCCTTGCCCTCGATCGGCTCTGTGTCGCGGATGCGTTTGACCAGCCGCACAAAGGGTGCTGAAAACGCCTGGAGCCTCGGCATCGAAGGCGGCATGAAAGGCGAGCCGGAACCCGCCGCCCACCCGTTTGGTACGCGGGTTGAAGTACGTGATCTGTTTTATGCGACGCCTGCGCGCCTGAAATTTCTCAAAACCGCCCGGACCGAACAGATGTATGCCCGCGAGATCATGGAGCGCCTGGCAATGGCGCGGCCGGATGTCAGCTTTAGCTTAAGCGGGGACAACAACAAATCGATCCTGAATTACCCGGCCTGTGCGGGGGATTTGTTTGATGCCCGCCTGAAGCGGCTGGGTGCGGTAATGGGCCGTGAATTCCAGGATAACGCCCTGCAGATCGAGGCGGAACGCGAAGGCATCCGCCTGACCGGCTATGCCGGGGTGCCAACCCTGAACCGGGGTAATGCGCAAATGCAGTTCCTGTTTGTCAATGGCCGCCCGGTCAAGGACCGGCTGTTGCAGGGGGCTGTGCGTGGGGCCTATCAGGATTTTCTGGCGCGCGATCGCCACCCGTTACTTGCCCTGTTTCTCGACCTTGAGCCACGCGATGTGGACGTGAACGTGCACCCTGGCAAAACCGAAGTCCGTTTTCGCGACCCGGGGCTGGTGCGTGGCCTGATTGTCGGGGCGTTGAAACATGCCTTGGCCGGCGCCGGGCACCGGGCATCTACCACGGTGGCCGATATGGCGCTGGGCGCTGCCCGCCGCGAGGGGGAGTTGCCCGGCGGGGCTGCGGGTTATAACGCGGCGCGACCGGGGATCAGCGGGTATGGCGGCTATGGCAGTGCGGCTTCCTATCCCGGCCATCAGGCGATTGAACGCAATTATGCTGCCCAGGCCCCGTTTGATAATGGCGCAGGCCCGGCCATTGGCGGGTTGTTTGACCGCCCACGTGATTTTGGCGGCCATCCGGCAGGGGCATCCAGTGCGGGGGATGCCGGTGGCTATGGTGGCGGCAATGGCGGTTTTGCCGGGGCGGCGGCGGCGGCCTTGGCCGGGGGCTATGCCAGTGCATCGCCTTCGGCACGTATTGATGTTACCGACGAAACCCGTTTTGTCGATCATCCGCTGGGTGCAGCGCGCGGGCAGGTCCATGCCAATTACATTATCGCGCAAACGCGCGACGGGCTGGTGATTGTGGACCAGCATGCCGCGCATGAACGCATTGTTTATGAACGCATGAAGGCCGACCTGGCCGAAACCGGCGTCAAGCGGCAGGGGTTGTTGCTGCCCGAAGTTGTCGAACTTGATGAATCCGGCGCTGACCGTGTTGCCGAACGGGCCGAAGAATTTGCCGAACTGGGGCTGGTGATCGAACCCTTTGGCCCCGGTGCGCTGGTGGTCCGCGAAGTGCCTGCCATGCTGGGCAAGGTGGATGTGGCTTCGCTGGTGCGCGATTTGGCCGATGAGCTGGCGGAACTGGGGCAGGGCATGGCGTTAAAGGACCGGTTGATGCATGTCTGTGCCACCATGGCCTGTCATGGTTCTGTCCGATCAGGGCGCAAGCTTAATGCCGATGAAATGAATGCCCTTCTGCGCCAGATGGAAGCCACCCCGCATTCCGGCCAGTGCAACCATGGTCGCCCGACCTATGTTGAACTGAAATTAAACGACATCGAAAAAATGTTCGGACGGCGCTGATCGCAACAGTCCTGTTTTTATTTGGCTGAATATGCGGCAAAACGCTGCGGATTAATCGACCTTATTTGCCGATCGCACGCCACTGCCAGCGTGATGGAGGAAACGGGCTGGGCGCATTTTTTGCCCTAAACCGTTTTCAGTCGCATGTCGCGCGGCAGGCGGGTATTGGCATTGATGCGCGCGCGCTGGATTTGTTCGGAAAACAGGCCCTTGGCCGATGACAGGTCGGCATCGCGGAAATCGGTACGGACGAGGTTGCAGCCGCTGAAATCGCAATTGATCAGTTTGGCCCCGCGCAGGCTGGCATTGGCAAGGTCGGCACCCAGAAATACGGTACCGGCAAGGCTGGCATCCTTGAAATTCGCACCGCTGAGGCGGCTGGCGGCCAGAATGGCATTTTTCAGGTTGGCCCCGGTGAAATTCGCCATGGTCAAATCACAGCGCCGCAAAACTGCCCCTTCGCAATTGGCATTCTGCAGCGATGCCTGTGGCAATACACATCGTGTCAGGTCAATGCCTTCAAGGTCTTCATCGCGCAGATCGGCATTTTCAAACGATACCATCTGCCCTTCCTTGCCGCCGGTATCGACCCAGGTTTTATGGGTCAGCAGGGCGGTTTTGATATCAACCTCGATCAGGTTTTCATCATTATTGGCAAGGACGTCTTCATCTTCATCCTCGGTTTCCGATGATGGCGCAGCGTTGCTGGCAACAGCTGCGGGTTTTGCCGTTTCGGGTGTCGGTTTTTTGGTTTCTGCCGTGCCCAGGGTCGCAACCGATTTGGCCGCTTCCTGGTTGGATCGCAACAAATCACCTGCTTCAAGCATGGCTGCAGCGGCCTGTTTGCTTGGCGGTGCGACAAGGTCTTCGTCTGACAGGGCCATGGCGGTAGCTTTTTTGTCGCCCTTGGCAGGCGGGCGCGGCAGGGTAATGCCGCTAGCCGTGGCGCGGCTACGTGCTGCTGGCGGGCGGGAAACCGATGTTGTCTTGCCCCCGGGGCGCAGGATGACTCCGGCATTGGACTGGCGTGACCGTCGGTTTACCTGCAGGCCGTCGCTGCTGCCGTCATTGTTGGCATTGGCGCTTTCATCTGCTGGCGTGCTGGCATTGTCGTTGGCGGTATCGGCACCTGCGTTGGGTGCTGCGTTTTCTTCGGCGTTTGCTTCTTCGCTGTTGCTGGCATTTGCCGGTTCAGGTTGTGCATTATTGGTTTTTTTGCGGGCAGGGCCAAAATAATCCCCCTCCAGCACAAAGCGGCGCGGGGTTTTGACAACCGTATTGATAATGCGGTGCAGCCGGTCCGGGTTAACGGGCTGGCGAAATACGCCTTCGATGCCCACGGCAACGGCATGGCGCATGGCTTCGCGCGTCAGGGTTTTGGCGCCCAGCAATACGGGCACCTGGTTGAAATACGGGTCCTCCTGCCCGCCAGAAAGGGCGCGCAGATAGCCGATTGTTTTGATGCCTTGATATCCTTCAAGCTGCAGGCTGACCATCACCAGCCGGGGGCGGTAGCGATGCGCCATGGCCAGCGTTTCTTCCTGGGTTTCACAGGTATAAAACGCGCCAATATTGAGCGGCTGCAACGCTTCACGCACCAGGCTGGCGGCCTTGGGGCTGTAATCAGCATATAAAACGGACAAATCAGACATCGAAGACATTTCGGGGCAGCGTATCCAGAATGAAACCTATACTAATGCATATGGGGTATATGCCTGTTTTGTGCAGAGGCAAGTGCAATCTATTTTTTTCGGAACAAATTTTTGGTGTTTTCTGGCCGCGATTAACCCGTAAACGGACATGTTTCCCAGGGAAACTGCAGGGCAGGTGGTGCGGATTGTTCTTTTTAAAGTTGTTCTAAAATAAATAGGCCCGCAACTGTACAAATGGCTGATCTGAAAAATAAACCCGGTCGTGGTTGGTGGTGGTTTGCCGCACAGGCCGGTTTTGCCGCAGCAGAAAAATCGCCTGTTATGGATATAGTGCGGTGATGTCGGGTGTGATCAGGCCGGGTGAACGCGGGCGGTACGCTTTATGTGTTGGGCCAATGTCCGTGGATCATTGGCGCGGATCACCCGCGCGGCTTAGGGGCGGGACTGCCGGATAAAACCGGTGCCAACCCGGCCGCTATCTTCTTGCGGTGTGGCTGTGCTTCCCTGCTGGCCCGGAGTGCTGCCGTTGCCAGACGGGCCTGCTGGTGCAGATGAACCTGATCCTGATCCGCCATTGCCCGGTTTTGCGCCGCCTTGCTGATCTTCTAGGATAATGGTCAATTCCACCCGGCGGTTTTTGGCGCGGCCTTCGGGGGTGCCGTTATCGGCAATCGGGCGGCTGTCGCCAAATCCCTGTAGGATCAGGCGGTTGGGGTCCATATGGTTCTCATTGATCATCCAGTGCAAAACCGATGTTGCACGCGAAGCCGACAAATCCCAGTTGGACTGAAACCGTGACGACGGCGAAAGCGGAATATTGTCGGTATGCCCGGCAACAATCACGGTGCCGTCGGTTTGGTTGATTACGGGCAGGACGCGGTCAAGGATGGCGCCAAATTCCTCGTTGATCTGCGAGGAACCTGATGGAAAGGCAATATCATCGGGGAAGCGTACAACGACTTCGTCGCCTTTGCGTTCAATGCCGATTTCTTCGGTCAGGCCCATGCGCTGCAACACGGTTTCAATCGTGTTTTCAAGCTTTTCAGCCCGTTCCTGCCCGGTATCGTTTTTTTCGATATCGACCTGGGGTGTCTGGACCGGGGGCAGTTCGGTAATGACACGCGGTGTATCGGGCGACGGGTTTTTAATCGCCTTGCCCAGAAGCGACCCATCCATTTCAATCACCCCGGCGAGCTGGTCATCCTTGGCAAAACCAAAGGCCGCTTTCACCGAACCGGCAATGGCCTTGTATTTCACCACATCCATTTCAGCAAAGGTCAGCAGCAACACAAACAGCACCAGCAACAGCGACATCAAGTCGGCAAATGTTGCCATCCATGCGGGCGCGCCTGCTGCTGGTTTTTTGGCCATGGGGTGAATTTATCCGGGGTTGAGAGGTGACAATTCTGGCGTGAATGGCTTAACGGGTCAAGCGTCCCCGCCATCGCCGGTATCCGCGGGGATACCGCCAGGAAGATAGGGACCAAGGATTTCCTTCATCACCATCGGGCTTTGGCTGGCCTGGATCTGCACAACCGATTCCACGATCAGCTCCTTGGTATTGCGCAGCTGTTCAACCTTCAGCGCCAGCTTGTCGGCAATAGGCAATGCAATCAGGTTGGCAAGAACCGCGCCATAAAAGGTTGTCAGCATGGCAATTGCCATGGCCGGGCCAATTGCTGCCGGGTCAGACAGGTTGGCAAGCATCTGCACCAGACCCACAAGGGTGCCGATCATGCCAAAGGCCGGTGCGGTATCGCCGATACCGCGAAACATCACTTCGCCAAGTTCGTCGCGCTGGATCGATTTGGCAACCTCCGCCGAGACCGAGCTGCGGACAACATCACCATTGTGACCATCCACACACATGCGGATGCCGCGCTTCATGACCTCGTTTTCAATTTCGACACTTTCCAGCCCCAGAAGGCCGTTTTTACGTACCAATGCCGAAAGCTCCATTGCCTTGTCGTAAATGGATTGCGGGTCTTCCTTGGGGTTTTTGAAAGCGATGCCAATGCCGGTTTTCATCGATTTCATGACATCGCGCATCGGAAATTTGATCAGCGTGGCCGCTGCCGTGCCGCCAAAAACCACCATGATGGATGGCACGTCGATAAAGGCGCTCAGGCTGCCGCCCATAAAAATGGCGCCAACGATAACGCCCATACCGGCAATAATTCCAATGAGTGTTGCGATATCCATCGTGTATGACTGCTATCTTCTGTGGTTTTTGCCAGATTAAATGGTTTGGGCCAGACGCCAATATAGAACTAATTGGTGACTAACTATCCGATTTCCATAGGGAAACCGATTTTATTCCCCGACTGCATTGTGGAGGGACGATATCTGCTTTTGCATCCCCATATGGGGACGGGGAAACCGGAACAGTGCATATTGGAAATTGCGGCATCTTTCATTTTATCGCAAGGGAAGACTAGCCAAGTTCAAAACTGGTAATGCCAAAGGTACGCGTCAGGTCAAGTTTCGGATCGGTTCCGCGATACATTCGCGCTGTTTCAAAAACCGGGCGCATACCATGGCGGGCGGCAAGGTCGGCCGCGGCCTGGTTGGGTTCGGGAATATCCAGATAAACCGGGCTTTCTAGGCTGTTTTTCCGGCGCGAAAGCAGGGCCTTGAACAGGCATTCGGCATCGGTTTCATTTTCGGCAAAAAGCGGGCCGATCTTGTATCCTTCCTGACAGGGGCGAATGACCCCGTATCCGCGAATGCCCATGGGGCCATACAGGGCCAGGGCGGTGTGTTTTTCGCTGCCGATCCAGCCTTTCAGGAATGACAGACGCGATTCGCCAAAAAGATGCAGGCTTTGTTCAAAGGCATCGGCAATGGCGATATCATCAATTTTCAGATCATAAAGGTCGGCAGGCGCTGTGAAATCGGCCGGATTGGCAAGCACGCCCGCCATGCGAATATTGCGGTGCGCAAGCACAAAGCCCGATTTGGCATAGTTTTCCTGCTGGGCCACCACGCCATCAAGGCCAATGGTCTGGGCGACGGCATCATTTAACACGCTGTTCCACAGTCGCAGGCCCAACCCCTGACCGCGACGGTCCGGGCGGCACATGTAAAAACCGATAAAGGCGTAATCGGCGCTATAGGTAACCAGCGAAATGGTGGCAGCCAGGCCTTTTTTGTCAAACAGGCCCCAATAGCCTTCCGGGTCGGTTTCAAAAAAGATCGATGCATCATCCTGCCCCGGATTCCAGCCCTCCTCTGCGGCCCATTGCAGCATGGTGGTCAGGTCATGTGCGCGCAGGCGCCGGATTTTTTCGGGATTGGTCATCGTTCTTCCATAAAATATCGCATGTGCCTTGATGGTTTACCGCATTTCGCCGGGCAGAAAAAAAGAATATCGGCCTCCGCCTCAATAAAAATTTGAGAATGATTTTCATTTGTAATATTAAAAGCCATTCCCTGATCCCCGTTTCACAAATTGCGGAAATTATCATGACGTCAGCCGTTCTTCGTGCGCATACCCGCGTTACCGTGCCCGACCCGCAGGAAGCGCTGAATGTTCTGTCGAAATTCTATGTCGATAATGATTGCGCCGTGACCTTTGAAGGCAGCGATCATGTGATATCGGTGGGGTTGGGCACCATGCGGGTTGGCCAGCAGGAAAATGGCTTGACCATTGAAATTACTGCCGCCAATGATACCGCGATCAGCCAGCTTAAAACCGGTGTCATTACCATGGTGGATCAGCTCGTACCTGGTGCGGACCTTGATTGTCGCTGGCAGGGTGCAGGGCAGGGCGATGCCAAATCCGGCAAGCTGCCCAATTTTCGCGAATTGCGTGTCGCCTCGGTCTGCGACCTTGGCCCGGATATGCGCCGTTTGCGCCTGACGGGGGATGATCTTGCGCCCTATCTGGGTGGGGCCATTCATGTGCGCCTACTTGTCCCACCTCATGGCGATGACGCGCCCGAATGGCCGACCATGGGCGAAAATGGCCTGCCGGTTTGGCCGCAGGGCGACAAAAAGGTGGAACCGCGTGTGTACACCATTCGCCAGATCAACGCTGATGAAGGCTGGATGGATATTGATTTTGTCGTGCATGGCGATAATGGCCCGGGATCGCGATTTGCCAATCATGCCGCACCAGGCCAGCTTTTGGGCGTTACCGGCCCTATTGGCAATGATCTGACGAATGCGGACTGGTATCTGTTCGCCGCCGATGAAACCGGCATGCCGGCAATTTGTCGTTACCTTGAAGAACTGCCGGCAGAGAAAACCGGACAGGTGATTTTCGAGGTTTCAGGCCCACAAGCAAAAATCGATATTCCCCATCATGCAGGATTTGATATCGGCTGGGTCTTTCGTGATGGTAGCGCGCCCGAAGGTACGGTTATGCAATCGGCGCAACTTGTCGCAGCCAGCAGCGAGATGCCAAACGCGAAAGACGATGCGAAAACCGACGAGGACGGCATTTCGCCCTTTGCAAATATGGTTTGTGACGTGTGCCTGCCTGATGACGGGCGCAGCATCTTTTGCTGGACGGCAACGGAGGCCGCCACTTATCGCCACTTGCACAAGCATTTCCGCAAAAGTGGTAAACTGGGGCGGGATGAATGCCTGGTTATGACTTTCTGGCGGGCCGTAAAGCATTAAGCTGCCGGCTGAAGGCTGGTGGTTTGGGGATGGCCGGTTTTGCAATTAGGATGAAAAGTTAGCCTGTGCTAAATTGATTTTTAAGATCAAAATTGGTATGACAAATCATTACGCACAAGCAGGAGACGGGAATGGCCGGCGGGGCGGCGCTTCCACCCAAGGAAAATCACGCAGAAACCTTTGCGCGGCTTCGCGATGCCCATGCACGCGAAGTAACCGAGGATTATGTGGAAATGATCGCCGATCTGATTGTCGAGGAAGGTGAAGCCCGCGCGGTTTCGCTGGCGGCACGCTTTGGCGTAACCCCGGCGACGGTGAATAATACGATCAAAAGGCTGGAACGTGACGGCTTTGTGTCCAGCCGTCCTTACCGCTCTATTTTCCTGACCGAAGCCGGACAGGAACTGGCCGATAAATGCCGAGAACGTCATAAGATCGTCTATGATTTCCTGATCGCGCTGGGCCTTGATGCCCAGATCGCCGAGTTCGACGCCGAAGGCATCGAACATCATGTCAGCGCCGAAACCCTGGACGTTTTTCGCGCCTTCACCGAAGCCCGAAAAGCACGCGGCTGACATCGCGCGCCGCGAGCGCGTAATTCAATTTTGTATCAATGGTTATTCACAAATGTATCGGGTCCGTGGCAGGCTTATATGCGGGATCGGTTAGTTTAAGGATGCAGGTAATTTGCCGTTTCAAAACGGATATCGCCTGCATCAAGATGCAATTCTTTGCCCTGCTTTATGATTTCAGTGCCCTCAGAATTTCCGGTTTTACGGACCAGTTCATAAAAACATGCTGCTTGTCGCATCAAGCCCTGTTGTGATTTTATCCAGGCATCGGACATCGTTGAATTTTGCAATGCCCGTTCGGGTGACCGGAATTCGACATAAAGGGTGCGTCGCTGCTGTGTTTCCTTCATATCGTCCGAGCAATGAACCAGCATGACGTCATGGGCGATAACATCGCCCGCTACGACCGGAATGGATTGCGATTGGTTGGCACCGTCGTTCTGGCGGACGATTTCTTCGATATTGGCCTTGGAATACTGCGTATCAGGAAGGATACGCAGTGCGCCATTTTGCGACCATGCGTCATCCAGATAAAGTCCAATGGTGTAAATTGGCCCTGCGCGGTCGTGCACCATATCCTGATGCCAGATGACAGTGCTGCTTTCTCCCATATGGCGAAATTGCGCTGAGACATAAACCGGGACGGCATCGGCGCCACATAATTTTTGGCCAATCGCCTGAATGGTTGGATGACCCAGAAAATACAGAGCAAGCTCATGGTCCTGGCTTAAAAGCTGGTTGATGCGGAAAATTTTGATTGCACTTTGATCACCATCATTCACGGTTTGGAAGATGGCGCGTTCTGCTGATGGATCGCGTCGTTCACGCATCAGTAAAAGCTGATTGGTCTGATGTTCCAATCTTTCGCGCAAAAAAGCCAGGTCACATATGTCCACCACTGTTGGGATATGCTGATAGCCTGTTGTTAGTGTTGGCATGTGATTCATCGGATGCTTCACTCTGACTGAGGGAACCTACAGGCTATTTATATAAAAGAGGCTTACTGTGCCCTTTGCGTGGGCAGAGATGTTTCTTCAGACAGGTCCGGTATTGTACGTAGCCATTGCAGCATGTTTGGAAAAGCTGCTGCCTCATCTATGGGCGTGTCTGGTTGCTGTAAGCGTGGGATGTGGGGAGAAGTCATTTCAAACACGGCAAGAAGGGGAACACCAATGGTTCCACCGTTTTGGAAATGTTTACTCAGCCAGGGACCGTTGCCTTTATACCCAAATTCGTGAAAAACGATGTCGGGGGACAGGCCTATCGCGCAGGCCGCGGCATAGGACCAGGCGAGAGCCGCCATTTCCTCACCGCCATCATCGCCAACATTGCCATTTGCCTGCATTCGGGTTTGGGGCGGCATGACGGCAAGATGTCCTGCTTCATGCAGAATATCGCCAGGAAAAAGCAGTTCGTCACGGTTAATGATCAAGCCACCCTCTTGAACAAAAATGCCGGGCAGAAAGCCAGGATCAGGTAATTTTTCAAAAGTTACCGGAATGCCTATATCTTTTAGGAAATCAATAATCAGATCGGTGGTTTTTTCTGCCCGTTCATTTGTCATGTCATACGTTTCCAGATGCCGCTTTGCGGGGCTTGATGGCCCCGATCCCGTTCATTTCATCGCTGGTTGGAAACCAGACCATGCGGGCGATAACGTCGTCGGAAATGCTGGTATCTTCTTGAAAGCCTGCTTTGATCAAATGGGTGACAAAGATGCTGT
This sequence comes from Thalassospira marina, assembly GCF_002844375.1. Taxonomy (NCBI): domain Bacteria; kingdom Pseudomonadati; phylum Pseudomonadota; class Alphaproteobacteria; order Rhodospirillales; family Thalassospiraceae; genus Thalassospira; species Thalassospira marina. Next base: position 3,473,163 of record NZ_CP024199.1, on the reverse strand, counting down.
TATCACGTCGCGCTGGCACGACCAGCGGACGGCGCGTTTGCGCGGCAGCATTCATCACCCATTGAATGATGGCAGAACCATATCCCCGGTTTTGTGCTTTTTTGATGAAGGACAGGTCAATCAGGCGTAGTTCGATCGGCCCGACATCAAGAGTGACGCGGCCAATCCGGGAACCGTTTTTTTCGAGGATCAGATAAATGGCATTCGGAAATGTGCTGCCGTAACCATTGATCTGCGCATCAAGCTGCATATCGACCGTCATGTCGATAAAGTCCTGTGTCGCATCAATGGCTTGAAGGTCGGTGCGATTGTCGCGAAATAGTTTGGCTAGAAAATTTTTGTCGCCGTTGCGAACAGGACGGGCCGTGATGCCGTGTGGTAGTGCGACAGTACCTGTGATCATAGTTTCCCCCAGTGAACCTGATTTAAATGAACGGATATGGCTTGCGAAACAGCTTAGCCAAAGATGATTTGGAAATAGGCGCCCGCAGGATGGCTTGCAGGGCGCAAAACACGCTGAACAGACACAAGATCAATTGCGCCCTGTTCAAGCCCATGTACTGAAGCAGTGAAATCTTTTGCTTCCAGGATGGGATTGTTCTGGTCTGCTGAGGTATGGAACAGAAGGGAAAAAGGTGTCCTGTTGCTGTCCGGGCCAGCACCTTCCGGGTTTTCCCTGCAATTAACCAGTGTGACCGGAAGGCGGGTATTTCCGACATTAAAGATGAAGGTGCTTTCCAGGTGCGGAGTGAAAATATCGCTTGTTAATTTCGCCAGGGAGAGCAGATCGGACGTGTTTGCCTCTGTCATGTTGCAGCCTTTTTGTTAGTGGGGTGATCGGTTATATCGATTTCGGGTCGTCAGACTTCAGGGCCGTCTGAACGTGTTTTGGATCGATTGATTTCCGGAAGTGGATAGCAAGGCGGGGGCGGTTTCCATCCCCTGTGCAACGCACATTCTCACTTCCACTTCCGGGCAAAAGCATTGTTAGTTTCGGCTGGGGTATAACCCGTCAACGCAAATGCAGTAATTGATTGCAAGGCTGGGTTGGTAAAACTCGAACGCTTCTCCTGTTCCTGCGGTGGCAATTGCGAAATAATCATTGGAGAATGGGGTAATCGTTCCCCCGGACAATACCCCGCCCAGCGTGGCTTTGTCGGTTACATCTGCTTCTGGAACGTAAAGGTTATCGGTCAGGGCCAAGGCCGATGCCGGCGCAGCCAGGTAGTCACCATCATCGGGTGTTTTTTTGGTCCCTTTTTGTGCGGCGGCTGTAAATGTTACTCCGACGTTGCCGCCTGTACCCGAATATGTGTGTGAGTGGGTGTGGGTAGGCATTGTATCCCAATTGAGATGGTATGAAGGTAATCCAAATTGTTCCCCCATTTCTGTCAAGCGGGGGGTTGATGTGGTATTAAATCCGACTGGGGTTCGGCTTCTGAGGTCTGGTAGTTTGAACGTAACACGTGCATCTCCACCGAAATTGACACCGATCAGCGAAAAAAGTCCAGTGAACTGGGCGATTTGAAGTGTTCCGCCAGCGCAATACGCCCAATTTTCCGGGGCAAACTGAAAACCAAGGGCCCAGATAACGCCCATATATGTGTCATACATGTCTTTTCTCTACATTTGATTGCGTAGTTTTCGATGTTTGCAAGGCTGGGCCAGCGTGCTCTGCTAAGGGATAATGGAAAGTTTTCAATGTCCCGATATTTGCTGGCTGTGATTGCCGTGCAGACATGGTTTTCGGCTTTGCACTAGTTGCGGCTAGGGTAAATGCCGGTCATGCAGATGCAGTAATTAATGGCGAGGCTGGGTTGATAAGAGCTAAAGCTCGCGCTGTTGCCGGTGTCGTTGATAGTAAATAATGAATTGTCAAAGCCACTTACTGAGGAGGCAACAGTTACCCCGCCCAGCGTTGCGGTGGCTGTTACGTCGGCTTGTGGGACATAAAGGTTGTCTGTTAGTGCCAGTGCAGATGCAGGCGCGGCCAGATAGTCACCGTCATCGGGCGTTTTTTTGGTGCCTTTTTGTGCTGCAGCCTCAAAAATTACCCCAAATTGGCCGCTTCCGCCTCCACCTGCATAGCTATGCGTATGGGTGTGCGGTGGCAGATGTGCCGCTGACAAAGAAATCAGCGGAGCACCTGTTGTGCCTCCGATGGTAAAGGTTGGAAGGCCAGGGCCCGTGAACTGGCCAATGGCTGCACGACTGCGCAAATCCGGCAAGCCGAAGCTGGAGCGTCCGTCGCCGCCGTAATAGGCCCCGATCAGTGAAAAAAGCGCAGTATTTTGGGTTACGGCCAGGATCGTACCATTACAATATCCCCAATTGTGTGGAGCAAATGAAAATCCTAGTGCCCAGATAACGCCGATATAGCCATCACTCATTGTTTTTTCCCATGCGTCTGACGGTTTTGTCGTGCAACCTCAAGAACGAGCTGTGGTTGCAGTTTTAAGTTCAAACTACTGACGCCCTGGGCGGGCCAATGTGACACATGTTTTTTGTGATTTTGTTTGCCTTCGCCAACTGTCGTCAGCGAAGGCAACTACGCAATCTAACCGTCAGTTTCGTGATGGATAGATGCCGTAAAGGCAAATCGAATAATTGATTGCGATAATGGGCGAGACGATGCTGAAGTCGATGTTGCCGCCCGAATTGCCAATGATAAACTGACTGTTGTCAAATCCGGATCCCGTTACACCTGCGATAGCTGCCATCTGAGTAGATGACACTTCTGCTGCTGGAACAAACAATGATCCGACTGCTCCGACATTGTTTGCGGGTACGCCAATAAAATCGCCATCACTGGGGATCTGGGCAGTGCCAGATTGTTTTGAAACATAGAGAGCCCCCTCGGTGTGAGCGCCGTTATACGTATGCGGATGGGTATGTGATGGCATGTGGGCCGAGGTCAGTGTAGTAGAAGCCGTACCTGTTTTTTCGCCTATCTCATAACGGGGTACACCAGCGCCATTGCCGAACCCTAAAGGGTTGCGCCCTTGTAAATCCGGCAACGCGAAAGAGGTTCTTCCGTCACCGCCATAAATGGTTTTTATCAAGTCGAAAAGTGCGGTGTTTTGAGAAATTGCAATCAATTGACCCCGGCATAAGGCCCAGTTGCGTGGTGCAAAATCGAAACCTAACGCCTGGATAACCCCAATGTAACCTTCCATGATGTCCCCTTGTGATGTGATGGTTGATTCTATCTATGGTTTCGGGAGGGGATATCAGCATCGGGATTTTTCAAGGTCAATTTAAGATTGTTGTGTTGTGAGTGAAAGTCGCAATAAACCAATATTTTCATTCGGAAAATTTTTTGGAGTGATAGGTTTTTTCAGAGTTATTATTAAAATAATGAAAAAATAGCATTGTGCGAGTCGTCAGGTATTTGTGAAGAGTGGATTTTTAATTTTATCATTTTTAATCAATTACTTGAGTTGATTTTGCATGAATTTTCAACTGTTAGATAAGATAAAATTAATTTTATTTTTGAAATTAAATTCGCTGGATAATATTTTTACTCTTTCGGATTGGTTCTTATCCAAAAGGGGTGGTGATGGGGTTTTTAAACCAAGTTTGACGCAAATAAGATATGCTTTTGTCTCGTAAAGGTTGCAAGATTTAATGCCATGGGATAGTGATTTTCCAAATGGATTTAAAAGTGCGTGCAACTATATCGCGTGTTTTGATCCGGGGCCAGGAAGGCAACAGGGAGCGTAAACATGACACATCTCGATCGCTTGAAAAATGCGACGGCAATAGCAGATCGCGGGTTTTCAACAATTCAGCCGCTTTGTCTTGAGCCACGTTTCATGTTTGATGCTGCCGGTGCCGCAACTGGCGCCGAGGCCGCGCAGGACGCACAGGCCCAGGCCGAGGCGGCGTCGGCCGCTGATGGTGGATCACATGATGGTGGTGCTGATACCATTGCCGAGCCAGGCGATACAGGTGGTATAGGTGCGGGCGGCGAGGCTGCCAATGCTGCTGGCGGAAGCCAGACGTCAGATGAAGCGATCACACCGGATGCGATACCGGCAACGAGCACCCAGCAGCCCCATCAGATTGCGCTTATTGATACCACGATAGATGGCTATGAAACGCTTGCTGCGGGTTTTTCAGCAGATGTGACTGTAATTACGTTTCAATCCGATGGCTCCTTGTCGCAGATAGCGGACCTTTTGTCCTCCTATGGTCAGGTTGATGCCATTCATCTTGTTTCACATGGTGCGATTGGCGCGATCAATCTGGGTGGCACCATCATTGATACTGCTGACCTTGCGGATCAATCAGAGGCTCTTACTGAAATCGGATCTCATCTGACAGAAACAGGCGATATTCTGCTTTACGGGTGTGACGTTGGTGGTGATCAGCGTGGGATGGCATTCGTTGATGCCATGGCAAATTTGACTGGTGCGGACGTAGCAGCTTCCAATGATGCAACTGGTTCTGCTGATATGGGCGGTGACTGGAATCTTGAGGTTTCAAGCGGCACTATTGAAGCTTCTGTTGCGCTGTCTGAAGCATCGCAACATGATTTCACGGCATTGCTTGTGTCAAGCGAGACTTACGATAACCTGACCTCTGAGGGATACGGAATCGAGACTGGTATTACGACGATCGATTTCGGTGAATGGACCTATTCTACTAATCATACGACCAGTTTTGTCGTCGGTGACGATAGTAATTACACTATTCCAAGTAGTTTGACTGTAGATGGATCCGGTACTGATAAGGTTCTTGAAATAAACGGACCATATGTCTCCCAGAATACCCTGCCTCTAACAATTAAGGTTGAGGCAAAGGACGGTAGTAACTTTACCTTGACCTCGTTGGATCTTGGTATAGTTCAGGCTCCAAGTTCGGAGCGGGGGGTTACGGTCACAGTCTATAATGGCTTAACTGTGCTTGGAACTTTTGTATTCGATCTGGCGACAAGCAGCTCAGGCGATGGGATCACCTATGTTGCCAATACGGATGCAGATGCTGACTCTAGTACCGGGCATTTCACATTTGATGGCACATATGCCAATGCGACAAGTTTTGAGCTGGCAATGTCAGGAACAGGAACCTACCAAATCGATAACATTATTGCCAGCCCGGCAGCATCAAATGCTGCACCTGTGGTGGGTACTTCCGGTGGTTCCGTTTCCTATACCGAGAATGGCACCGGAACGGTCGTTGATACCGGATTTACGGTAACCGATAATGACAACGCCACCTTATCAAGTGCGACGATATCGATTACGGGAGGTTTTACGAGCGGGCAGGACGTTTTGTCATTTGCAAATGGCGGTTCGTTTGGCAATATCACGGGTAGCTATGACAGTTCGAACGGAGTGCTGACTCTGACATCTTCAGGCAGTACAGCCTCTGTGGCCGAGTGGCAGGATGCTATCAGGTCGATAACCTATTCAAACAGTTCTGATGCACCAAGCGAAGCCGATCGCACCGTTTCGATCTCTGTCAATGACGGTACTGCAGATAGTAATACCGCAACTAAAACGGTCACTGTAACCGCAGTTAATGACGCGCCATCGTCTGTTAGTGCGACGGATTCAAATGTTAGCGGATTCCCAATAAACGCGACTTTTACTGAAGATACTAGTGGTCAGGAACTTGATCTGACGTCAATTGATCTGGTTGATCCCGATAGCGGTTCCAGTGAGTTAATCCTTACCCTCGTTGCGACGTCTGGTACGTTTTCGATTGCAAATGATTCGGATATTACCTGGGACGGGAATAATACGGGGACCATAACCCTTAGAGGGACTTTGACGGCCTTAAATAATTATATCAATTCGGCCAGTAACATCTGGTATCAGGGGGCACAAGACGCGTCAGGTACGGGCGAGAAAATTTCTGTCTATCTTGATGATGCATCGACAACGTCCAATCTGCTTGGTGATATCAATTTAACAATTACGCCCGTTAATGATGCACCAGTGCTGACACCGTCAAATCCGGACCTGACGGGGATTGATGAAAACGCTACGACGAATGGTGGTCAGACAGTTGGAAGCTTCCTTTCCGGTTCGGTCAGTGATGCGGATACCGGGGCGCTGTCGGGCATTGCCATTTCGGGTTTGTCGTCAGGGAATGGCAAATGGCAATACTCGCTTGATGATGGTTCAAGCTGGGTTGATGTTGGTACGGTTGCCGAGGCCGGTGCGCTTTTGCTGCGTTCGACAGATTATGTGCGTTTTGTACCCAATGGTGACACGGGTACCTCGGCATCGATCAGTTACCATGCCTGGGATCAAACCGGCGGAAACAGCGCCGGTGATAAGGTTTCCGTTAGTTCGACTGGTGGCACGACCGCGTTTTCAACGGCAACAGATACAGCTTCAATTGATGTTAGCGAAGTCAATGATGCGCCAACCATAAGTGGTGTGCCAACGGATGTGACTGTCGTTGAAGACACGGCCAGCAATTTTGACCTTTCGGCAATTACCTTTGGCGATGTGGATGACAGCAGTTTGACCGTGACGATCACGGCCTCTGCGGGCACCTTTGCGGCTTCATCGTCTGGCGGCGTGACGGTTGATGGAACGGGCAGTGGCACATTGACGCTGTCGGGTACGGTGAGCGCGATCAACACCTGGCTTGATACGGCCAGTAACATTCAATATATGAGCGCCGCCGATGCCAGTGGCGATAATGCCGCGACCTTCAGTGTCACGGCCGATGATGGCACTGTCGAATCAACTGTTGCCAATGGCAATATCGATATCACCGGCACAAATGATGCACCAGTGCTGACACCGTCAAATCCGGACCTGACGGGGATTGATGAAAACGCCACGACGAATGGTGGTCAGACAGTTGGAAGCTTCCTTTCCGGTTCTGTCAGTGATGCGGATACCGGGGCGCTGTCGGGCATTGCCATTTCGGGTTTGTCGTCAGGGAATGGCAAGTGGCAATACTCGCTTGATAATGGTTCAAGCTGGGTTGATGTTGGTACGGTTGCCGAGGCCGGTGCGCTTTTGCTGCGTTCGACCGATTATGTGCGTTTTGTACCCAATGGTGACACGGCCACCTCGGCATCGATCAGTTACCATGCCTGGGATCAAACCGGCGGAAACAGTGCCGGTGATAAAGTTTCCGTTAGTTCGACTGGTGGCACGACCGCGTTTTCAACGGCAACAGATACAGCTTCCATTGATGTTAGCGAAGTCAATGATGCGCCAACCATAAGTGGTGTGCCAACGGATGTGACCGTCGTTGAAGATACGGCCAGCAATTTTGACCTTTCGGCAATTACCTTTGGCGATGTGGATGACAGCAGTTTGACCGTGACGATCACGGCCTCTGCGGGCACCTTTGCGGCTTCATCGTCTGGCGGCGTGACGGTTGATGGAACGGGCAGTGGCACATTGACGCTGTCGGGTACGGTGAGCGCGATCAACACCTGGCTTGATACGGCCAGTAACATTCAATATATGAGCGCCGCCGATGCCAGTGGCGATAATGCCGCGACCTTCAGTGTCACGGCTGATGATGGCACTGTCGAATCAACTGTTGCCAATGGCAATATTGATATCACCGGCACAAATGATGCACCAGTGCTGACACCGTCAAATCCGGACCTGACGGGGATTGATGAAAACGCCACGACGAATGGTGGTCAGACAGTTGGAAGCTTCCTTTCCGGTTCGGTCAGTGATGCGGATACCGGGGCGCTGTCGGGCATTGCCATTTCGGGTTTGTCGTCAGGGAATGGCAAATGGCAATACTCGCTTGATAATGGTTCAAGCTGGGTTGATGTTGGTACGGTTGCCGAGGCCGGTGCGCTTTTGCTGCGTTCGACCGATTATGTGCGTTTTGTACCCAATGGTGATACGGGTACCTCGGCATCGATCAGTTACCATGCCTGGGATCAAACCGGCGGAAACAGTGCCGGTGATAAAGTTTCCGTTAGTTCGACTGGTGGCACGACCGCGTTTTCAACGGCAACAGATACAGCTTCAATTGATGTTAGCGAAGTCAATGATGCGCCAACCATAAGTGGTGTGCCAACGGATGTGACCGTCGTTGAAGACACGGCCAGCAATTTTGACCTTTCGGCAATTACCTTTGGCGATGTGGATGACAGCAGTTTGACCGTGACGATCACGGCCTCTGCGGGCACCTTTGCGGCTTCATCGTCTGGCGGCGTGACGGTTGATGGAACGGGCAGTGGCACATTGACGCTGTCGGGTACGGTGAGCGCGATCAATACCTGGCTTGATACGGCCAGTAACATTCAATATATGAGCGCCGCCGATGCCAGTGGCGATAATGCCGCGACCTTCAGTGTCACGGCCGATGATGGCACTGTCGAATCAACTGTTGCCAATGGCAATATCGATATCACCGGCACAAATGATGCACCAGTGCTGACACCGTCAAATCCGGACCTGACGGGGATTGATGAAAACGCCACGACGAATGGTGGTCAGACAGTTGGAAGCTTCCTTTCCGGTTCGGTCAGTGATGCGGATACCGGGGCGCTGTCGGGCATTGCCATTTCGGGTTTGTCGTCAGGGAATGGCAAATGGCAATACTCGCTTGATAATGGTTCAAGCTGGGTTGATGTTGGTACGGTTGCCGAGGCCGGTGCGCTTTTGCTGCGTTCGACCGATTATGTGCGTTTTGTACCCAATGGTGACACGGGTACCTCGGCATCGATCAGTTACCATGCCTGGGATCAAACCGGCGGAAACAGCGCCGGTGATAAGGTTTCCGTTAGTTCGACTGGTGGCACGACCGCGTTTTCAACGGCAACAGATACAGCTTCAATTGATGTTAGCGAAGTCAATGATGCGCCAACCATAAGTGGTGTGCCAACGGATGTGACTGTCGTTGAAGATACGGCCAGCAATTTTGACCTTTCGGCAATTACCTTTGGCGATGTGGATGACAGCAGTTTGACCGTGACGATCACGGCCTCTGCGGGCACCTTTGCGGCTTCATCGTCTGGCGGCGTGACGGTTGATGGAACGGGCAGTGGCACATTGAAGCTGTCGGGTACGGTGAGCGCGATCAACACCTGGCTTGATACGGCCAGTAACATTCAATATATGAGCGCCGCCGATGCCAGTGGCGATAATGCCGCGACCTTCAGTGTCACGGCCGATGATGGCACTGTCGAATCAACTGTTGCCAATGGCAATATCGATATCACCGGCACAAATGATGCACCAGTGCTGACACCGTCAAATCCGGACCTGACGGGGATTGATGAAAACGCCACGACGAATGGTGGTCAGACAGTTGGAAGCTTCCTTTCCGGTTCTGTCAGTGATGCGGATACCGGGGCGCTGTCGGGCATTGCCATTTCGGGTTTGTCGTCAGGGAATGGCAAGTGGCAATACTCGCTTGATAATGGTTCAAGCTGGGTTGATGTTGGTACGGTTGCCGAGGCCGGTGCGCTTTTGCTGCGTTCGACCGATTATGTGCGTTTTGTACCCAATGGTGACACGGGTACCTCGGCATCGATCAGTTACCATGCCTGGGATCAAACCGGCGGAAACAGTGCCGGTGATAAAGTTTCCGTTAGTTCGACTGGTGGCACGACCGCGTTTTCAACGGCAACAGATACAGCTTCCATTGATGTTAGCGAAGTCAATGATGCGCCAACCATAAGTGGTGTGCCAACGGATGTGACCGTCGTTGAAGACACGGCCAGCAATTTTGACCTTTCGGCAATTTCCTTTGGCGATGTGGATGACAGCAGTTTGACCGTGACGATCACGGCCTCTGCGGGCACCTTTGCGGCTTCATCGTCTGGCGGCGTGACGGTTGATGGAACGGGCAGTGGCACATTGAAGCTGTCGGGTACGGTGAGCGCGATCAACACCTGGCTTGATACGGCCAGTAACATTCAATATATGAGCGCCGCCGATGCCAGCGGCGATAATGCCGCGACCTTCAGTGTCACGGCCGATGATGGCACTGTCGAATCAACTGTTGCCAATGGCAATATTGATATCACCGGCACAAATGACGCGCCGACATTGACCGATGGCGCGTCGGTTGCGCTGACCGGAACTAACGAAGATACAACGTCGTCAGGAACCACTGTTTCCAGCATCCTGAGCGGTGCCGGATATAGTGACATAGATGCAGGTGCATCATCGGGCATTGCCATTACCGGTATGACCGGCAATGGAAAATGGCAGTATTCTGCGGATGGCACCAACTGGGTGGATATCGATTCGGCTTCGGCAAGTGCGGCTGTGTTGCTGACATCGACCAGTCAGGTACGATATATCCCCGATGGAAATAATGGTGAGACGGCCAATCTGACCTTTAAGGCTTGGGACCAGACAACAGGTAGTGCCTCGACGACGGGTTCCGTAAGCACGGCTGACACCGGAACATCCGGTGGTGGATCGGCATTTTCCAGTCAGAATGCATCGGCCAGCATGGTCGTCAGTGACGTTAATGATGCGCCGACAGCCCCTGCAAGCCTTCCGGGGACGATCATTGAAAATGGCGGGCCGATGAGCTACGTGGTTTCGGTGGCCGGTTTCAATGATATTGATGGTGATAATCTGAGTTTTACGGCGACGTTGGCCGATGGCTCTGCTTTGCCTGCCTGGCTGTCTTACAGTGTGAATGGCAGCAATGTTACCTTCAGCGGGAATGTCCCGGGTGATTTTATCGGTGATCTTGAAGTGCGGATCACAGCAACAGAAGACGCAACGGCACATTTGACGGCAAGCAGTAATTTGACCATTCAGGTTGAAGCGCGTCCGGTTGTTGTCGTAACGCCGCCTGCTTCTCCGCCAGAGCCTGCGCCTGTGCCTCCTGTTATGTCACCGCCTGGTACCGGGAACATCGGGGATGCAGGGACTCCAGTTGGATCAGCGCTTGATTTTGGCGGGCGAAATGGTGGCGAAATTGTTCAGCCGGTAACCGGACAGCTCGGTAGTCTCAGTCCGCTTGATAACAGCTCGACGCCTGTTATGGCAGGTTTGCAATCTACAACCCCGCCGTCGATTTTTGGAGACACTGCGGGCCAGACAATTTTTGGCGGTGATGTTGGTGCAGGTACCGGCATATTGGCCGGGCGGACGCAACTTATTACATCCCAGGGCGCAGGTCTGGGCAATGATGCAGGCTTTGAACCGGCCAACGGCAATGGTGAAGGAACCGGCACCGATGAAGGGGCGGCTGGCACCCCAAACCTTGATGGTGCAGCACAAAACGCTGGTGGTGATAACGGCGCCGCCAGTAACGGTAATGGGAGTGCCGCTGCTGGGGCTGGAAACGCACCAAATGAAGAGGCACAACCTGAACGGGCTGCCCCTGTTGATGCCCAAAATAATGGAGAAGGTGAGGCTTCGCCTGCCTCTGAAAATCCGGGCGGTGATGGTGATGCAGCCCCAGAAGGCAACGATAATATTCAGGGGGCATTGGATAATCCTGCACTGCCTTCATTTGTGTTTAAAGAGGCGGTTTTGGCAAATGCTGATTTCACCGATCAGCTTGCAGGTGCAGGCGGGGCGTTTGAGCGCCACGCGAGTGCGCTGGCCAAGGCGTTGTCAGACTTTGATGCGTCGGCAGCCTGAGGGTTGATGCGTAACGGACTTGCGATTTAGCGATTTGTTTTGGGGCTGCCTGTTTATGGCAATGGGCAGAAAATAGGGAGATCGGAATTGTTTAACAGTTCTGTGGGAGCGAACGGACGACGCATGCGCAAGGGCATGGTTCCTGTTGCCGTTATGGGAATGCTGGTATTGGCGGGCTGTGCGGTGAAACCTGAACCATTAACCCAGGCAGAAAATGACAGCCGGGTGCAGCAGGATTTAAGCCGGCTTTTTGCCAATCAGGAAAAAATTGACGGTCCGTTGACCCTGGATGACGCAATTGCCCGTGCTTTGAAATACAATCTTGATCATCGGCTGAAGCTGATGGAAGAAGCAGTTTCCATGGGGCAGCTTGATGTTGCCAATGTCAATTTGTTGCCCGATGTCGTGGCCAAAACTGGCTGGACCACGCGTAATAATCGCGACAGCACCTATAATGAACAGAAAACATCGACATCTGTCAGTTCTGACCGGTCCATTCGTAAATCCGACCTTTCCGTAAGCTGGAATGTCCTTGATTTCGCAATTGGGTATATGCGCGCCCATCAGCAGGCAGACATGGCCCTGATCGTGGCAGAACGCCGCCGACAGGTCATTCATAGTGTTGTGAATGAAACACGCGGTGCCTATTGGCGCGCTGTTGCGGCTGATCGGGCGCTCAAGAATTTTGACCAGGTGCTTGAACGGGTGCGCGGCGCATTGGGCCGTTCACAAAAACAGGTTGATGAAGGATTAGGCGGACAGCTTGATGCGCTGAGCTATCAGGAAGACCTGCTGGTAACTCTGCGTGAACTTGAAACACGTCGTCGCCAATTGATCGAGGCACGGACCGAGCTGGCCGTGTTGATGAACATCCATCCTGATAGTGAATTTACGCTGGTTGATAGCGATACGGATGCCCATCCGTTGCCATCGATTGCAATGAATTCGGACCAGTTGGAGCTTGAAGCGCTTCATAACCGTTCGGAATTGCGATCAGAAGCCTATCAGTTGCGGATCAATCAGCGGGATTCAAAAATCGCGCTGATCCAGATGGTTCCGGGTCTTAACTTTTCAGCCGGGATCAATCATACTACAGACAGCTACAAGGTTAATTCGCGCTGGTATGATGGGGCGCTTAATCTGTCGTGGAATCTGATGCAGGTATTCAAGGCGCCTGCGAATATGAAGCTTGCTGATAGCCAGATCGAACTTTCCAAGGTTCGTAGCTTGGCTTTGAGCATGGCGGTTATTAGCCAGGTGAATATTGCGCAATTGCGGTTTAACCATGCCGTGGATGATTTCAAACTTGCGGATCGCATTTCGTCTGTTCAGGGGCGGATTGTTAACAGTATGCAGGCCCAGCGTTCGGCCAGTGCTGTAGGTGAGAGCGATGAAATTCGCGCGGAAGTGCGTTCGCTGCTGTCGGGTCTGCAACGTGACATGGCCTATGCCGATTTGCAGGCAGCCTATGGGCAGGTCTTTGCATCAATCGGTGTTGACCCGCTGCCAAACGATGTTGCCGATGATTCGCTTGATAGTGTTGCAGACGCCATTCACACAGTCATGAACCAGTGGCAGAATGGCGAATATGATGCCCGCGGCATTGCCGTTACCAAAGAAGACGACGTTTCACCAGAAATACGTGAAACCGTCATGACTGAAAACAAGACAGCGGCGGCGCAATGACAATTGCCGATTTTCTTAAGTCACGCGGAACATATGGCGGAAAGATAAGACGCGTATTTCTGCAGGGTATTCAGATTGCAATGGTGGGTGGCGTCATGCTGCCCACCATTGCGTTTGCACAGCAGGGACCAGCCGTTCCAAACGGTACGGCTGTGCTGGTCAATCCTTATCGTGGCGGGGGTGAAGGCCAGACTGGTTTTGAAGGACAAGTGGCCAAAGGGGCACGTGATTCTTATGGCACTGATCAATCTTCGCCAGATGGTGCCGATAACTGGACTGCGGCCCGGGTGCTGGTCGCAACGCGAAGCCGAGCCGTTTTGTCAGCCGAGATTTCGGCGCGTATTGCAGAAATGCCCAAACGACCCGGGACCCGTTTTGCCAAGGGTGATGTACTGGTTGTGTTTGATTGTGCGGCCTATCGGGCGCAACGCGCGGCAGTCGCAGCCGACCTTCGTCAGGCCGAGGCACGCTATAAGGCGCAAAAACGCCTGGCAGAGCTTCGCACCATTGGTGAACTTGATGTGGTGATGGCGCAGGCCGCCATGGAAAGTGCAAAGGCGCAGTTGCAGCTTCAGGATGTTTATCTGAACCGGTGCAAAATCGTTGCCCCTTACGCTGGTGCTGTTGTTGACTGGCAAAGCCAGCCTTTTCAAACGGCGACACCGGGCGACCAGTTGATCGATATTGTTGGTTCCGGTGATTTGGAACTGGAACTGATTGTGCCGTCACAATGGCTGGGCTGGTTGAAGGTCGGTCAGGGTGTTTCGGCCCATATCGAGGAAAATGACGCCGATATTCGTGCAAAAGTCGCCCGTATTGGCGCCCGTATTGACCCGGTAAGCCAGACCGTGAAGATCTATGCGACCTTGAACGAGGATGGAAAAGGCCTGTTGCCGGGAATGAGCGGACGTGCCGTGATGGATGATGCCTCGGCGCATTAGGCCTTTGAGCGATTTATTCTGCTGTATATTTTCGCCCGTCCTAAAATCCCTTCATTGATGAACCCTCATTTTTCAAACGATCAGACTGTAGAACAGGCTAAACCCCATATGGCAGACGAAACAGTCACACGTGATACCCCTTGGGCGCTTTTGATGGGGATAGAACGGGAAATTCGGCATGCACCGGACATGGTGTCATTCCGGTTTGCTGTTGTTAGCGCGCCCCGTCGTTTAATTGCCTATCAGCAGGCTTTCCTGGTTGCCAGAAATGGTGCAAATGCCTTTCGGGCTGTTTCTGTTTCCAACGTGCCGACGATTGATCGTAATGCACCCTATATCCGTTTTGTAGAACGGATGCTGAAAGCACAGGATAAGCTTCAGTCGCTAGACAAACCCACAATTTTAACTGTGTCAGGGCAAGGCAATAATCTGCAGGAGGATTGGCAGGAATTTTGGCCTGAGGCCGTGTTGTGGCAGCCGTTAAAAGCACCAGATGGCCGTTCCCTGGGCGGGATGGTCTTTGTTCGTAGCACCGCAGCCTGGCAAGAGGCGGAGTTGATTTTGCTTGATCAACTGGCCGACACGATCGGGCATGCGTGGGAAGCATTGTTAAAACCAGCAACCCGCCTGCACCGCCCGCACCCTCGGTTACGAAAATATCTGGGCTGTGCCGCTGTTATTGCGATTTTGGCGGTTCTGGCTGTTCCGGTGCATCAAAGTGTGATCGCCCCTGCTGATGTCATCGCCCACGACCCGGTACCGGTTTCAGCGCCAATCAATGCCGTGATCCGTGATGTAAATGTGCGCCCTAACGCCGAGGTTAAAGCAGGGGATGTTCTGTTTTCTTTCGAAGATGCGGAACTGCGCGCCAATTACGAGGTTGCCTTGCGGTCCGTTGACGAAGCGGAAGCCGAACTGCGCCGCGCCGCCCAACAGGCATTTGGCGACGCAAAGGGCCGGGCAGAGGTTGCCCTGCGACAGGCGAGACTGGCCCTGCGCAAAGAACAGGCACAATATGCCGCCTATCAGCTTTCGCAGGTTGATGTAAAAGCGCCCATTGATGGGGTTGCGGTATTTGGAGACCCGAACCGCTGGCGGGGACGCCCTGTTTCAACCGGTGAGCAGGTGATGTCACTTGCACGGGCAGATCAGGCGGAACTGGCAATTTTTATTCCGGTTTCCGATGCTATTAACCTGGAACCGGGTGCAGAAGTACGTCTGTTTCTGGATGTGGACCCATTGCATTCCATTGCTGCATCGTTGGAACTGTCATCCTATCAACCGATTAAAACGGCCGATGGTGTCCTTGCCTATCGGGCGATTGCCCGTTTTGATGAAGCCGAAACTCCGCCACGTATCGGTTTGAAAGGATCGGCCAAGGTCCTGGGGGACAAGGTGCCACTTGCCCTGTTTTTATTGCGCCGACCCTTGGTGGCGCTACGCCAGAAGATCGGGCTTTAGGCCATGATTTCGCTGGCAGATGGCTTTGGACAAAGTGATGATTTTCCGTTGCCGCCGTTGCGACAGGATTTGAAATTGCTGCCTGCCGAAAATGATGAATATGGGGCACCGTGCTGGACCATCCATGATCCGGTGCGTAACCGTTATTTCCGTATTGGGTATGCCGCGTTTGAAATGCTGCATCGCTGGTCGGTGGGCAAGGCTTCCTTGCTGCTGGAACGCATAACGCGCGAGACGGTTTTAACGCCTGGTTATGGCGATATTCGCAATCTGATTACCTTCTTGCATGGCAGCGGGCTTTTGTTGCGGGCAGGGCAGGAAGCTGTTGCCGAATTTACCCGCATTGCCAATGCTGGCAAACCACCATTCTGGAAATGGCTGGTGCATAATTACCTGTTCATTCGTGTGCCCCTGTTTCGACCTGATGGCTTTTTGGCCAGGACACAGTGGATTGCCGATTTTTTTGCATCAAACTTTGTCAAATGGCTGGTGATTACCATTGGCCTTATCGGCATCATTATGACCATTCGCCAGTGGGATGCATTTTTGGCAACATTTATGGGCTTTGCCAATTTCCAGGGGCTGGTCTGGATGGCGATAACGTTGACGGCAGTAAAAATTCTACATGAATTGGGCCATGCCTATACAGCCCGCCGTTACGGATGCCGGGTGCCAACCATGGGCGTTGCCTTTTTGGTGATGTATCCAGTTTTATATACCGACACATCCGATGCGTGGCGGTTAACAAAGCGCAGCGAAAAATTGCGTGTTGCCGCAGCGGGCATAAGAGTGGAGCTGATGCTGGCCCTGATTGCCACGTTTTTGTGGCATGTGGTGCCGCCTGGACCTGCGCAAAGTGCAGTTTTTTTGATGGCATCGGCAACCTGGATCACAACATTGTTGATCAATCTAAGCCCGTTGATGCGCTTTGATGGTTATTACCTGCTGTCGGATTATTTGCGGATTCCCAATTTGCAGACACGTGCATTTGCAATGACCAAATGGTCGTTGCGCCGGTGGCTGTTTGCCATGGATGTGCCCGCACCCGAACCGGCAAGCAGGCATCGCCGGCGCGTGTTGGTGACCTATTCCATTGCAGTATGGATTTATCGGTTCTTTCTGTTTCTTGGCATTGCGCTGGTTGTTTATCACTTGTTTTTCAAGGTGTTGGGCATCCTGCTGTTTGCGGTGGAAATTCTTTGGTTCATCGCGTTGCCAATTTTAAATGAAATCAAGATGTGGTGGAAAATGCGCGACCACGCCCGTTGGACAATTGCCAATGTTACGTTGCTGTTGGTTTTGATTGGTGCCGTGATTGCTGTGCTGGTGCCCTGGCGAACCACAATATCGGCCAGTGCACAGTTGCAGGCCGCCGCAGAGGCAGAAATTATCAGCCCGGCAAATGGCCGGATAGATGATGTTCGGGTTGATGAGGGAAGTATTGTTAAGGCCGGTGACACCCTGATTAAAATGCAATCCCCGGAACTGATCAGCAAAAGACGGGATCTTGAATTGCAATTGCGGGAGGCGGAAATTGTGCTGACGCAGGCGAAAAATAATCATCAGCTTCAGGAGGATATCGCAAGTCAGATGCAGGAAGTTCTGCGCTTGCAGGCCAGTCTTGCTGCTGTAAATGCACGCCAGGCCCAGTTGGACATAAGGGCGTCAATGGATGGCATTGTGCGCGATGTTACCGATGCTGTATATGAAGGGAACTGGGTTTCGGGCCGGCAGAACCTGATGCGAATTGTTGATCAGAACGGAACGCACCGCCTGATTGGATATGTGTCCCAACAGGATGTTATGGAACTTTCCGAAACGGCAAAGGCAAGGTTCTACCCAGACCAGATCACGCGCCCTGTTCTTGAGGTTCAAATAGATCGTGTTGACCGATTTAATTCGCCCGTGCTGGAAACGCCGGCCTTAAGTTCAACAAATGGGGGGCCACTGGCCGCCCGGCCCGACTCAAACGGAACATTTGTACCTGTTGATGCCCTGTATCGTGTATCCGGATTTGTGGTGTCGCCAATGGACACAGCAAAGGGGGGCGCAGCAGGCAACGTACAGACGGAAAAGGTTGATGCGCGTAGCCGCACCCTTGAGACGACAATGCGCGGCACTCTTGAAATTGACGCCCCAGCCCGCAGCCTGGCAGTCAGAATGTACCAGGCTGTGGCCGCGGCCCTTATTCGGGAAATGTCGTTTTAGGTCGTGTTTGCGGCTTTTCCGTCAATCAACAAAAACAAAGCCGTCAAAAAGCTTGCGGGCGGTGCGGAGGGTGCCAGCACGGGTGACATTGCCTTTGTCATTAAAGTTAAGGATAACCCCCATCTCACCGCTGGGATGCTCAACCGAAAGCGAGAGTTGTGATCCGGCATTTTCCTGCAGGCTGGCAATGACATGGGCCGGGCTGCCTTCAAGAAGGCAGGCGGTTGCGACACTGACGGCCCCCAAAACACCGATCGAGGCATGACAGCGGTGCGGGATGAAAGTGCGGGTTGATAGGGTGCCGCCCTGAACGGCCGGTGAAACCATCGTCATTTTGGGAACGGATGCAGCGCTAACATCTCCCAAATTCATCATGGGGCCAGCAAGCAGGCGGATTTTCTCAAGCCGGGTACGAAGCGGTTGGTTATTTTCCAGTTCCTCGCGGCTTTCCTGCCCGGTAATGCCAAGGTCGCTTGCGGCCAGAACCACGCAGGGCATACCATTATCAATCAGGGTTGCAGATATGCCATCAAGTATATCGGCATTATTGCCCGTGGGCAGAAGTGCGCCACAACTGGCCCCGGCAGTATCGGCAAATAGCAGCGGAATGGCCGCCGCCGTACCTGGCACACCATCAATGCGCGCATCCCCGCGGTAATCGGGTTTGCCATTGGGTGTGGCAATGGTAGCAACCGCCGTTTGCCCGGTATTTTCCATGAAAATGGTCACATCGGTTTCATCGCCCGTTGCGTTCACCAGACCACGTTCAATGGCAAATGGGCCAACCCCGGCGAGCATGTTGCCGCAATTCTGCTTGTCCGTGACAATGGTCTGATCAACAAAAACCTGTAAAAACAGGTAATCAACATCGACACCGGGCCGGGCAGATTTTTTCACCACGGCAACCTTGGATGTCAGAGGGTCCGCCCCGCCCATGCCATCAATCTGGCGCAGGTCGGGTGAGCCCATGACACGCAAAAGAATACAGTCGCGATCCGTGGTGTTGGCGGGTAAATCATCTGCCAGGAAAAAGCCGCCCTTGGATGTGCCGCCGCGCATCCACATGCAGCGAATGCCATCAGACATATTTAAGCCCCTTGGCCGCCAGTTTTTCGCGCATGCCGTAAATATCCAGGCCCAGTTCGCCCTGCATCAGGCGGGCACGGGTGCGGGCCTCTTTTTCTTCACGGGCAATGGATTTTTCCAGCGTTTCTGCAGCATTCTCGCGCGGAACAACACAAACACCATCATCATCGGCGACAATGACATCACCGGGGTTAACCACTGCGCCCGCAATGCAGATAGGCACATTGATGGACCCGATGGTTTCCTTGACCGTGCCTTGCGCCGAAACGGCCTTTGACCAGACGGGAAAGTTGATTTCCGTCAGATCGCGCACATCGCGTACACCGGCCTCGATGATCAGGCCGCGCACCTTGCGATACATTAACGACCGTGCAAGCAATTCACCAAAATAGCCAGCATCACAGGGCGATGTGGGCATTACGACAAGAATGTCGCCTTCCTGGCATTGTTCGACGGCCACATGCAGCATCCAGTTATCCGCTGGGGCAATGGAAACCGTAACCGCCGTGCCGCCAATACGGGCGCCAGGATAAATCGGGCGCATATGGGATTGCAAAAGGCCGGTGCGGCCCTGTGCCTCGTGTACGGTGGCAACCCCGCATTTACCCAAACCATCCGCAATCGCCAGATCGGTCCGGGTGATGTTTTGTACAACCTTGCCCATCACAGTTCATCCACCGTGCGCGGGTAAACCGACTGGAAGCCTTCGGCATATTTCGCGGCCCGGCCACCAGCCTGCCCGCCGGAATTGCGGCGGAAATGGTTGGCGCGGTTTTCAGCGACATTTTCGTAATAGTGCCAAAGATGTTCCTGGCCTTCCATGCACTGGATGGCAGCCCATTTTTTGTCCCAGATATCGGTAATGTCCAAAAACAGGTCGGGTTTCCATTCCATCTGTTCGGTCTGGTGGGGTTCAAACAGGTAAAGCTGCGGGGCGCCCAAAACCTTTTCGCCGGGGTTATGGCCCCAGGCCTGCGCGATCATTCGGCATTCAATGGCGGTGCGGGTGGCCAGGGCGTGGTCGGTATTGTAATTGTCGACAAAGCTGTGGCTAAGCATGAATTTCGGCTGAACGTGACGGATGATATCGACCAGTTTGAATTTGGCGTCGCGGTTAATTTCCAGCGGGTAATCGCCCAGATCCATAAATTCGATATCGTGGACATCAAGGGCGCGCGCGGCATTTTCGGCTTCGCGCTTGCGCTCGGCCTTGACGTATTCAAGGGTGCAGCCTTCCTTTTTCCAAAGCTTGGCGGATTCACCGCGTTCCCCGTAGGACAGGCAGACAACGCTGACATTATACCCCTTGGCGGCATGCAGGGCGATGGCACCGCCGCACCGCCAGACAAAATCGGCTGAATGGGCGCTGATCACCAGGGCGGTTGGCTTGGTTTCACTCACGTTTCGGACTCCCTTTTGGGTCTTTGATTATGGGGCCAAAGCCTAAGCGTCCTGACCGCTGTGAGGAAATAGAACCCGTGACAGGGGTTATAATTTTTTTCTATAGTCTGTTTTAAATGCCCTGAATGTGAAAGGCGGCCAATGGCGCAGGACATACCCAATATCAAGCATTTGCGGGCCTGCGAGGCGGTTTTGCGCACCAGAAGTTTTAGTGCGGCGGCTGATGAAGTCTTTATGTCGCAACCTGCTGTGACGCAGGCGGTGGCAAAGCTTGAAACCCAGCTGGGCAGCACATTGTTTGACCGGCGTCCCGAAGGGGTATTTCCCACCGAAATTGGCCATATTTTTGTAAGCCGTATTGTCCGTATGCAGCATTATCTGGCGCAGGGCATGGCCGAAATTATGCGCAGTGCGCGTCGCCAGCACGGGCAAAGTGCGAAATTGCATCATCTGGTGACAAGTGTGCAATTACGTGCGCTGGTCGCCATTGCCGAAGCCGGGAATTTCAGCCTGGCAGCGCGATCCATCGGTATTTCCCAGCCATCATTGCATCGCGCGGCGCGTGATCTGGAACATCTTTGCGCCGTACCGCTGTTTGAAAAAGCCAGTACCGGCATTTTGCTGACCAAGCTGGCCGAAGGGCTGGTGATGAATACCAAGCTTGCCCTGATGGAGCTGGACCAGGGTTATGATGAAATTGCCGCCTGGAAAGGCGGGCGGGGCGGGCGCGTGGCAATTGGCAGCATGCCGCTGGCGCGCAGCGCCATTTTGCCCGCCGCGATCAATGACCTGCTGGGGCAGGCCCCCGATACGCGCATCAGCATTATTGATGGGCCCTATCGTGAACTGCTTTATGCCCTGCGGCATGGCGATATTGATATTCTGATTGGCGCATTGCGTGACCCGGTGCCGGTGGATGATATTGAACAAACCGCCCTGTTTGATGACCCGCTGGCGATTGTGGCGCGGGTCAACCACCCACTGATGAAACAGGACGTTATTACACATGAAGACCTGGCGAAATGCGCCTGGATCGTTCCACGTCGCGGCGCACCAACACGCGAGTATTTTGAAAGCATGTTCCCCGAAGAGGGCCTGCGCCCGCAAAGCGTGATTGTGACCGGCTCGCTGATTTTGATCCGCCGGTTGTTGTCGACCAGCGATCAGGTGACGATTATTTCGCGCCACCAGATTGCCCAGGAAGAAAAATATGGCGAACTGAAGCGCCTGCCCATCACCCTTTCCGATACCGAACGGCCTATCGGCTTTACCACGCGCAAGGGCTGGTCACCCACAGCGATCCAGAAGGATTTTCTGGCGCGTCTTAGCGATATTGGCCAGCGTGCCAACGAAATCTGGTGATGGTCGCAGCACACCGGATATCGAATGGCATCGCTATTCAAAAATGCGAAGGGCAGTGCAAATGAATGCACCGCCCGGTATGATTTGGGGGTATGTCAGTTGGTGTTTGCTTAGGCCTTAAGCGCATTCAGGATCATATCGGCACGGTCCTGATATTCCAGCTCGCCGGCATCAAGCTTCAGGGTGCCAATGCGGCGTTGCCATTGCACGGTGGCCGTTGCCATTTCATTGGCAAGGCCCAGTTCCTGCACGGTCAGGGCGACTTCTTCCATTTCGGCGGCACGGCGGATGCCATGCGTCATGGACCGTTCAAGCATGTAGCCCGCCTTGGCAGGGAAATCAAAACCGGGATAGGTTTTATCAAGGGATGCCAGAACGGCTTCTTCCACCCCGGCTTTGCGCCCGGCCAGAACGCATTCGGCAAACAGGGCTTCCATGCCCTTCATCATGATCGACCGGATCATTTTAATCGATGATCCCGCGCCAATATCACCTTCGACAATGGCAGGTGCCATATCGAGGGCCAGCAGATATTCCAACCCGGCCTGTGCATGGGGCCCCGAAAGCAAAAGCGGGGTTTTATGCAGTTTCGGGTAAACTGGTGCCATCACGGCGACATCAACATAGCGTCCGCCTGCGGCTTCGATCTTTTCAGCATTGCGGCGTTTGGTGCCCGGCGCGCAGGAATTGCAGTCAAAGAAAAACGCGCCTTTAGGGAAGTTCGCAGCGGCGGTTTCGGCAACGATGGATGCCTGGTCGGCGGTAACCAGCGAAAACACAGCATCGGTATCGGCCATGGCAACGGCGGCACTGACCGCACCCAGAACATTCAGGCCTTGGTAATCGGCGTTTTTGGCATCGCGAATGGCAACATCGGGGTCATTGGTTTTAATATCAAATGCCTTGATTGTTGCGGGCCTGTTGGTGGCCCAGCCTTTGATAAAGGCCATTGCGGCCTCGCCAAAACCCAAAAAGGCAACTGCCTGCTGGTCTATTGTCATGGTCGTGTGTCCTTGTGTGGGGCGTTGTTTGGGGCATCGTTTGGTACAAAGGTGCAGTTTGTGCATATGTGCAGGGATGCGCCCAAAATCGTGTGGGATTAAAAGCGGGCCAAAGCCTGGATGGTAACGGTTTAGGGCAGGGGCAGGTCAAGCAGCCAGCTAAAGCCGAAAAAGCCGATAATGAAAACGCAGGCCCCGGTGATCAGCGCGCCGCGCCAGGCGGTAAAACCATCAAGCAGGACCACGCCAATCGCGGCAAAAAGGGCCAGTGTCAGCGCCATGCCAATAAGGGGCGATAGAATGGATGCCAGCACGACCAGCCCGATAAAGGCCAGAAGAACCGGCGAAATGCCGCCTTTTCGGGCTTCCGTGCGGCGGCAGGCCTGCACCAGATACAGTACAGTCAGGACCAGCCCGAACAGGGCAATTGCCACGGGCAATTGTGCCGGACCAACGTCATCGGGCAGGGGGCTTTGGGGCAATGCAAGTGCCAGGTAAAGATAACCGGCATTGAAAACCAGAAAACCGGCGGCAACGAGGATTTCATAAAATCGGGTCATGACAGCACCATGGCTAGGCTGCGGCCCGAAGGCCGCAGCGCGGATCAATGCTTTTAGTTAAAGCCGGCTTCCTTGAGGAAGGCTGACTGGGTATCAAGCTGCTTTTGTGCCATGTCACGGAAATCACCGTCCTTGATGGCAAGGTCTTCCTGCTTTTGCTGCTGCATGAAGGTTTTCCATTCATCGCTGGCCTGGACTTTGTCCAATGCGGCCTGGATGCTGGCAACCACATCATCGGGCGTACCGGCCTTGACCGACACGCCGCGCCAGACCATGCCGTCCAGATCAATGCCCTGTTCCTTGAAGGTCGGCACATCTGGGAAGTAGCTGGAGCGTTCATCGGTGGAAATGCCCAGAAGGCGGATATCGCCGCTTTCAACCTGTGACAGGCCGCTCGAGGGTGTCATCATCGCGGCATCAAGGTGATCGCCCATCAGGCCGAGTGCAACCTTGCCCGATGCATCAAACGGAATCCAGCCTGCTTCAAAATCCTCGGCGCGCATGAACTGATACAGCATATATTGATGGAACCCGCCGGTGCCATAGCCACCCACGCGCAGACCTTTCGGGTCTTTTTTCATGGCATCGACAAAATCCTTTGCCGAATTCAACTTGGCATCCTTGCGAACGGCGAGGGCAGATGGTTCACCCTGCATGGCACGGACAAAGCGCAGATCATCCAGCTTATAGGGCATCAGGTTGCGCGCGATGCTAAAGGTCAGCGTGCTGGTATGAACCAGAATGTTATAACCGTCCGCTGGCTGGTTGAGCACATAGGACATGCCAACCGAACCACTGCCGCCCGGACGGTTCACCACCTTGGTTTCCCAGCCTGCCTGTTCATCCAGCAGTTTGGAAAGTTCACGGCCATAGGTATCAAGCGCGCCACCCGCACCCGCCCAGACAACCAGGTTAACCCGGTGTTCGGGGAAATCAGCAGCATGGGCCAGGGCCGCGGTGCCAAGCACGGCACCAAAGACAGCGGTGGAGAGCATTTTCGATAGTTTTGAAGACATGTTTTCTTCCTCCCGGTTTTTTGTTTTAGGCAGACTGGTTGGTGGTTGCCTGACGCCGTGATTTGATTTTGCCCCAAACGGGCAGCAACAGGCTGATGGCGCTTAGCACTAGGAAAAGCAGGCTGAGCGGCGAGGTCACAAAGATCGCGTAATCGCCATGGGATGTGACAAGGGCGGTGCGATAATTGGTTTCGATCAAATAACCCAGCACCATGGAAAGAATGATCGGGGCCATCGGGATTTTGAATTTCTTGAGGATGTAACCCAGAATGCCAAAGGCGATGGTCATATAGACATCAAACATCAGGTTACGCAGCGCGAAGGCACCCAGCATCGCCATGCAGCCAATGCCAACCGCAATCACGGAATTGGACAGGCGCAATACCCAGCCCCAGACCGGCAGCAGCATGGAGCCAACGAAAAACAGGGCGACCGATGTCATGGCAAGGCCCCACAGCACGGTATTGACCAGCACCGGTTCGCTGGCAAAAAGCTCCGGCCCCGGGCGCAGACCATGCAGGATCAATGCGCCAACCAGAACCGCCGTGGTGGGGGAACCCGGCACACCCAGTGCCATCAGCGGGATCATCGCACCCCCAACCGTGGCATTGTTGGCAGATTCCGGGGCGGCAACGCCTTCGGGGGCGCCTTTGCCAAATTCATCCGGCGTTTTTGACCGGCGCCGGGAAAAATCATAGGACACCCAGCAGGCAATATTGCCGCCAACGCCGGGCAGAATGCCCAGAAGCGTGCCGATAATCGAACCCGAGGCAATCGTGCTGCCCAGTTTGCGCCATTGCGTCATCGACAGCAGGGCAAAGCGCACTTTGGGGGCCATGCTGTGGGTTTCGGTTTTGC
Source organism: Thalassospira marina (assembly GCF_002844375.1). NCBI lineage: Bacteria > Pseudomonadati > Pseudomonadota > Alphaproteobacteria > Rhodospirillales > Thalassospiraceae > Thalassospira > Thalassospira marina. Next base: position 3,448,025 of record NZ_CP024199.1, on the reverse strand, counting down.
CGCCTTCGGCTAGGCTGAAGGCCTCGGACACGGCAAAAAGGCCAATCAGTGCAGTTAAAAACGGGATGCCTTCAAACAGTTCAGGCACACCAAAGGTAAAACGCGGCACGCCAGATATCGGGTCAATGCCAATCGTGGCAATGGCCAGGCCAAAGGCCCCGGCGATCAGCCCCTTGACCAGCGACCCGCTAGAAAGCGATGCAACCGATGTAAGGCCGAACAGACCGACGGAAAAATACGCTGCCGGGCCAAATTCGAGCGCAACCGATGCCAGCGGTTTTGCCAGTACCAGCAGGGCAAAGGCCCCGACAAGACCACCGACACAGGATGCATTTAATGATACGGCCAGCGCCTGGTTGGCTTCGCCCTTGCGGGTCATGGCGTAACCATCAATCGCGGTGGCAGCAGCGGCTGCCGTGCCGGGCGTTGACAGCAAAATCGCACTGACCGACCCGCCATATTCCGCCGCCATATAAAGGGCGACCAGCAACAGCATGCTAAGTTCGGGCGGCATATTATAGGTAAAGGGAATAAGAAGCGTAATGCCGATAGACGGGCCAAGACCCGGCAACGCGCCAACAACCACACCCACAACGGTGCCGGCAATCAGACAGGCAAGGCCGGAAAAACTGAAGATAACGGCGAAGGCATCCATAATGCTGCTCATGAATGGCTCCGGCAGTTGGGCAGGGAAAGGCACATTGGGGAACCTGCAGGGCAAAATGCCGACAGGATCTGCTGGCACAGGGCGGGTGGGGGCGCGACCGCAGGCGCCGAAACATTCATGCCGGTAACGGCGAATTCGGTCATGACCTTGTTCCTGATTGGCAACCAATGCCTGTTTTGCTTACAGCGGTTCAGGCATAAGTTTTTCGTTTCCGTATGGCGGTTATTTGTAATTGCAAAACGCCGGGTAATAATCTGTCGCTGTTCTGACTGCGACGATACTCCCTTTGATGAAGCTTGTTTACCGCCATTTTTTGGTTTGTTTATGTGTCTGGTTTGCCTGATCGCGGCGGAAACTGCTAATAGAATGTATGACAAACGGTATAAGAAAATTCTAAGTGGTTTTCTTTTTGGCTTTGTGGATGCAGGTAGGAAAAGCCTGAAAATGACCGTTCTTTGGGGCCTTGGCTGTGGGGGCGGTCATTGAATTGGTGGGGGCGGCGTCTTTTGCGGTGGGTTTGATTTGCGCCAATGGGGGATTTTGCCGGGATGCAGGCAAAGAAAAGGCAGAAGGTCGGGGTGGGATCGACCTTCTGCCTGATCTGGTCTTGCGCCAGTGATGGCTGCATATCAATTGCCAGTAACGGCATCAGCGATATCGCAGTCGGGTTCCGGGCCTGCTGTTTCGCGCCGACCGGGCGGTGGTCGGGGGCGAAATGGGCCAAAATACTGAAACCGTTCGCGAATTCGTAACGATTGCCGTTTGACGCGGCGACAATAACAAGCCGCATTGGCGGCGGCTATGCGCGTTTGGCGTCCCCCCTGTTCTTGTATGGAGAACGCAGTTTCAGGTTATTGTTTTAACAGGGTTATTTTGCGTTCCCTGCTATTTCACCACCCGGATCGGCTCGTTTTTCAGCCAAGCTTCAACGGCTTCAACCGTCTGGCCATAAAAGACTTTCCAGGTATTGCGTGTGACATAACCCAGATGCGGGGTCAGCAGCAGGTTTTTGCATGTCCGCAACGGGTGGTCGGCAGGCAGGGGTTCTTCGTCATAGACATCAATACCGGCCCCGGCGATGGTGCCTTTATTGGCAGCCTCAATCAAATCAGCGGCATTGACGATCGGCCCGCGCGACGTGTTGATCAAAAAGGCGCTGGATTTCATTTTGGCGAAATCCGATGCGGTGATCAGGTCAATCGTGCGGTCTGACAGGCGCTGATGGATGGTGATGAAATCACTTTGCGCCAGCAATTCATCCTTGCTGGCATAGGTAACGCCCAGTTCAGCACAGCGATCCGCCGTCAGGTTTTCTGACCAGGCAATAACCTTCATGCCAAAGGCTTGGGCAATTTGTGCAACCTTGCCACCAAGGCGCCCCAACCCGATAACACCCAGTGTGGACCCTGCCAAATCCTGCCCCAGGCCAATCTGCCAGCCACCCTGTTTCATGGATGTATTTTCCGGCACAATGCCGCGTGCCAGGCCCAGCATCAGGGCAAAGGTCAGTTCCGGCGTGGCGGTAGACGGGCTTTCGGTGCCGCAAACAGTCATGCCGTTGCGCGTTGCGCCCTCCATATCAATCGCATCATTGCGTTTGCCGGTGGTCACAATCAGCTTCAGGTTTGAAAGTCGGTCCAAAAGCGTGCCGGGCAGTGGCGTGCGTTCACGCATGATGCACAAAACATCAAACGGTGCCAGGCGGGCTGCCAGGTCATCCTCGCTGGTGATTGTGTCGTGGAAAACGGTAATTTCCGCCTGCTTGTGCAGTGCCGACCAATCGGCCGATTGCAGGGCAAGGTTCTGATAGTCATCAAGAATGGCGATTTTCATGGCTGATCCAGTGTGTTGGACGTTCCTGCCCTTATCAACCGATGAAATCACCCGTTTGTCACGCGTTTTTGCAATCTGTTATCAATTGGGGATGCTGATGTGGGCGATGGTGCCGTATTCCCGGACCGGCATCCGGGCGGCTTTGGCAAGGTGAAAATGCCAAAGCCAACCCGGTATTGCGTAATATTTGCCGGTGCTGGCAAAATCCGCCATTACAGGTTATCGGCGATTTCCTGCATCCAGATGGCAACAGCTACGGCCCCGCCGTCAGGCACGCCAACAGCACGATCACCAAGGTAACTTGCCCGGCCCAGCTCCGGCGTCATATCGGCGGTGCTGTCTGCCCCTTTGCGCGCGGCATCACAGGCCGCCTGCCAGGCTTCTTTGGCGGGTTTTCCGGCCTTTGTGGCGTCGTTAAAGGCTTTGGCAGCGGGCAGCAGGGCGTCGAGCATCGTGCGGTCGCCTTCTTTCGCACCGCCCAGTTCGGCAATCGCTTTGGCCCCGGTTTCAAAGGCATCGGCCCATTGTGCGGCTGTTGGTTCCGCATCATCCTGCAAATGGCGGCCTGCACGGATCAGGGCATTGGCGTAAAACGGGCCGGAACTACCGGCAATGGCCTTGCGCAGCGCATTGCCCGTAGCAATCAGGGCGGTGGCCGGGGTGGCCCATGCCTTGTTTGGCAGGGCCAAAATGGCATCTGCCCCGCGTTCCAGGCTGGCACCCAAATCACCATCGCCGGCCTTGGTGTCCAGGTCGGTCAGGTGGGGTTCTTCGGCCTTCAGCTTTTGGGCAACGGCATGGGCGATGGTTTCAATCTGCTGTGCCAGCGGCCCGGCGTCGGGATAGGTGATGTCATCGCTGCTGCCTTTGGGATCGGCAATTTCTTGGCGTTTCTGGCTGATGCGGCCCTGTCCCGGCCAGGTGCTGGCGGATGTTGGTGCATCCAGTAGCTCTGCGCGTTCATCATCAAGTTTCAAAAGCGAAAGCGAACAGCCCGGCATATCAAGCGCGCTTAACAGGGTTCCGTTCCACACCCGCTCCACCGTAATGCCATTTTCGCGCAAATAGGCGATGGCCCCACGTGCCATAATCGCAAGTTCCAGCGCTGATGTTGCCCCCAACCCATTCACCAGCAGGGCAACGCGGTCAGACTTGGCAATCTTGCGATCCTCGATAATGGTTTTCAGGATGGTTTCGCATAGGTCATCTGCCGAGGCGATCTTGCGCCGTTCCACGCCCTTTTCACCGTGAATGCCCAGGCCCAGTTCAATTTCGTCTTTATCAAGGGTGAAACCGGCTTCCTTTGCGCCGGGCAGGGTGCAGGCCCCCAGTGCGACCCCCATGGAGCCAAGGTCGCCAGCAGCTTTGCGGGCAATATCGGCAATTTCGGCAAGGGACTTGCCCGCGGCGGCCGCTGCCCCGGCAATTTTATGGATCAGCACCGTGCCCGCAATACCGCGACGGCGATCCTCGCTAACGGTTTGATGCAGGGAAACATCATCGGCAACGACGACGATTTCAACCGGAATACCCTCCGTCTGCGCCAGTTCGGCCGCCAGACCAAAATTAAGCCGGTCGCCGGTATAGTTTTTAACAATCAAAACCGCCCCGGCAGGCCCGGCGCAGGCGCGAATGGCATGTAAAACCGCATCGGTCGAGGGGGATGTAAAAACATCACCTGCCACAGCCGCACTTAACATGCCCTTGCCGACATATCCGGCATGGGCCGGTTCATGCCCGCTGCCCCCGCCTGAAATAATCGCAACCGGGCGCTGGTCAGGTTCGGGCAGGTCTGCCTGCAACACCACATTTGCGTGCGCCAGCAATGCCAGCCCCTCGGTGCTGTCTACCACCCCTTCAAGCATCTCGCGAACAACATTCTTCGGATTATTGATCAGCTTCTTGGACATGACATCTCACCTGCCTGTTTGTGTTTCCCGTTTAAATCGTTCTTGTGACGAACTTAATCCGGAAATTGCAGATGACCAGTGGGGATATGGATAGGGGGCATTCCAGCGGCGAATTTTCGGGACTCGACGGGGTGAATTACAAGGTGCACAGCATTGTATGGAAGGTGTCTGCGAAGCCATAATTGTGTCCGAAAGCGCCCTCTCCAACCCGGAGTATATGTGCTAAGTTATTGTGGATGCTTACATATCAGCGTTGCACGATAAAGGGTAGGCAGGTGCGCACGATAAGGCCATAAGTCCTGTAACGGATGCACATGAGAGTCTTTAAAAAATGGATTGGGTTCCGATCGCTTTTGGTACGTTCAAGGTCGTCGCACTCTGTGTCGCGATGTTTTTTGCCATCAAATGGCACTACGATCAGGGCAAAAAGGGCGACCGCAAAGCGCTCCTGCGCTCAATTGCCAAAATGTCCGCGCTGTTGATTTTGGCGGCACTTGTCGTGGCACTCGTCACCTTCGCACTCGTCCGCTGGTTTGGGCTGGATATGAGTTATTGAGGCTCGCATTATAAATTGCCGACACTTGATCTGAGTTCTTAAAACTCCTCCAAAATTGAGGCAGTAGAAAAAGAACGTCGATCGTGGTGAACGAGGGCTTACAAGGGGTCGTTCAATTTCCACTAGCGCCAGTCGAGCCACCGTTGGATATCAATCGAAGCCCGATTTCAGTCAACACGCGGCGCTGTTGTGGCGTGGTTGCTTCGAGCGCATGCGTCCAGAGCACGAGGTTCGTTTCCGCTTGCGCAAACTGACTGATCGTCGCGTTATACTCTTTCATCCAGTCGCCGAGGTGCTGGATATAATCATCGACAAGCTCCAGGACTTCCCTGTCATTTATGTCAGTACCGAGACGATCAAAACGTTGACCAAGGGTTAGCACGATCTCAGCCATATCCGGAGCAGCTAGACGGCTATAGAGTTCCGAAAGGATTAGACGTCCCTTGGCATTGACCATTTGGTCGATAAGGGTTGACTGTTCGCGCCCGCTGTTCTTGGCATCGTTCGACCGGCCTGTTTCAAGGGGGAAGAGCGCAGCTCCAAGTTCCGGCGAAACATCAAGCGGCCCAGTTCCCCCACGCAATGTGGCAATAAGCTGCTTCTGTTCGTTCAGACGCTCGATCTTGTCGGCGAGCGACGCATCCAATTGATCCAGTATCTCGGACCGCTGCGCATCGCCATCTTCGAGCAGAGGCGCAAGTTCGCTGAGCGTAAGCCCCAAAGCACTAAGCCGTTTGATGCGCAAAAGCCGGATCAGGTGCTGGATTGTGTAATGGCGATAACCGTTCGCAGCCCGGACCGGCTCCGCCAGAAGGCCAATCTGATGATAATGCCTGAGTGTTCGAGCTGTTACGCCAGCACGTTTCGCGATGTCCTTACTCTGCATGAGACTCCTGTCATGAAGCTTGGGAATTCTGCTTTGGAAGGTCACCAATATGAAGAGCTAAAAACGCTTCCATCGTTCGATAGAGTTCCTGATTGCTATCCTGATTGATGAACCAGTGGCCTTCTTTCTTTTTCAGCAAAAACTCCACCTCATTGCCGCGTAGCCGCAGCGTATCAACCACAGTCACCGCTTGCTCTAAGCTGACTCGTACGTCCTGTGCGCCATGGACAACCAGCAGTGGGCAACGAATCTGATCAAGACGGCTTATTGGTGAGCGAGCCAGCATATCAGCATTTTCTTCTGCGATATCGGGGTCGCCCATATAGGCGATATAGGTGTTCACGAGAGTTTCGCGAATAAACGATACGGCCCCTTCGACAAGCACGCGCAGGTCAGACATGCCGGAATAGCTAATGGCGGCGGCGAAACGGTCTGGAGTAAAGCTGGCTCCCACCAAAGCAGCATATCCGCCATAGGAACAGCCATAAATGGCCACGCGGTCCGGATCGGTAAACCCCTCGGAAATGCACCAGTCGACCGCATCAATCAGATCGTCATGCATTCGGCCTGCAAATTCGCCTTTCGCCGCTTGCATGAGCGCTTTGCCATAGCCCGTTGAGCCGCGGAAATTAACCTGCAGAATGGCATAGCCCCGGCTGGCGAAGAACTGCACCTCAGGATCATAGCAGACGCTATCGCGATACCATGGCCCGCCGTGGACCAGCAGAACAGTCGGCAGCTTCCGTTGCTGTGTATTCAGCGGAAGCGTCAGATGACACGGAATCCGCAGTCCGTCGCGTGAGGTGATAGCAACCGGACGAACAGATGCCAGCAGCGCTGGATCAAGCGTCGGCTGGCGGCGTCCAAGTATCTCGGCTTTTCCTGTCTGGTGATCGTAAAACCAGGTCACACCTGGTTCCCGATCGCTCGTGAATTCGACAACCCAGCGTCTTCCCTGTGCTTCGCAGGAAATGTATCCCGGTTCGGCATCAGACAAAGCCCTGAGCTTGGTCAGCACTTCGGCAAAATCCGCGTCAAGCGCGTGGATGACCTGCCGCTCACCAAGATAACGTGCGCCCAGCAGCGCGCCTGACACAGGATTGAGAATAAGGCATGGTGGGAACCGGGGATCGGCTTCGGGGCGCGGCGTATCGAGATCGAATACGGGGTGGCTGTCGACCTCACGTTCAGTGCCGGAGGAAAGATCAAGCAAGACTAGTCGAGTCCTGTCGGTTCCACGGTTCGAGCCAATCCACAAACTCTTCCCGTCAGGTGTAGGCACGCAGGGGGTGGGACCGAGCGGATTATCGTTTCCGTCGAAGGTTGTGATGGGGGTGAATTGCCCGTCCTCGAAACGGGCAAGTTCATAATCCTTTTCGGTATTCACGATAATAGCGTGAGGCAGGCCGCTTGATATCGCCAGCCAGCGCACGAAGCGCCCCGGATTCTCTGCCAAGGCTTCAAGAATTCCTGTCTCTATATCGAGACGGTGCAAATCGATGAATGCAGGATTTCGAGCATTTAGTTGTAGAAAGATTTTTTTGGGATTGCCTGGATCGAAGGCGAATTCCATCACTCGCACACCGGGAAACGGCGTCAGGTTCGTCGGACGCACCTTGTCGTCTGTAATACCAACACGATGAAGGTGCCAGTTTTCATCACCATTGGTGTCTTGCACAAAGAGAACCGTCGTCGAGTCCGGTGACCAGCAGAAGCTTTCGATATTACGATGGGTGTCGGCAGTTATCCGGCGAGGTTCTTGTTTTCCCTCGTCAACGCCGCGTACGAAAATGTTCAGTCGACCAGACCAGATCGCCAGATATGCGATGTTGAGGCCATCAGGTGAAATTTGCGCGCGGGAAAAAGCTGGCGCAGAAAACAGCGTTTCAATGGAAATGAGATCAGAGCCGGACATTGCAGAACCTTCGTGCCAGTCATGAGCCGTCAAGAACGACCCTTAATGTTGGTTCTCGATCGTCTGCACTATGACGTAACGTCCGGGTCAAGGTTTATTTTGGCAGCAGCGTCTACCTGTCGTGATGAGTCCACGAGAGAGGGCAATAGTTGCTCAGGCTATGGAGATACCTAATGGCCGAACTTCTGCCGCCGTTACAGTCAGGATATATCTTGCTGCAGCGTTAAGTCGGCACCGATCCAAGTCGTCGGGTGAAGTGCGGCAGCATAGTATTTTGGAAGAGTAATCTTCGGAAAATGGCGGAGAGGGTGGGATTCGAACCCACGGTACTATTGCTAGTACAACGGTTTTCGAGACCGCCCCGTTCGACCACTCCGGCACCTCTCCGCATGTGTGGTCTGGCGTTCGACGCGGTGTTTAACGGTCTGTGCGCGAGATTGCAAGAGAGAAAACGCAAAACTTTCATTCTTGATGTGAAAATCTTGATTTGGGCGCTGCCGGGCCGGGCCGGGGCTGGGCAGGCGCGGAGGTCGGCATCGGGGCGGTTCGGCGTATGTTATATGTGCTCCTGCTGGACGCGTTGGTGTTGTGATCTGACAGGGCTGGCTATGGTTTGCGTTAAAGGCGGTTTGTGCTGGTGGGGCTGGTGAAGGGCACTGTTTGGGATCGCTGGTTTGATGGTTGCAGGTTTGCCATGCGTGTAAAGCGCAGCGATATGCCGGGATCAGGCCGCTTTGGAGTTGACATTTGAGGGGTAAAAAGGTAATTCACCCGTCTCTCGCAGCGGTCCGGTCTCAGTTAGCAGCGACACCGGGCTGCGCGTTTGCGTTTCCGAATTCTTTTTTCAGGAACTATTACGATGTATGCAATCATCAAAACTGGTGGCAAGCAGTACAAGGTTGCCGCCAACGACGTTATCAAAGTCGAAAAGATCGCTGCCCAAGCTGGTGAAACCGTGACCCTGGATCAGGTTCTCATGGTTGCTGGCGACGGTGCGCCGCAGGTTGGTGCTCCGTTGGTCTCGGGTGCTTCTGTTGTTGCAGAAGTGCTGGAACAGGCCAAGGGCGACAAGGTGATCGTTTTCAAGAAAAAGCGCCGGCACAACTACCGTCGCAAAAATGGTCATCGCCAGAACCTGACCGTTCTGCGCATCACGGGCATCAACGTCTGATTTATCAGGCGGATGCAGTTTTAGGAGGGTTTCATGGCTCATAAAAAAGCTGGTGGTAGCTCCCGTAACGGTCGCGACTCCGAAGGTCGGCGCCTCGGCGTCAAGAAATTCGGTGGCCAGGCGGTTGTTGCAGGTAACATTCTCGTTCGTCAGCGCGGAACCAAGTTCCATGCAGGTGACAATGTTGGCGTTGCCAAAGACCACACTCTGTTTGCAACTGCTGGCGGTAGCGTCCAGTTCAAATCGGGCTTCAAGGGTCGCACCTTTGTAAGCGTCGTCCCGGCCGAGGCGTAAGCCTCCCGTTCCGGGCACAACGTGCCAAGAATTTTCAGGGGAGGAATGAGCAATCATTCCTCCCCTGTTTTATATGTTTCAGGCAAAATATTGTGATGCCCGCATGCGGGTGGAAATGGGGATAATCCCCAATTGAATTGATCCCAAAGGACTGGTTATGAAGTTTCTGGACGAAGCAAAGATTTATGTGCGAAGCGGTCGCGGCGGCGCCGGATCAGTCAGCTTCCGGCGGGAGAAGTTCGTTGAATATGGCGGCCCGGATGGCGGCGATGGCGGCCGGGGCGGCGATGTGATTCTTGAGGCGGAAGAAAACCTCAATACCCTGATCGATTTCCGTTATCAGCAGCATTTCAAGGCCGAAATCGGCATGCATGGCATGGGCCGCAACCGGACGGGGCGTGCCGGTAAATCGGTAACCATCAAGGTGCCGGTCGGAACGCAGATCCTTGAAGAAGACCGCGAGACCCTGATTGTCGATATGATCGAGCCGGGCCAGCAGTTTGTTTTGTGCCATGGTGGTGATGGCGGGCGTGGCAACACGCATTTCAAATCGTCAACCAACCAGGCCCCGCGCCGTGCCGAAGAAGGCTGGCCGAATGAAGAAATGTGGGTATGGCTGCGCCTGAAGCTGATTGCCGATGCCGGGCTGGTCGGCCTGCCCAATGCCGGTAAATCAACCTTCCTGGCGGCATCATCTGCCGCGCGACCGAAAATTGCCGATTACCCGTTTACCACCCTGCATCCGCAGCTTGGTGTTGTCAGCGTTGATGATGGCGAGTTCGTGCTGGCCGATATTCCCGGCCTGATCGAAGGCGCATCGGAAGGCAAGGGCATTGGTACGCGCTTTTTGGGCCATATCGAACGCTGCGAAGTTTTGCTGCATCTGATCGATTGTGCCGATGAAGACCCGGTCGGCACCTATCGCACCGTGCGCGAAGAGCTGGAAAACTATGCCGACGAGCTGATCGAAAAGCCGGAAATCGTCGCCCTGTCGAAGGCAGACCAGCTTTTGCCGGAAATGGTCGAGGAACAGCGCCAGATTCTGAAAAAGGGTATTGGCAAGGAAGTGTTTGTGGTTTCGGGCGCGACCCAGCAGGGGGTGACCGATATTCACCGTAAATTGCGCGAGCAAATTCTCGCCGAGCGCCGGCGCCGTGCCGAAGAAAACCAGGATTATGAGGGGTTCCAGCCTTGAGCCTTGCCGATGCAAAACGCCTGATTGTCAAGGTTGGCTCGGCCCTGCTGGTGGATGAAACCACCGGCAAGCTGCGCCGGGCCTGGCTTGAAGCCCTGGCAGACGATATTGCCGCCCTGCGTGAACGCGGGACAGAGGTGATTATCGTTTCCAGCGGGGCGATTGCCATGGGGCGGCGCATTCTGGGCCTGGATCACCGCACGATCAGCCTGGCCGACAAACAGGCTGCTGCCGCCACCGGGCAGATTTCGCTGTCGCAGGTGTGGCAGGAAGCCCTGCATCGCAATGGCCTGGTGATGGCACAGGTGCTGGTGACCCTGGAAGATATGGAAGCGCGCCGCCGCTATCTGAATGCGCGTGGCACGTTGAACGCGTTGCTGGCCCGTGGTGCGATTCCGCTGATCAATGAAAACGATACCGTGGCAACGGCGGAAATCCGTTTTGGTGATAATGACCGGCTGGCAGCCAAGGTCGCGCATATGATTTCGGCCGATATGCTGGTGCTGCTTTCAGACATTGACGGGCTTTATACCGCTGATCCGCGCAAGAACCCGGATGCCGTTCTGATCCCCGAAGTGGGTGAACTGACCCCGGAAATCATGGATATGGCCGGTGCTGCGCCGACCATGTATAGCTCTGGCGGGATGGTGACAAAGCTTCAGGCTGCCGAAATTGCCATGAAGGCCGGTTGCCGCATGATGATTGCACGGGGCACCATTTATCACCCGTTAAAAGCCCAGCTTGAAGGCGGGCCGCATACCCTGTTTCAGCCATCCGAAACGCCGCTTGCCGCACGCCGCCACTGGATTGCAACATCGCTTTCGGCACGCGGGGCAATCGTGATCGATAGCGGGGCGGAACGCGCCATTCGTGCGGGTAAAAACCTGCTGGCACCCGGTATTGCCTCATTGCAGGGTAGCTTTAAGGCAGGGGATGCGGTGCGTGTCCTTTCGGCCGAGGGGGCGGAAATCGCGCGCGGTATTTCATCCTATTCCGCCGAGGAAACCCGCCAACTTTTGGGCCATAACAGCCACGATATCGAACCTATCCTGGGTTTTAGCCGGGGTAACGCCATTATCCATTCCGATGATCTGGTGCTTGCTGAAGGTTGAATCCCGAAGGTTAAACCCTTGGCGGCCGGTGCTGCCGGGATGCAGAAAAACGAAATGCCGCGCAGATGCTTTGCGCGGCATTTTTGTTTGGATTTATCGCAATTCAGGCGGCAATAACGGCATCGGTGCGGGCAATGGTGGCAAAGATATCGCCCAGCATCGCCAGTTCGGCCTTATGCAGGATTTCGGCCGGAATGACCGATGCGCGGTCATGGGCGTTTGTCGCTGTGTTCAGGGTTGGCGGAACCGGCAGGTCGCGGGTGGCTGTGGCATCGGCAATAACAGTAACGCCATATCCGCCCTGGTGCCCCATGCGCGCCGTGGTGGACACGCAAAGATGGGTCATGAAACCGGCCAGGACGATGTTTTTCAAACCGGCCTTTTTCAAAATGTCATCAAGCCCGGTATGGCCAAATGAATTGGGCACGTTTTTGACCAGTACTTCCTCGCCCTCCTGCGGGCGGACTTCGGGCAGGATGGCAACATATTCGCCATCGGGGTTAAACACCGCACCACCCGGTGCGCCGTGATGAACAATGTGAATGACCATCCCGCCCTTGTTGCGCCAATGATCCAGCAGGGACGCGGCATTTGCCAGGGCATCGTCCAGCCCGGACAGGGGCAACGCGCCTGAACGGTATTCTTCCTGGGCATCAATAATGATCAGTGCGGCATTTTCCGGCGTGCCGATGGTGGGGTGGGCATTGGCCAGCGACAGGATTGTTTTTGCAGTCATGTTGGGTTCCCTATATGTGATGCCGTGATATTGACGCTGCATGAATGCAGTTTAAATACGCATATATGCCGCTATAATCTGCAAAATTGCAGATATGGGGATTGGCATGAAAACACCGGACTGGGATGGCCTGCGGACCTTTGCGGTATTATGCCGGGCGGGGAATATGAGCGCAGCTGCCCGCGAACTGGGAATTAACCAGACGACAGTCAGCCGCCGCATCGCCCGGCTGGAAGAAGTGCTGGGTTACCCCATATTGCGTCGTGATGAAGGGGCGCTAAGCCCGACGGGGCAGGGGCGGCAATTACTGGAAACCGCAAGGTTGATGGAAGAAAACCTGGCGGCCTTTATGGGCAAAATGCCCGGAGGGGATGGGGCGGATGATAAAACCGCGCTTACGGGCAATGTCCGGCTTTCGGCGGTGGATGCCATTTTAGAAGGGGTGCTGGTGCCAGCCTTTGGCGGATTTCATCAATGTTATCCCGGCTTGCAACTGGAACTGACGGGGCATAACCGCAACCTGAACATTGCGCAGCGCGAAACCGATATTGCCATTCGCCTGGCCCTGCCCGAAAGCGGTGCCTTTCGCAGCCGCAGGATCGGTTTTATGGAATTTGCTATTTATGGCGCACGGCCGGATATGGACGCACATATATCCCCGTGGGTCGATTTGACCGAAGGTTTTGCCGACAAACCCGAACAGCAATGGCTAAGCAATGCCTTTGGCAATCGCAGGGTCATTGGCCGTGCCAACCGGTCCCTGATGCTGGCAGGCATGGCAAAGGAAGCCGATGCCTGCTGCCTTTTGCCGGTATGTATCGGGGCGCAGGCAACCGGTATGCACCGTTTGGCGCAATATGATGTAACGGCCGGGCGGGAAATATGGCTGCTGGTGCATCAGGATATGGCGCATTTGCCCCATATTCGCGCAGTGCTGGACTGGGTCACCAATGTTATGAAACCACTGGCCCGGCCTTTGGGTGAAGCACGGGTGCTATAACTTACGCCGGATATTCCGGCGTAAGCTGCAGGATATGGTCTGCCCCGCCGGACTGGCTTTGGACGACGCGTGCATTGGGAATATCGTTTTCAAGCGCGCGGCTGGTGGCAGATTTCTGGTCAAAGCCATGATCAAGCCAGCGCTGGATCAGGCGTTGTTCAAGAACGCCCATTGGCACATCAAGCATCAGTTTTAAATCAAACAGGCTGGCAAGGCGGTTCCAGGGGGCCTGTTTTAACAGCAGGTAATTGCCTTCGACCAGGATCAGGCGGTGGTGTTTGCCAATACAGCGCGCAGAGCCGCGTGAAAGCTCCAGCTTGCGATCAAAGACGGGAACAAAGATATCCTCGTCATCTTCGCGAATGGCGGCAAGGTAACGGGCAAAACCGCCAACATCAAATGTATGGGGCGCACCCTTGCGGGCAAGGTCACCCCGTTCGCGCAGGATGGCATCATCAAAATGGAAACCATCCATGGGAACGACGGCAACCCCGGCTTCATCACCCCCCAGATGGTGATGAAGCCGTTCGGACAGGGTTGACTTGCCCGAAGCTGGGGCGCCGGCGATTGCCACCATCATCCGGCCTTCACCGGAGCGACGGGCAGCAATAAGCGAAGCGATTTGATCAAGATCGATGGTCATTCTTTCCGGGGTTCCTGATCACGGGTTAGGCGGTTTGGGCCATTTCGGGGGCTTCGAGTGCCCCTGTCATGAAGGCAACGGCATCTGACATGGTGTAATCATCGGGTTTGATGGTGCAAAGCCGTTTGCCCAGCCGGTGGATATGAATGCGGTCTGCCACCTCGAACACATGGGGCATATTGTGCGAAATCAGCACAATCGGCATCCCGCGTGATCGCACATCCTGGATCAGTTCCAGAACGCGGCGGCTTTCCTTGACGCCCAATGCAGCCGTTGGTTCATCCATGATCACCACGCGCGATCCAAAAGCTGCTGCACGGGCCACGGCAACGCCCTGGCGCTGCCCACCCGAAAGGGTTTCTACCGCCTGGTTGATGTTTTGAATGGTCATCAGGCCCAGTTCATTCAGCTTTTCCCGGGCAACGCGCTGCATTGCCGGATGATCCAGCATTTTAAGGAACTTGCCGGCAAAGCCGGGGCGGCGCAGTTCGCGGCCCATAAACATGTTGTCCGCAATCGACAGGGCCGGGGACAGGGCAAGGGTCTGATAAACCGTTTCAATCCCCGCATCGCGGGCATCCATTGGCGATGAAAAGCTGACGGGTTTGCCTTCCAGCAGAATTTCCCCTTCATCAAGGGTAATGGCACCGGAAAGCGCCTTGATCAGCGATGATTTGCCTGCACCGTTATCGCCGATAACAGCCAGGATTTCGCCGGGATAGAGGTCAAAATCGGCATGATCAAGGGCCGTGACACGACCATAACGCTTGACCAGCCCGCGCCCGGACAGAACCGGCTGAAGGGTGCTTTGTGTGTTGGTCATGACGATACCTTTCTGATCCACTGGTCAATCGCGACAGCAATGATGGTGAGCCAGCCAATGGCAAAAAGTTGCCATAGAACATCAACCCCCACCATGCGCAGGCCGGAATTGAACACACCAACGATCAGCGCGCCAATCAACGGCCCGGCAATGGACCCGCGCCCGCCAAACAGGGATATACCGCCAATCACCACAGCGGTAATTGATTGCAGGTTGGCTTCCTGGAAGCTTTGCGGCGATACCGAACCCACACGGCCGATAGAAGCCCAGCCGCCAATCGCGCAGACAACACCCGCCAGGATATAAACCGAAATCAGGGTGCGATTGGTGCGAATGCCCGAAAGCTCGGCGGATTCCTTGTCATCGCCAATGGCATAAACATGCCGGCCCCACGCCGTGTGATTAAGCATGAACCACAATACCGCAAAAATCAGCAGCATCAGGATCGACCCATAGGTTACCCGTGCGCCGCCAATGGCGATGCTTTCGCCAAAAAATTTCAAAAGCGGGGCGACTTCATCCAGCGTCTGGCTGCGAATGGACTGGGCATCGGACAGCCATAGATTAAGCGCAAAAAAGATGTTCCATGACCCAAGGGTAACGATAAAGGGCGGCAGTTTGATGCGGGTGACCAGAAACCCGTTCATGCCCCCTGCCAGCGCCCCACCTGCAAACCCCAGCAACAGGGCAATGGGGGTGGGAATACCGGCCGAAACGGCAAGCTGTCCCATCACAACCGACATCAGCACCATGATGGCCCCGACCGACAGGTCAATACCTGCCGTCAGGATGACCAGGCTTTGTGCGGCTGCCAGAATACCGATGATCGATACCTGCTGCACGATCAGCGACAGGTTGAAGGGCGAGAAAAATTTGGGCCCGGCAAGGGCACCGAAAATAATGATCGACAGGATCAGCACAATGACGGGGATCATTGTGGGATGACCATGTAACAGATGCTGGGCTGATTGCAGGAAGTTACGCTTTTGCGGGGCAAAGGATGCGACATTTTTGTCGCTGCGCACCAGCGTTTCTTCGAAATCCTGCTTTTTGCGTGGCGTACGGTTTTCGTCGCTCATCGCTTCCTCCGGGGTCCCGTTTGTGTGGCCTTGCGATGCAAAGGCACACAGGCATTCTTGCAGGGTTTTCCCTGTCTTTGATGGCAGCGGGACCGTTTGACATGGTAAGGATTGATTTTTATGGGCCGGGGCACGGCAGGGCCATTGCCCCGGCATTTGGTCAGTCAGGCAGGATTAACCCCAGCAGCGATCCAGGCCTTCTTTCACGCTGATGGATTCAACACCGTCAACCGGCTGGTCAGTCACCAGGTTAACACCGGTGTTATAGAAGTTCAGGCCTGCGCTGTTTTCCGGTTTTTTGCCCGAATCAGCCCATGCCTTGATGGCCTCGATCCCTTTGGATGCCATCAGAAGCGGGTATTGCTGCGAGGTGGCACCAATAACGCCGTCTTTTACGTTTTCAACACCCGGGCAGCCACCATCGACCGAAACGATCAGCACGCCATCCTGCATGCCAAACGATTTCAGCGCTTCATAGGCGCCAGCAGCAGCCGGTTCGTTGATGGTGTAAACAACATTGATGCCGGAATCCCGCTGCAGCAGGTTTTCCATCGCCTTGCGGCCGCCTTCTTCGTTGCCGCTGGTCACATCGTGGCCAACAATGCGGGCATCGTCTTCGTCGCCAATTTTGTTTTCGTCTTTAACATCAATGCCAAAGCCCTTCATGAAGCCCTGGTCGCGCAAAACGTCAACCGACGGGGCGCTGGCCGAAAGGTCCAGGAAGGCTACTTTCGCATCCGATGCCTTGTCACCCAGTTTGGCTTTGGCCCATTCGCCAATCAGCTCGCCCGCCTTGAAATTGTCAGTGGCAAAGGTGGCGTCAGCAGCGTCAATCGGCTCAAGCGGGGTATCAAGTGCGATCACAAGGATACCGGCATCGCGGGCCTTTTTAACGACCGGGACAATGGCCTTGGTATCAGATGCGGTCAGCAGAATGCCCTTTGCGCCCGATGCAATGCACGATTCAATCGCCTGGACCTGGGTTTCATGGTCGCCGTCAATTTTACCGGCATAGGTCGAAAGATTGATGCCCAGTTCTTTTGCCTTGGCCGTCGCACCTTCTTTCATTTTCACGAAGAAGGGGTTGATGTCGGTTTTGGTGACCAGGCAAGCGCCAATATCGGCGGCTTTGGCCTGGTGGGTCGGCAGAACGGCAATGGAAAGGGCAAGCGCACCAAGGGTGGCGCCAAGAAGTGCTTTTTTCATCTGTTTCCTCCCAGGGAATTCCCTGATTGCTGGCATTTTTGTCAATTTTTAATCAAAAGACATCCGTCGCGGCTGTTCTTTGCAGCTTTGATGCGGCGCGTCTGTCTATACACCACACCAATTCACGGGGGCTGTCAATTAATAAATCCATTTGATTTATTAATTAGAATTGACGATGCTACGCAGCACAATAAAAAGGCCAATGCGCCGTATGGGAGGAACCATTAATGCCCGAACATATTGATCCGGTTGATGAAATACCGGGGATGCCGCCTGCCTTGGCGGGGACGCATGCTGGCGGTGGCGCCAATCAGGTGCGGGTCCGCGCCTATAATGAACGCCTGTTATTGTCACTTGTGCGCCGCACAGCAGGGCTGTCCAAGGCCGATATCGCCCGTCTTTCCGGGCTTTCGGCGCAAACCGCATCGGTGATTATTCGCGCCCTTGAAAAAGACGGCCTTTTGATGCGCGGCGAACCGGTGCGCGGGCGGGTTGGCAAACCATCGGTGCCCATGGCACTTAACCCCGATGGGGCCTATTCCTTTGGTCTGAAAATTGGTCGGCGCAGTGCCGAACTGGTGTTAATGGATTTTGTTGGCACGGTGCGCGACAGCAGCATTGAAACCTATAAATACCCGACACCCGATAATATCCGCCAGTTTGTGCGCAATGCCACAAGCGGCCTGATTGCCCGTTTGACACCATCGCAACGCGGGCGGATCGCCGGGCTTGGCATTGCCGTGCCGTTTGAACTTTGGAACTGGGTTGATGAAATGGGCGCGCCGGAACAGGACATGGCGGCCTGGCGCGATATCGACCTGGCCGAGGTGATTGGTGAAATCGTACCTTTCCCGGTTTTTTTGCAAAATGATGCCACGGCCGCCTGTGGTGCCGAACTGGTATTCGGGCAGGGTGCGAATTATGCCGACTTCGCCTATTTCTTTATCGGGTCCTTCATTGGTGGCGGTGTGGTGTTAAACCAGGCGGTATATGCCGGGCGCACCGGTAATGCGGGGGCCTTTGGTTCCATGCCGGTGGTTGATCAGGCGGGTAAACCCTCGCAGTTGATTGATCAGGCAAGCCTTTTTGCCCTTGAAGAAATGCTGCACGGGGCGGGCATTGACCCCACCCGCCTGTGGCGTGACCCCGAAAGCTGGCGCGAAATCAGTCTGCAACTTGACCAATGGATCGCGCAGGCGGCGCGCAGTCTGGCACTGGCAATCACGTCGGTCTGTTCCGTGATCGATTTTGAAACCGTTATTGTTGATGGCGGCTTCCCGGCCTTTGTGCGCGAAAAAATCGTCAATGCCATTCGCCGCGAATTTAACGGGCTGGACCTGCAGGGCATCGCCATGCCCCGCGTTGAACCCGGCGCCGTGGGCAGTGGCGCACGCGCGATTGGCGCGGCCAGCCTGCCGTTATTTTCGCGCTACCTGCTTGATCAGAATGTTCTGTTCAAGCAGGTGGAGCCTTAATTTCCCACTGGTTCGCTACGGCGACCTGGAATTAGAAATTATCCTTCCGATGGCGGATTTCGGTGAAGACGATTTCCGCCGGGGCGCCGGACATGCCCATGGCGCGGCAGACAACCGGGACATCTGCACGCAGGAAGGGGTTGGTGTCGATTTCTTCACCAAGGGTGGAGGGGATTGTCGGGCGGCCAGCCTTGCGCAGAGTTTCAATCGCACTGGCGCGCGCCTGAAGGGCGGCGTTTTCCGGTTCGATTGTCAGGGCGAATCGCGCGTTGGTCAGGGTATATTCATGGCCGCAATAAAGCCGGGTTTCGACCGGCAGGGTGCGGAATTTGACCAGCGAATGCCACATCTGTTCGGCAGTACCTTCAAACAGGCGCCCACAGCCAAGGGCAAACAGGCTGTCACCGGAAAACAGGGCAGAAACGGCGGGAAAATAAAATGCGATATGCCCGGCCGTGTGGCCCGGAACATCAAAGATTCTGGCTTCGAGTTCCCCAACCCGGACGACGTCGCCTTCGGCAACGGTTTCATCCAGATTGGCGATTTTATCGGCCTCCGCTGCCGGGCCGATAATTTTTGCGCCGAACTTTTCCTTTAGTTCCGCGTTACCGCCAACATGGTCATTGTGATGGTGGGTGTTTAAAATGATATCAAGCGACCAGCCACGTTTGGAAAGTTCTTCGATTACGGGTTCTGCATCGCCCGGATCAACAATAGCGGTGACACCGCTATTGGCACAGCGCAGCAGATAGATGTAATTGTCTGACCGGTTCGGGATCAGGATGATGTCACCTGCCGACATATTGGGCCTCGTTTGTTTGAAAATATGCCAAAGCCTAACAGGCTGGTGGCGGGGAGACAATTGTGCTGCAATTTGTTTCGCCCTTCTGGCCGACAATGATAGGGTTTGACCATGCGTCAGGATGTTGTTGATTTACACCGGTTCTATGCCACCAGCCTGGGTCAGGCCGCCCGACGGCTTATTCGCCGCCGGTTGCGCATGATGTGGTCGGATGTGCGGGGCATGCGGGTGTTGGGGTTTGGCTATGCCACCCCGTATCTTCGCCCGTTTCTGGGCGAGGCCGAACGGGTTATGGCCTTTATGCCTGCTCCGCAGGGCTGCGTGCATTGGCCCGCAGGCGAACCCAATTGTGTCGCCCTGACCGAAGAAACTATGCTGCCTTTGCCCGATAGCTCGGTCGACCGTATTTTGCTGGTGCATCTTGTCGAGCATTCCGACTCGCAACGTCGCCTGATGCGCGAATGCTGGCGCGTTCTAACCCCCAATGGCCGGATTGTGGTGCTGACCCCCAATCGAAGCTCGCTTTGGAGCTGGTCGGAAAATACGCCATTTGGGTTTGGCCATCCCTACAGCGTCAGCCAGTTGCAAAACCTGATGCGCGAAAACATGTTCCTACCCGTGCAGCATAGCCGCGCCCTGTTCTTGCCCCCCACGCGCAACCGCTTTTTGCTGCGCTGGTCGCAGGGCATTGAAAATGTCGGGTCACGGCTGTTCAAGGCCTTTGCCGGTGTAAGCATTGTCGAGGCCGGAAAGCAGCTTTATGCCAGCACAGGGACGCCGCAGCATAAACGCAAACTGGTGCATATCCCCGTTGCTGTGCCGCCAATGCGCCCGGTCGATGGCAACCATGTGGGCACCAGCCATGATAACCATGACGAGGTGCTGGTACGCCGCGACGGGGTGCCAGACGACACCGCAGCCACAAACCGCTGTACATGCTTTTCCCGCAAAAAATGTGACTGAGCCTGTTGGATGTATTACCCGATCGTGCCGTGATGCGGCATTATCGGGGGCTGATAGCGGTCAAACAGCATGGGTGTGCAACCATGCGGATGGGGCAAAATGCACCATTTTCAGGCAATGTTAAGGGCGTTCGCACAGGGCAGTTTGGCCGCTGCGTATTTTCCCTAACACCTTACGGTTTTGCATTTTGATGGCGTAAAACGGCCGGTTTCCAAGGGCAGGCAAGGGGATTTTCCTTAAAATTCCGGACGCAATATGGGGTGTGGTTATGTCATATCACCTTTCAGTTGTGCATGGCTCGGTTTCGTCGATCGCAGTGGTCCCTACCGGGTTTTGCTGATATTTGATGCGCCGTCTTCCCCATATGCCCTTCACCGGAATCGGACATTGTCATGTCAATGCGCCCTGCGCTTGTCTTTTTGCTGCTTCTTGGAGTTTTTCTAATTCACGTAAAGCCTGTATCGGCACAGGCTGAAAACAGCATTGGCACTCCACGCCAGCGTGTTGTTCTTTATGGCGAGGAAAATGACCCGCCTTACGCCTATTTGAATGGCGCGGTCATGGCTGGGGCCTATACCGACATTCTGCGCCAGGCGGCAATGCGTTTGCCGCAATATGAAATCGAATTTGCCGGTGTCCCGTTCAAACGCGGCATGGAAATGCTTCAGCGTGGGGAAATCATGGCGTTTTACCCGCCCTATATGGATGCCGAACGCGACTGGGTGGACCGTTATTCCGAAGCGATCCTTGATGAATCCGTCGTTGTGTTATGCACCCGGCAATTTGTCAGCCATCGCACATTGCTAAGCTACCCGTTCGATTATATCGGCGCACGGTTTGGCAATACGTCGGGCTACCGGCTGGCGGGCAAGGACCTGTTTGAAATGGCCGATCGCCATGAAATCACACTGGAAGAGGCGCATAGCACCGAGATCAATTTGCGCCGTTTGCTCGCGGGGCGCATTGATTGTTACGTCAATGACCGGCTGGCCATTGCCACCAGCCTGGGCGAAATTGGCACCGAAACAATCGAAGTCCGCCGCGAGTTAACCGAAACAGCGGTTTTGGGGCGCCATCAGGGGGCGATTGCCTATACACCCGATGACACTGCCAAATGGCCCCATCGTGACGAATTTGCCGCTGCCCTGGATATTGTTTTGCGCCAGATGCACGAAGATGGCGTGATCGACCAGATATTGCAGCATTACGTGATGTACTGACTTAAGCGTTTGGCGCGCAGTAACCGCTGCTGGCTATGGCCGCGGCCTGACGGCGGCGATAGCCCTGCCTGTCCTGAAAGGCGATTAGCGGTGGCTGGCTGCAAGTGCCAGACCAAAGCTGACAAAGATGCTGCCAGCAACTCGGTCAAACCATTTGCGCGCGGACCCTAGCAGGAAATCCTTGCTGCGCGCAGCCAGCAGCGAATACCCCATGATCGACGAGAAAGACAGGATCACGAAAGTACTATCAAGGATGGTGAACTGCGCCATCAGCGGTGCATTCGGGTCCAGGAACATGGGGAACAAAGCCGTGAAAAAGGCAATTGCCTTGGGGTTGCTGGCCGAAATAATGAAACCGCGCAGATAGGTGCGCATATAGCCGGGATGGGGCACAGCCTGCTCGGTCGAAACATTTACCGCAACCTTGCCGCTTGCCTTCCACATTTTGATCCCCAGCCAGATCAGATAGGCCGCACCGGCAAAGCGGATGATATCAAACAGAATGGCCGATGCCATGATCATGGCACCCAGTCCCATGGCCGATAGTGCGCCCATCAGGCCGGTCGCCGTCACACAGCCCAGCGCGCCGACCATCGATGTCATGGTGTTGTGGCGAATGCTGTTGGTGATACCGAGCATAACTGCCGGGCCGGGCGTTAAAACGGCAATCAGAACAGCAACAAGATACAGGCCATATTGGTCAAGCGACATGGAACACCGTGGAAATGGGCCGAAACCGGGCAACGGGTTGGGGCGGTTGGAAACTGGTTGGATAGATAAAGCAGGCAATCGTCAGGTGACGGGGATACGCAATGGTCGGGACGCGCAACCGGGTCGATCCTCTTTATCACGGCATTATATTTTTGAAAGAAAATAAAAAAGGCCGCCAGCATGAAGCCGGCGGCCTTTGATTTTCAAGGCATCAGGACCGAATTAATGTTCGATCTTTGCCCAGATTTTGCGTTTCACGGCGTAAAGCATCGCGGTCAGCACGATCAGGAACAGCAGAACCTTCATGCCCATTGCTTTGCGGGCTTCAAGTTCGGGTTCGGCAATCCAGTTCAGGAATGCGGTAACGTCCTGCACTTCCTGGTCAACCGTTGCTTCGGTACCATCGGTATATTCGACGTCATCACCATAAAGGGGCGGGGGCATCGAAATCTGATGGCTCGGGAAGTAATGGTTGTAGTGCTTGCCTTCGGCCATTTCGACACCTTCCGGTGCCTCTTCTTCATAACCGGTCAGCAGGGCATGGATGTAATCCGGGCCGTGCGGGCGGGCTTTGGCCATCAAAGACAGATCGGGCGGAGCAGCCCCGCCATTGGATGCGGCAGCAGCCTTGGCATTGGGGAACGGCGACGGGAAGCGGTCAGACGGTTTGGCCGAACGGGTGAACATTTCACCATCGTCATTGGGGCCGTCTTCGACTTCATATTCCGACGCGATCGCCTTGATCTGGTCTTCGTTAAAGCCAATACCTTCAAGGTTACGGAATGCCAGATAGTGCATGCTGTGGCAGCTTGCACAGACATTCTTGAACACCTGGAAACCGCGTTGCAACTGCGCACGGTCATAGGTGCCAAAAAGGCCTTCCCAGCTCCATTCCATATCCGGCGGAACCACGCCTTCGGATGCCTTGGACGAATTGTTGGCAAAAGCGGTCAGCGCGAAAGCAGCAGCAATTGCGGTGAGAGCAAATTTACGCATTTGCACCTCCCTTGAGAACAGATTCGCTGATGCTGGCCGGAAGCGGTTTTGGCCGTTCCAATTTACCAACCACAGGCATGACGACAAGGAAATGCAGGAAGTAATACAGGGTTGCCAACTGGCCAACCGTGATCACCTGCAGGCCATGCAGACCCATGAACGGATCAGACGGGGCCTTCGCACCACAATAGCCAAGTACAAAGCAGTCAATGAGCAGAAGCACAAAGAACCATTTGTAAACCGGGCGGAAGCGCGAGCTGCGTACCTTGGAACGGTCGAGCCAGGGAATGACAAACAGCACGATGATGGCCGCGAACATCGCCAGCACGCCCAGCAGTTTTGCCGGAATGCCGAGGAATTCAAAGTCGATCGAGCGCAGGATCGCGTAGAACGGCAGGAAGTACCATTCCGGAACGATGTGGGCTGGCGTCGACAGCGGGTTCGCCATGATGTAGTTGTCCGGCTCGCCAAAGAAGTTCGGCGCGAAGAACACGAAATACAGATAGATGATCAGGAAGATCCCCATCCCGAACAGATCTTTGATCGTGTAGTAGGGATGGAAGGGAATGCTGTCCTGCGGCGTTTTGATTTCAACGCCGGTCGGGTTGTTCGACCGGACTGCATGCAGCGCCCAGACATGCAGGACCACAAGGCCCAGAATGACAAACGGCAGCAGATAATGCAGCGAGAAGAACCGGTTCAGGGTCGGGTTGCCAACCGAGAAACCACCCCACAGCCAGGTTACCAGCGGATCGCCAATAATCGGGAAGGCCGAGAACAGGTTGGTAATAACCGTTGCACCCCAGAATGACATCTGGCCCCAGGGCAGAACATAACCCATGAATGCCGTTGCCATCATGGCAAGCAGGATCAGAATACCGATCCACCACAGAACTTCACGCGGGGCCTTGTATGACCCGTAATAAAGACCACGGAAAATGTGGATATAGACGCAGATGAAGAACATCGATGCGCCATTCATGTGCATATAGCGGATCAGCCAGCCATAATTCACGTCGCGCATGATGCGTTCGACGGAATCAAATGCCATATCGGCATGCGGCGTATAGTTCATCACCAGGAAGATCCCGGTAAGGATCATGGTCACCAGAACAAAACCGGCCAGGGAACCGAAATTCCACATATAGGACAGGTTTTTCGGCGTCGGATATTCATAAGCGGAATGATGCAGCATCGAGAAGACCGGAAGACGGTCGTCGACCCACTTTACCACTTTGTTATTCCATACAGGCGCGCTCATCTTACACTCCCTTAGCCGATCTTGACCGACGTGTCGGTGAGGAAGGTATAGGTCGGCACATGCAGGTTCTTCGGTGCCGGACCCTTGCGGATACGGCCTGAACTGTCATAGTGCGACCCGTGACACGGGCAATACCAGCCGTCAAAGTCACCGCGCGGTTCCCCGGTTGCGGTACCCATCGGAATGCAGCCCAGATGGGTGCAAACGCCGACGACGATCAGCCATTCTTTTTTCTGAACACGGGCATCATCGGTCTCGGGATCGACCAGCTGGTTCAATGCCACGTCTTCAGCTTCTTTGATTTCCCGTTCGGTGCGGTGGCGGATGAACACGGGTTTACCGCGCCACATCACCTTGATGGCCTGTCCGACCGGGATATTTGACAGGTTTACTTCGACCGAGGCCAGCGCCAGAACGTCCTTGGACGGGTTCATGCTGTCCACGAACGGCCACAGTGCCATGCCGGTGCCAACGACACCGACCGCTGTGGTCGCAAGGGTCAGGAAATCCCTGCGGTTCTCGTCCGGGTTCTCCCCGGATGATTGCACCGTTTGCGACATGATGTATTCCTCTTTCTGCCCCCAAAACAGGCATGCGGAATGCCTGAATTTACCGCCGGGATCATTGACTTACTTCAATTCGAAAAAAGTTTTCTGTCCCCTTGGCCTTCAGGCCTGAATCGAATTTCGTATACTAACAATAATGGCCTTTGTTAAGGAGAAGTTGGCGGGAAAGGTGCGTATTAATAAACGCTGTGGTTTTGGAAGCACTCTAAAAACCCTACGACAAACAAGGCTTTTCCTAGCGCTGGCACCACTTTGTGATACCCGCTATAACAAGCTACTTAATTAAAGACCCGGCTCCAGAAGCGGGAAACTCCTGTAACGCTATGAAACTTTTGGTAACATTTTTCATGGCGCTTTTATACAAAATTGCGCGAGTCTGTTGATCGATCATGAGAATTTGTCTGTTTGAGCCTGATATTCCGCAAAATACCGGGACAATTTTGCGTATGGCGGCATGCCTGGGTGTTGGCGTCGATATCATCGAACCCTGTGGTTTTCTGCTGACTTCGGCCAGTTTGAAGCGTGCAGGGATGGATTATCTGGAAGCGGCAAGTTACCAGCGCCATGCCGACTGGCAGGCATTTCAGGAAGCGCGCAAGAATGGCGATCTGCCCGGTCGCCTGGTTTTGATGACCACCAAGGGGGCCGTACCCTATTGCGATTTTGAATTTCGTCCTGACGATATTTTGATGCTGGGGGCGGAAAGCCGCGGGGTGCCCGACCAGGTTCATGAAACGGCCGATGCGCGGGTGGTTATTCCGTTGCGTCCGGGCATGCGATCCTTGAATGTGGCGATGGCGGCGGCTATGACCGTTGGTGAAGCCATGCGTCAGACCAACAGTTTTCCGGGAAGCCCTGAATGAGTGACGAAACCGCACGCCAGACCGAAGCGCGTAAAAAGCAGGCCGCTGACTGGTTCAAATCCCTGCGTGACCAGATTTGCGCACGGTTTGAACAGCTTGAAGATGCCTATGGCGGCCCGCTGGCCGACCGCCCGGCAGGCCGGTTTGAACGGACCCGCTGGGAACGTGGCCAAAATCAGGGTGGCGGCGAAATGTCGGTCATGCGGGGCCGCGTTTTTGAAAAGGTGGGTGTGAATATTTCCACCGTCTATGGCGAATTTTCCGAAAAATTCCGCAAGGAAATCCCCGGCGCGACGGAAAGTCCCAATTTCTGGGCTGCCGGTATTTCGCTGGTGGCGCATCCCTGTTCACCGCTGGTGCCCGCTGTGCATATGAATACCCGCCATATCGTGACATCAAAGGCATGGTTTGGCGGCGGGGCGGATTTGACGCCGGTTTTTCCCGATGAAGTCGACACCGCCGATTTTCACGGCGCATTCAAGGCCGCCTGCGATGCGCATGGCGAGGATTATTACGATCGTTTCAAAAAATGGTGCGATGAATATTTCTGGCTGCCGCACCGTAACGAAGCGCGCGGCGTTGGCGGCATTTTCTATGATTATCTGGAAAATGACTGGGAGGCTGATTTTGCCTTTACCCAGGATGTGGGCAAAGCATTTCTGGATGTATATCCGGCCCTGGTTGAACGCCATTACAACGATGACTGGTCAATGGATCAGCGCGAGGCACAATTGGTCAAACGTGGCAGGTATGTTGAATTCAACCTGCTTCATGACCGTGGTACGCGCTTTGGCCTGATGACGGGCGGTAATACCGAAGCCATCCTGATGTCGCTGCCGCCAATGGCCAACTGGCCCTAAGCCACGGGTATCCTGATTATTGGGTAATGACGCAAAAGGCCTGCGGGATTCAGGCCTTTTGCGTATGTGATGTGGGCTGCTATTACCATGTTGGCGGGCTTGTTCCCAAAAGACCGGCCGGGATCGTCCAGCCCATGGGGATGCCATCCATTTCCAGCGGCGGGCGCAATCGCTGCAAATTACCACTGCCCGATGGTTCAATGGTGGGGCTGTAATCGTCATCGGCAAGGTCGGTAAAGGCGGGCGGTGTGGTGCCCTTGGCCAAGGTGGGCTGATATTGGCACAGCAATGCCGCAACCCGGGCCAGCGAGGTGCGGTATTGCAGGCCATGTCCATTTTGGTGGCGTTCGATCAGGCCGCGGATGGCACAGGTTGCCAGAATATACCCCGCCGCATGATCCAGCGCCTGTACGGGCAGCGGTTTGGGTTTTTCAGTTTGGTATATTTTCATGCTATGATCGGCGATGCCGCTGCTCATTTGCACCAGGCTGTCAAAACCACGGCGGAACTGCCACGGGCCGGACCAGCCATATGCATTCAGTGCCACATCAATCAGGCCGGGGTTAAGGGCACGGCGTGCCCGGGTGCCCAGTCCCAGACGTTCCAGCGCATCGGCACGATAGCCATGCACCAGAATATCGGCCTCAGCCAGCAGGCTGCGAAATGTTTCGCGGTCCTGATCATTGATCAGATCAAGCCGGGCGCATCGTTTGCCCACGGTAATATCGGGCAGGATTGTGGGTTCATCCCAGCCGGGCGGATCAACGCGCAGCACATTGGCACCAAACCCCGCCAGAAAACGGGTGCCTACCGGCCCGGCAAGGATGCGGGTTAGATCCAGCACCTTTACCCCGGCTAGCGGGCGGTCACGCGTGCCGGTCAGGCGGAATTGCGAATTTTCGCCGCGTTCTGCGGCGGGCAGGGGGCTGGCGTCTGCGTGAACCAGCGGTTCGCTGGCAACGGCCTTGCCCTGTGGATGTTGTTGCCATTCGCCAAGTGACCGCATGGCTGCGGCACAGCCGCCTTTTTCGACAATCGCGGTTTCAAGGGCCGTGACCGGCCAGTTTGCCACGGTGGCGGCAACGGTTTGCCGGGTTGCATCCTCGGTCGTGATGCCCAGTACTGCAAGGGCGGCACGGCGATGATGCGGGGCATTGGTATGCAGGCGGATCCAGCCATCCTGCCCCGGATAATCCCCGGCAATTGCATCCCATTTTGCGGCTGGTTCCCAGCCAGCCGGGCGATAACCCGATGAAAACCAGGCCGATGCCAGCCGCCGGTCAACCGTTACCGGCGTCACAGGTGCGGCATTTCGCCCCTGTGCGCGTATCAGGCCCGAAAGCTCGGCAATTGCCAGACCGGCACAACCGACGGAAGCCGCGGCAAGGTCTGTTACCGCAAAGGCTGACGGCAGGGCGCCGGGGCTGGTTTGTGACAGGGCGGCAAGAAGGGCCGGATCACCCCCAACCGCCGCCCAGATGGCGCGGGCAAAAGCAGCAAACGGGTTTGGGTGTTCCGGTGCGCTATCAGGCTGCACGGAATTTGTGCTGCCGGGTGTTTCGGCGCGGGACGTCGCATTGGGGGGTGTCATGGCGGCCTCCTGATCGGTCGGTATTGCCGGGGAAACAGGCCTATACAGCACGCCAGTTTCAATATATCGTCAATATTGATTATATAAATCAACATATATTGGTTATGGCAAAACAACGATCCGATTCATCCGGTTTCATAAATGCCGAACAGGCGGCTGATCAGCTTGGCGTGTCGCGGGCAACGCTGTATGCCTATGTCAGCCGTGGTCTTTTACGTGCCCACCCGGTTGCAGATGATAGCCGCCGCCATCGTTATGCCCGTGGCGATGTGGCCGAACTGGCGGGAAAGCGCAGGCGCGGGCGCAAGCCGGTGGATATTGCCAAATCGACCCTGGATTGGGGGATGCCGGTTCTCGAATCGGGTATTACGCTGATCCGTGACGGGCAGCTTTATTATCGCGGCCATAATGCCGTCGCGCTTGCTGACCAGGCCAGCCTGGAAGAGGTCGCAAGCCTGCTTTGGGATTTGCCGGGTTTTCGCAAATTCTCTGTTTCATCCCCAGCTTTGCCCGATGGATGGAGGGCATTAAAAAAGCATTACGCAACAATTCCGGTGATCGAGGCCTTGTTGCCTCTGTTTGCCATTGCATCGGAAGATGGTGAAACCGGTATTTGGCAACAGGATGAAACGCGCCTTGCTGCGGGGGCAGCGCGATTGTTAGGGGCGTTATTTGCCTGTGTCACCGGGCAGGATGCGGGGCGTTACCCGCTGCATATGCAATTGGCGCGCGCCTGGGGGCTTGATGCGGTTGGGGCCGATCTGGTGCGTCGTGCGCTTGTTTTGTGTGCTGATCATGAATTGAATGCATCAAGCTTTACGGCCCGATGTGTCGCCTCGACCGAGGCCAGTTTACGCATGGCAATTATTGGCGGGCTTGCCGCCCTGAGTGGTGGTTTGCATGGCGGCATGACAGAACGGATAGAAACCGCCTGGCAGGCCCTTGATCCACGCGACATGGCGACGCAGTTGCGCCGCCAACTGGCAGCCGGGGTGGAATTTCCCGGTTTTGGGCATCCGCTTTATCCGGCCGGGGATGTGCGGGCAAAGGCCCTGCTGGAATTGATTGAACCTGAATTTCTGATGGCCGCCGATATTTCCGAAACCATGACGGCGTTAACCGGGAAGGCACCGGGCATTGATTTTGCCCTGGTCGCGATGCGCCGTTATCTGGAGCTGCCGGAAGGTGCCGCATTTTGCGTTTTTGCGCTGGGCCGCGCCGTTGGGTGGATCGCCCACGCCCTTGAACAGCGCCGTCAGGGTCAGTTGATCCGGCCCCGTGCTGTTTATGTAGGGTCTGAACCCAAATAGGAGAACAGGCTGGCGCGGATGTGGTTTGCGGCGTGGGCCGTGTTTGTCCGTCCAGACATGTCGTTACTGATGTGGGGCGCTGCCGGGCGTCGGCTTTGGCGCGGTGCACTGCAATATGTGGTGATACTTATATTATATAGTATGTCGCGCAGGGATGATTTCGCTTTGGGTGGAAATTTCGCTGGCGCTATGCACGGTTTCGCGCAGGCGGCGAATATCGCGAATGGGCGGTGCGCCAAACATGCGGGTATATTCCCGGCTGAACTGCGATGCGCTTTCATAACCGACATGGAATGCGGCACTGCCAGCATCAACGCGGTCATTCAACATCAGTTGCCGTGCTTCAAGCAGGCGGATCTGTTTTAGATATTGCAGCGGGCTGATACCCGTGACCGATTTGAAATGCTGACGAAAGGTCGAGCCGCTCATATTGGCGCGGGTGGCAAGGTTGGCAGCGGTTATGTCCTGGGTAAAGTTTTCACGCAGCCAGGACAGAATGCGCGTGATGCGCTGTATTGGTGATTCCTGGGCCAGATGATGGCGCAGGCAGGCACCCAGCGGGCCGTGCAACAGGCGAATGGTGATTTCGCGCTGGATCACGGGCAAAAGGTGCGTCGCCAGTTCCGGCGTTTCATGCAGTTCAAGCAGGCGGATAACGGCATCGTTAATGCCGCTATCAAGGGTGATGACATTCACGCAGGAAAGTTCGTCACCCGGTGCAGGTTTGGGGGCCGGAATTTCGATTGCCAGTTCGCCCATCAGGCGGATGTCAAGATCGATCCATAAACCCAGATAGGGCTGATCGGGCGTGGCATGGGTGACGGAGGTAATAACCGGCAGGTCGGCGGGCGGCAGCATGACCTGGCCGGGCTGCATTGGATAAACCGTATTGCCGATCATGATATCCTTGCGGCCCGATGCCGTGATGCCCAGGCCGAAAAAATACATGCAGGGCATGGGGCGGGACGGGTCCGAGCTGCGATAAAGCCGCATATGCGATTGCAGGATGGGATATTCCCCGTCCTTTTGGGCAATCTTTGCAATGGCTTTTGCCAGCTTTTGGGCATCCTCGGACATGATGTTTTCCTTTGCGCCTGACAGGGTAATCGCTGCTTTGTGCCTGCCATCATAGATAAAGGATATTGCCTGCGAACCATAGCATGGATGAGGGTGTTTTTTGCACTCTCGGCGTTTTGGGCAAAACTGGCATCACAACCGGCAAACAGAATTTGGCCAATGCCCTTACCTTGTTTTCATCACAACGGATCGCCGCAAGTTGCGGACAAGGATGGAGATAAACATGGCGAATATTCTGATTATCAATGCGCATAAACGTTACGAGGGCTGGTCCGAAGGGACGCTGAACCGGCACCTGGCCAATGAAATTGACGCCAGCTTTGCCGGTGCCGGGCATGACGTGCTGCATTCACATATCGACGGGGGCTATGACATTGGCGAAGAGGTGGACAAGCATGTCTGGGCGGATGTGATTGTTCTGCAATGCCCGGTGAACTGGTTTGGTGCGCCCTGGATTCACAAAAAATACCTTGATGAGGTGTTTAATGACGGGCTGGCGCAGAAAAAGCTGATTACCGATGACGGCCGCAGCCGCAAGGACCCGTCGCGTCAATATGGGATGGGCGGCAATATGCAGGGCAAAAAATTCATGATGTCGCTGACCTGGAATGCGCCCGAGGCAGCATTTGGGAATCCGGACCAGGTGCTGTATCAGGGTAAAACGGCGGATGATGCCTTTTTGCATATCGCCGCCTGTTACCGGTTTTGCGGGGCGGAAATCGTACCGTCATTTTCCTGCTATGACGTGATCAAGGCACCGCAAATTGAAAATGACGTGGTGCGCCTGCGTGCACATCTGGCAGCGCATTTTGCTCTGGATGCCAAAGATCAGACGGCATTGAGCGCCTGATCACCAAGCCGCAGGCATAAAGAAGCTACGACGAAAAAAAGAAAAGCCCGTCCTGAAATCCCAGGGCGGGCTTGATGTTTATGGAACCGGCAAACGCGGGTTTATTCAGCAGCGACAGCTTCTTTTTGGCCGGTAACCAGGGCCATGTAGTCTTCCATCAGGGTTTTGCAGATCTGGCCCGGGGTGAATTTGTACTGGCCAATTTCCGAAACCGGGGTGACTTCGGCAGCGGTGCCGGTCAGGAAGCATTCTTCAAAGTCGGCCATTTCTTCGGGCAGGATTGTCCGTTCGATCACTTCGATACCGCGTGCCTTGGCAAGGTCGATCACGGTGCGGCGGGTGATACCGTTCAGGAAGCAATCCGGGGTCGGGGTGTGCAATTTGCCGTCTTTGGCAAAGAAGACGTTGGCGCCGGTGGCTTCGGCAACATGACCGCGGTAATCAAGCAGCATGGCATCGGCGTAGCCTTTGCGTTCTGCATCATGTTTGGACATGGTGCAGATCATGTAAAGGCCGGCGGCCTTGGCATCGGTCGGCGCGGTGTTTGGTGCCGGGCGTGCCCATTTCGACAGGTCAAGACGAATGCCTTTGAGGCGTTCTTCCGGTTTGAAATAGCTCGGCCACTGCCAGGTTGCGATGGCAACGTTGATTTTGGTGGTCTGGGCGGCAACACCCATCATTTCGCTACCGCGCCAGGCAATGCGGCGCACATAGCCATCAGAAATGTTGTTTGCCTTGAGCGTTTCCATCACGGCGGCGTCCAGCTCGGCGGAGCTGTAAGGAATGGTCATGTCGAGGATTTTGCCCGATTTGATCAGGCGTTCGCCATGTTCAGCAAGTTTGAACACCTTGCCATTATAAGAACGTTCCCCTTCAAATACAGCGCTGGCATAATGCAGGGCATGGCTGAGCACATGCAGGGTGCTTTCGCGCCAGGGTTTGAGTTCGCCGTTAAACCAGATAAAACCGTCGCGGTTATCAAAGGTGGGAGTCGTCATTTGCCAAATTCCATTTAAAAGGGTCGCTTGAACGTAACTTTATGTCCCTAAACATGTAGCCGAAGTAACATTCATAGATTAATATGTCAATATAACTGACATAACGGAACAGCATGGCAGATATCTCGACACGCAAGGTCAATCCGCTTTTCCTGCGCGAGGAAGAGCTTCGTCAGGGCATGGAACTGCTGTTTTATGCCTATCGTGATTTTACGGCCGAAGCCGATTTGCTTCTGGAGCAATATAATTTCGGGCGCGCCCATCATCGGGTCATACATTTTGTCAGCCGTAATCCCGGCATCAATGTCAGTGACCTTTTGGGAATCCTGCAAATTACCAAGCAATCCCTGTCACGGGTGCTAAGCCAGCTTGTGCGTGAAGGGTTTATCGAACAGAAAACCGGTGTGCAGGACCGTCGCCAGCGGCTTTTGACCGTGACGGAAAAGGGCGAGGAACTGGAACGCAAGCTTTCGGAAAACCAGCGTGTGCTGATTGCCAACGCCTATCGCGAAGCCGGTGCCGAGGCGGTGGAAGGGTTTCGCAAGGTGATGCTGGGCATGTTAGGGCCCAATGACCGCGCCCGGTTTGAGGACGAGCTTTTGCCAAATGGCCTGCGCCGCCGGATGGGGTGACAGGCGGGCTTTGGCGAAATATTTTTCGCCGGGCAAAGCCTTTATTCATGCATTGCCCCTATATTGGCATCGCTATTAAATCGCGCGCGAATGTTTTTGCAAAACCGGATTCGCAGCCAGATAGTATGGTGCGGGCAGGCTGCATGAACATTGCGGTAATCGTGTTGGATGGATTGAATGGTCGAAATCGGGGCTGCGCATATTCTGGTCGTGGATGATGATGACCGCCTGCGTGATTTGCTGAAACGGTATTTGGGTGAAAACGGTTTCATGGTTACCGTTGCCCGCGATGCTGCCGAGGCACGTGCCCGCCTGGAAGGGCTGGAATTTGACCTGCTGGTGATTGATGTTTTGATGCCTGGCGAAAAGGGCGTTGATCTGGCCAAATCGCTTCGTGATCGCGGCATGACCGTGCCGATCATGATGCTGACTGCCCTTTCCGAAACGGAAGACCGCATCGCTGGCCTTGAAGCCGGGGCGGATGATTATCTGGCTAAACCGTTTGAGCCGCGCGAACTGGTTTTGCGCATCGAAGCCATTTTGCGCCGTTACAGCACCCGGCCGGAAACCGACGAGATAACGCCAGATGCCGCATCGGAAGTGGCCTTTGGCGATTTTCGCTTTGATATGGACAAGATGGTCCTGCAACGCGGGGAAGACCATATTTACCTGACCACAGCCGAGCAGGACCTGCTGGTTGCATTGGCACGCCGCACCGGGCAAACCACCACAAGAGAACAGCTTTTTGATTTGACGGGGGGCAATGGCAGTGGTGATCCTGCGGCCTCGCGCAGCATTGATGTCCAGGTAACCCGTTTGCGTCGCAAGCTTGAAGATGACCCAAAACAGCCAAGATACTTGCAGACAGTACGTGGTCGGGGATATGTCCTTTATACAGATTGAACTGCTGCATTGCGGTGAAGCGATTAATGGTCGATCAAATCGATAAAGGGTGACGGTTTTGGGCAACGCACTTTCCGGATGGGTCAAATCCCTGCTGCCGACGGGCCTTTTGGGCCGGTCCCTGCTGATCCTGATGACGCCGATGCTGCTGCTGCAGATCGTCACGGTTCTGATATTTTTTGAACGCCACTGGGACACCATTGCCAAACAGCTAAGCCGTGGTCTGGCGGGGGATGTTGCCTATGTGGTCGATTATATCGGCCAGTATCCCGATGATAGCCATTTTGATGCGATGGTGGATAATGCGCGCCGGCGCATGCAGCTTGATATCGTTTTTGAACCTGACGCGATTCTGGAAAAGCAGATCACCCAGCCGCCCTACGGGCTGGTATCGGAAGAGCTGTTTACCGCGCTGAAGGAACGTATTGACCGGCCGTTTTACTTTGATCTTGAGGTTGATGACCGGATGCTTGAAATCCGGATTCAGTTGAAGGACGGGGTGCTTTCGGTCGTTGCGCCGCGCAAGCGTCTTTATACATCGACGACCTATATCTTCTTTATGTGGATCGCGGGATCGGCATTGATCCTGTATGGGGTCGCCGTTTTGTTCATGCGCAACCAGGTGCGGCCGATCCGCAAGCTTGCCATGGCGTCTGACCAGTTCGGGCGCGGTGTGAATGTTGACGATTTCAAGCCCGAGGGCGCATCCGAAGTGCGGATGGCCGCTGCATCCTTCATGTCGATGCGTGATCGTATTCAGCGCCACCTGTCGCAACGAACGGCCCTTCTGGCCGGTGTTTCGCATGATCTTCGCACACCTTTGACCCGCATGAAGCTTGAACTGGCGATGCAGGGATCATCGCCGGGCGTTGATGCGCTGAAACAGGATGTGCTGGATATGGAGCGCATGGTCGATGCCTATCTGGCATTTGCCCGTGGCGAGGAAGGCGAACAGGCGGTTGAAACCGATATCGGTAAATTGCTGACCGAGCTGGTGGGCGAGGCCCTGCGCGAAGGCCAGCAGATTGACCTTCATATCGAAGATAACCAGATGATGGAAATTCGCCGGCAGTCGGTCCGACGCTGTGTGGCCAATATTATTGGCAATGCCGGGCGGTATGCATCGAACCTTTCGATCCGGGCCGGGCGGCGCGGCAATGATTTTGAAGTGCTGTTTGATGATGACGGTCCCGGTATTCCGGTTGAAAAACGTGAAGAAGTGTTCAAGCCATTTTACCGGCTTGAGGAATCGCGCAATCAGGCAACTGGCGGGGTTGGTCTGGGCATGACGATTGCCCGGGATTCTGCCCGTGGGCATGGCGGCGATGTGCTGCTGGAAGATGCGCCGGGTGGTGGCCTTCGGGTGCGCCTGGTGTTGCCAATCGGGCATCGTTAAGGCCGGTTGAGGTCCTGCACGGTCTAACAAGATCGACCGGACGCCCTATTTTTCGGGTTACAAAGGCGGCATGGCCATTGGCGGTGCCGCCTTTGTTGTTTCAGTAAAATGTCGCGATATCGGCCAGGTCGCGTTTAAGCGTTGCATGTTGCGGGATGGTGGCATTCTGCGCCGGATAGCCGGTTACCAGCAAAATGTAGGGTTTGTCATGGGCGGGGCGGCCACAGATTTCGCTCAGAAAGCTCATGGGGTTGGGGGTGTGGGTAAGTGTTGCCAGACCGGCGCGGTGCAGGGCGGCCAGCAAAAAGCCGGTGGCGATGGAAACTGATTCCGGCACGTAATAGTTTTTGCGCATTTCACCATCGGTCGAACGGCTTTTGCGCTCGCCGAAAATGCAGATCAGCCAGGGCGCAATTTCCAGAAACGGTTTGCTGTCATCGGTGCCAAGCGGTGCTAACGCCTTGATCCATTCATCACCCGCGCGCCCGGCATAAAAGGCGCGTTCTTCTTCCTCTGCCGCAAGGCGGATTTTGCGTTTCATGCTGGCATCGCCAATGACGGAAAAATGCCAGGGCTGATGATTGGCCCCGCTTGGCGCGGTGCCTGCGGCCTTCAGGCAGGTTTCGATAATGTCGCGGGGAACAGGACGGTCCGAAAATTCGCGAATGGTGTGGCGGGTGCGAATTTCATCATAAAAAGCCTGCGCATCCGCGCGCATCTGATCAAGCGGTTTTTCCTGATAATCCGGCAGGGGAATGGGGGTGTATGCGGGCGATGATGTTTCGGCGGTCATGGCGCATCCTGATTGTCATGTAAAATTGTCTGACAATCCTAATCGGCTTTCGGGGCTTGTGCAAGGTCGCGGCGTATTTGAGGTGTCTTGTCATACCGTGAACCGCGTTTCTGTCTTTCGCGAACAGGCGGCGACATGCGCAGCATGGGCGATTGTTCGGGGAAGGGGGAAGGTTACAGACACGTAGATAGACGAGTGCTCAAGATTAACGGGCAGGCGGGTCGATTGAGGTTCGTGCCCAAAGCGAGATCAGATAGCGACATGATGCTGGTTCATCGCATCTATTGACCTAATCGCCGAGGATCAGGCAGCAGAAGAAGTGCAGGCGGCTGGCGCAGGGCGCCATGGGCAGTACTGGTGTGGTTTTAAATGAACGGGAAGTGGTGGGGCGGTTATTTCGGTGGGGCGAAATAGGAATCGTCGAGCCATTGTACAAGCTGGCGGGAACGGTCGATATGATCGGCCATGATATCGGCGGCGTCATCGCCTTTGCCCGCAAGGATGGCTTTGGTGATTTCCTGATGCTGGGCATTGGTGTGCAGCACCTGTTCATCGGCGATCAGCACACGGAATTGCAGCCAGTAAACGGAATTGGCAAGGCGGCCGAGCAGGGATTGCAGCAGTACATTGCCGCTGACATCGGCAAAATGCTGGTGAAAGGCAATATTGTATTTGGACATTTCTGCCAGATCGCCCGCCTGTTCGGCATCATCCAGCCCCTTTTGTATTTCAAGCAGGGTTTCGGGGGATTTTTGCAAAATCGGCGCGGCAAGCCGAACGGCCAATGCCTCCAGACTGGCGCGAATGACAAACAGGTCGTCAAGTTCGCGGCGGGTTAACTGGCGGACACTAACCCCGCGATGTGGTTCGGATAGCAAAAGCCCGTCACTGCAGAGAAGGCGGAAGGCCTCGCGCACGGTGGGGCGACTGACAGAAAGGCGTTGTGTGAATTCGGCCTCGGTCAAACGCTGGCCCGGTGCAAGGCGCCCTTCGCGAATGGCGCGGGTGATTGTCTGGCAGACTTGCGCGACGGCTGGGGCGCTGTTCTGTGCGGGCATGGGTGTTTTTCCATTCAATTGGGCCAGACGGGCCGGGTTTGACTTGCCATCACGGCAGGTGCGCCACATATTGCGGGCAGCTTTATCGTTTGATACTTACAATATTGTCAGACAATATTTTACATAAAATTGATATGGATCAAAGTTGATTTCGATAAAAATACACCTGTGTTGAATGTTTTCTTGCGATATACGGTGGGTTGATGTTAAATCGCGGCAACTTGGCATCCATACTGGGCCGGGAACCGTGTATTTCTTTCCCGCCACGGTCGATTGAAAGCTACTGTCGAAACGGATTGATGCAGCGCTATGGCTAGCAATTTTAACGAAGAAACCGTCACTTACGTCCATCACTGGACGGATACCCTGTTCACCTTCAAAACCACGCGGGACCCGGGTTTCCGGTTTCTGAATGGTCAGTTCGCCATGATTGGACTCGAAGTCGAGGGCAAGCCGCTTGTTCGCGCCTATTCGATGGTTAGCGCCAATTATGATGAAGAACTGGAATTCTTCTCGATCAAGGTGCCGAATGGTCCTTTGACCTCGCGCCTGCAGCACATCAAGGTTGGCGATAAAATCCTGGTCGGGCGCAAGCCGACCGGTACGCTGATCCATGATAACCTGTTGCCGGGCAAAAACCTGTGGCTGCTTTCCACCGGTACAGGCCTTGCCCCGTTCATGAGCGTCATTCGTGATTACGAAACCTATGAACGTTATGAAAAGGTGATTCTGGTGCATGGCTGCCGCGAAGTGCGCGAGCTGGCCTATCAGGAATTCATCCATAATGAATTGCCGCACAATGAATTCTTCGGCGAAGAGGTTCAGAACAAGCTTCTGTATTACCCGACCGTCACCCGTGAAGAATTCACCCATCAGGGCCGCATCACCGAACTGATGGAATCGGGCAAGATTTATGACGATCTGGGGCTGGAAAAGCCGTCTCTTGAAAATGATCGTTTCATGCTGTGTGGCAACCCGCAGATGATTGCCGATACCCGTGCCATGCTTCTGGAATGGGGCGGCAAGGAAGGCAATATGAACGAGCCGGGTCACTTCGTGATCGAAAAGGCGTTTGTCGAGAAGTAATCTCTGACATCTTTGTTTTGAGTGCAAAAGGGCGTCGTTTCAAGCGGCGCCCTTTGTGTTTTTGCGGGTTTTTCCATTTTGTATGCGCGATAACCGTTTGAAAACGCGCCGATTTGTCTCAAGAATTCCACGGTTTTCAGGCAATTGTGACTGTTATCCCCATTTGCGGATATGGCGATCTATACAACTGTATTAGCTTTCCCCTCAAGCGATAGCACTGCCAGAGATGGAATGATCCAAAGCTCCGGCGCGATAGTAGATGGGGTATGTCATGTCCTGCTTTAATTTCTTCTCGTCCGATAAAGCGTCTCTGGCCAAAGAAACCCTCCTGGCGTTGGAGAAATCTTTGGCAGTGATTGAATTTGACGTAGAGGGACGGATCCTTCGGGCAAATGAAAACTTCCTTGGCCTGATGGGATATCGTCTTGAAGAAATTACAGGCAAACATCATTCGATATTTGTTGATGAAAAGCTGGTTCGTACCCCCGAATACAAAGCGTTCTGGGCTGATTTGAAAGCAGGCCGGTTTCAGCAGGCCGCCTTTCCCCGTTATACCAAGGATGGCAGCCGGGTCTGGATCGAGGCGAGCTATAACCCGGTTTGTGACCAGAATGGCAATGTGCTGAAAATTGTTAAGCTGGCGACGGATATTACGGCGCGCGAGAAACGCCATGCCGACCAGGAAGGCAAGGTAAATGCCATTCGCCGCAGCCAGGCCGTGATCGAGTTCGACCTGAAAGGCAATATCCTTGATGCCAACGAGAATTTCCTGTCGGTGATGGGATATTCGCTGGCTGAAATCAAAGGGAAAAGCCACCGTATTTTTTTAGAGGCAGACTATGCCAGCAGTGCCGATTACCAGGCCTTCTGGCGGGCGCTGGGGCAGGGTGAATTTGTTGCCCAGCAGTTCAAGCGCATTGCCAAGGGTGGGCGTGAAGTATGGATCCAGGCATCCTATAACCCGATATTCGACCCCGATGGCGTGCCCTATAAGGTGGTTAAATACGCAACTGATATTACCGAGCAGATCCAGCTTCTGTCTGATCTGAAATCGATGATTGATGTCAATTTTGCCGAGATCGACCAGAACCTGAATTCGCTTGATGATCAGGCCAGCTTTGCATCGAGAACATCGGAAGAAACATCGGCCAATGTGCAGGCGGTAGCGGCGAGTGCCGAAGAATTGCTGGCATCCATTACTGAAATTTCACGCAGCATGTCAGCTGCGCGGTTATCTACCGATCAGGTTTTTGAAAAGGCGGTTGAGGCTGGTGCTTCGACCGATCGCATGGATGATGTGGTTTCATCGATGGGCAGCATTATTGAAGTGATTCAGAATATTGCCAGCCAGATCAACCTTTTGGCGCTGAACGCGACAATCGAATCTGCCCGCGCGGGCGAGGCCGGAAAAGGCTTTGCTGTTGTAGCAAATGAAGTAAAGAACCTTGCCAAACAGGCCGCCCGGGCGACGGAACAGATATCGGCAGATATTGGCGGCGTGCAGGCGATCGCCAAGGAGGTTGCCGGTGTTCTGGGGGCCATTCGCAATGATGTGGAAGGTGTCGTGAATAACGTCACCAGTATTTCATCAGCGGTGGAAGAGCAAAGTGCGGTGACGGGTGAGGTGTCGGTCAATATGCAGTCGATGGCGGTTTCGGTCGAAAGTTTTACGACCACGATTAACCAGATCAAAAATGGATCGATGCAGGTGGCCGGGTCAGTTGGCCGCACCCGTGAAGCCGCGATGGTGTTGGCGCGTTAAAGGCAAAGGGCTTTCAAATGAAAACAGGCCGGGGCGTAAAGCACTGGCCTGTTTTTTTGTCTGTTCGGTAAAATCCTGCCGGCGTGGCGTATATTGGGGCCTGCGCCTAGCAGAGCCTTTCGCCATTGGGGACTTCCTGTTCCGGGCGGATTAGCACAATGCCTTTGTCCGCAGTGCCATCGGAAAAGCCGAGGCATAAAAATTCAGACATGAAGGGGCCGATCTGGCGGGGTGGGAAATTGACCACGCCAGCCACCTGCGAACCGATAAGCTTTTCGGGCGTGTAATATTTGGTGATTTGCGCCGATGTTTTTTTGATACCGATTTCTGCGCCAAAATCCACCCACATCTTAATGGCGGGGCGGCGGGCCTCGGGGAAGGGCTGGGCATCAATGATGGTGCCAACCCGAATATCGACTTTCATGAAATCATCGAAACTGATTTCGCTCATGCGGACCTCCATATGTTTGCCGTCAAAGTACCGCGTGCAGTGACATGCTGCAAAGGCCCTTGGTCATGATTGGCATAAACAGGAGTTTGAGCAAAATTCAGGTGCTGTCAGGCAATCGCCTGATTGCAAGAACGATTTGGGCACTGGGCTTTCGAGGCGCACAAAGAAAAACGGCAGGGCCAAAGGCCCTGCCGGAAGTTTGATAACGGGAAGTTATCAGAAACTTGGATCAACTTACTTCGCTGCGGCTTCGGTCTTTTCGATCGCAACTTTCAGTTCGTCGAGGGATTCGGTGAAGCGGGTCTGGAGCAGACCAAGAGCTTCTTCCTGGGACTTGCTGACGATGCCGGAAAGTTCCTTGGCATTGGCAAGTGCTTCCTCGTAGGCGGTTTTCGCAGCAGCGGTCTGTTTGGCAGCAGCAGCCATCGGGGTTTCGCCCGAAGCAGCAGAGAAATCTTTACCCTGAGTGGTTGCTTTTTCCATCATGGTCTTGAAGATTTCGCTCTGGCGCTGTGCAACAGCCTGGAAGCCATCAAAAGCAATTTTGTTTGCTTTGGTCAGGGCTTCAACATTCTTGCGCTGAAAGGCCATCATTTCGTTGATATCAACACCCGGGACTTTGAAGTCGCTGGTGAATTTGGTGAAATCAACGTCGAAGAACGGGTTGGTAGCTTTTTTTGCGGCGGTCATTGAGTGGCACTCCATTTTCAATGCGGCGAGTTATCTAATGAGGCGCTATTGTGCGCCGCACAATTTCAACTGCAATGTGCCTGAATGCTGCGCGTGGGTCAAGGGTTATTTTGCACTGCACAAAAAATCTTGGGTTATATTTTTGTGTCACGCTGTAACCTAAGGGTGCAGTTGCACCTTTAGCCCGGCAAGGCAGGCAGTTTGCGGATCGCATCATCGGGAAATGACGAACGATCAGGATATTGGGGGATCGTCCGGCGGATGGAAAAGGCGCCCGGAAAGGCACCCTGGTTTTTAGTCGGCGACAGCTTCGCCATGATCTGTGGCCGTTTTGGGGCAGCGTTGGGCAAATTTGCTGCGAAGGGTGCCAACACGGGCAAGGCCTTTGCCCAGCCTGCTATCCCAGCCACCGGCCTGGTTCAGGCTTTTATCCAGTAATGCCATTGTCGGCCCGTAATCGGGGCTTTCATCATCCAGCCATTGGCGAAAACTGCGGGCATAAATGGCCCCCATACCGGCGACTCGCAAGCTGCCCTGTATGCCGCCGGTTTCAAAGCCTGCGGCTTCAAGCATCCAGCGCATCGAGGCAAAACCGGTTTTTGCGGCACGGGCACCATCAGCCAGGCCGACATCGCCAAAATCATGCAGGATCGATTTTAGTGCCGGCCGGTACGGGGCAAGCGCATCAAAGCGCGCCATGATCACGTCCATCAACCGGTCGTGGCGGGGTTGGTCAAAATCGGCACTATCAAGATCGGCAAGCACCCGCATATCCATTTTGCGGACAAAGGCGCGCAGGATGTCGCTTTTGTTTTTAAATAACGGGTAAATATCGGCCAGCGACAGGCCTGCCTTTTGTGAGATATCAATCAGGGTGACCGAATGCCAGCTTCGTTCCGCGGCC
This sequence comes from Thalassospira marina, assembly GCF_002844375.1. Classification (NCBI taxonomy): domain Bacteria; kingdom Pseudomonadati; phylum Pseudomonadota; class Alphaproteobacteria; order Rhodospirillales; family Thalassospiraceae; genus Thalassospira; species Thalassospira marina. Next base: position 3,405,781 of record NZ_CP024199.1, on the reverse strand, counting down.
AGTTCCATTGCCGCAGCAATGAGGGTGTCACGGGGGTCTTTTTTCGCTGGCATGGCTGGTTCCTTTCGCACAAAGGATGAAAAAACGCAGACCGAATCTGGCCGATATCATACCTTATGATGTGGCGGGGAATGGTAAAAACGCAATCCCCGCCGGGATCATTGGATGGTGGATAGGGCTTAACCTGCCAGTTCGACCGAACGTTTACGTGCCGCCTCGACCGCGCGGGTCAGAAGGGCCGGCAGGCCGTCCTGCGGGTCCATCAGGACATTCAGGGCAGCAGCAGTGGTGCCACCGGGGCTGGTGACATTTTTGCGCAGGGTTTCGGCAGTTTCCGGGCTTTCATCAAGCAGGAAGCCTGCGCCAACAACGGTCTGGCGGGCAAGCAGCATTGCCTGTTCTTCGGGCAGGCCAGCCGTTACGCCAGCCTGTGCCAGTGCCTCGACCATATGAAAGATATAGGCCGGGCCGCTGCCGGAAACGGCGGTGACCGCATCCATCAGGCTTTCATCGGTGATCCAGGAAACCTCGCCCACAGCCCTGAGAAGGGTTTCGCACATGTCACGCTGGGCAGCACTGACATAGTCGGTCGGGAACATCACGGTCATGCCGCGCGAAACGGCAGCCGGTGTGTTGGGCATGGCGCGAACGATGCGCGCGGTTTCGCCAAGGCGGCTTGCGAAAAATTCGCTGGTGCGACCAGCCGCAACCGAAAGAAACACGGTTTCCGCGCGCACCAGTGGTTTGTAAAGATCAAGGATATCGGGCAGGACCTGCGGCTTGACGGCAAACAGAACAACCTGGGGCACAAAGGTATCGGGCATTTCGGAAAGTTCGGTAATGCCATGAACACCCAGACGGGTTTCGAGGTTTTCGGCGGTTTCGGCCTGTTCAATGACATAAACATTGTTGGCATTCAGGCCACGTGCCAGCCAGCCTTCAAGCATGGCGCCGCCCATTTTACCGCAGCCTACCAGCAACAACCGTGTTTTCATGACTTCCCCTGTTTCAGTACGATACCGCCTGTCTGGCGCATTTTATAAAAGACCCGCCCATTTCGCGGATAAAAAGCCGTAGCCTTGTTCTGAAGGTGGGTCAAGCTGCCGGAATGGCAAGCGCAGCATGGGAGTGCAGTTACACCCCGCACTTATCAAATCCACCCGATAATTGTTTGTGCTGCGCGGGGCAGGGTGGACATTATCCTGCAAACAGGTGCTGCGACGTGATTTCATCATGATCTGGCGGTTGGGAAAATAATGTCCTTGCCACAGGAGGAAATGGCCGTTCTCTGCGGTTTTGGGCCCGAAAAAGCAAAACACCCTGCCGGGGCAGGGTGTGTGATTCGCGATCAAATTGGAAGGAAGCCTAGGCCTGTCCCACCGGTTCAAGCATGGAACTGGCCAGGGCCTCGTCCGGGCTTTTGCCCTGACCCAGCACAAAATTGAAGGCCGGGAAAAACCGTTCGCATTCGGAAATGGCAATTTCGATCAGTTCTTCAAACTGTTCGGTTGCGGGCGGTACATCCCCGCCGAACAGCAGCGTATGGCGAAACAGCGGCATGTTTTCATCCAGCCACAGGCCAAAATGCCCGATCCAAAGCTGTTCATTGCATTTGGCAAGCAGTTCATAAATGCGCGGGCGGACCGGGTCTGGTACGAACAGGTCAAAGCAGCAGGCGATATGCAGCGCTTCGGCGTCATCGCGCCAGGTGAAATACACAAGATAGGTGCACCAGTGCCCCGGAATCTCGACAACGATTTCATCGGCGCTGCGACGTTCAAGGTTCCACTGGTTGGTCTGGGCGATATCCTCGACAAGCAACAGCGGATTGTCGTCGTCGATTTCGCCGTTATCCTGCATCAGGTCGTTCATGTAAAATCAATCAGTTTGTATCGCCAAAGGGCGCGCACTATAGGGCCGTCCTTGCCTGCTTGCAACCACTGTAGAAGGATGCCGCCAGGCGCACAGCATATTACGCGGACCAGACGCCAAGGTTGATCCGCGTATCATCGCCCTTAACCCCCGAAGGGGATTGGGTGTTTTGTCTGATATGGTGTGATGCGCCGGTTATGGTGGCGCATCAATAAAATGGCAGGCAATTTGCCAATCGGGCCGTTACTGGCCCGTTTCTGGCGCATGGCTGGCCCTTATTCGTCGCCTTCTGCCTTGGTCTTTGCCGCTTTGCTGGCGGGTTTCGCGCTGGATTTGCCAGCGTTTTCAAGTTTGGCCAGGCGGTCTTCCAGGGTGGCAACCTGTGCTTCAAGGGCATCGGCACGCTGGGCGGATTTGGTGGCAATGTCGCGCATCACGTCAAATTCTTCGCGCGTGACCAGATCCATATTCACCAGGATTTTTTCAAACTGCTGGCGCACAAGTGCATCAACCTCGCCCTTGACCCCGGTCATGGTGCCCAGCGCGCTGTTGGTTACGCGGGTAAGGTCATCAAGAAGGCGGTTATTGATCTGCATTTCAGGCTCCGGCTAATGAACGGTTTTAATTCCTGTTTGCCATAATATGGTTTTACACCGCCTTCGGGCAAGCGATGAACACGTATAGCCGTTTTGTGATATGCACTTACCTTGCCGTGGCGCGCTGGCGTGCCTATAAATGCGCCAGACATTTTTGTCATGCATGCATGACCCCTAATCGCCTGCGCACCATGACAATGGCTGGCCGCAGCAAAAGCAGGAGAAAACGATGCTTATCGTTACCGGTGGGGCCGGATTTATCGGGTCCAATATTGTCGCCGCCCTTCAGGATCGCGGGAAAACCGATATCGTGATTGTCGATCGCCTGCGTGACGGCATTAAATGGCGCAACATCGCCAAACGCGAATTGCGCGATATTATCCATCCTGATGAATTGCCGGCCTTTCTTGAAGCGCACCCCAATGATGTGGATGCGATTTTCCATATGGGCGCGATTTCGGCCACGACCGAACGCGATGCAGACAAGATCGTTGCCAACAATTTCAAACTGACGACCTTTTTGTGGGAATGGTGTTCGCGCCATTCGGCCCGGCTGATTTATGCATCCTCGGCCGCGACCTATGGCGATGGCAAACAGGGTTTTACCGACCTGTTTGAACAGGATGAACTGGCAAAATTGCAGCCCCTGAATGCCTATGGCTGGTCCAAGCATGCAACCGATCGCCGGTTTCGCCGGATCCTGGATCAAAACGGTTTTCGCCCGAAACAGTGGGCCGGGCTGAAGTTTTTCAATGTTTACGGCCCGAACGAATACCATAAGGGCGGCATGCGTTCTGTGGTGTCGCAGATGTATGACAAGCTATCTGCCGGGGAACAGGCAACGCTGTTTAAATCGCACCATCCCGATTATGAAGATGGCGGGCAGTTGCGCGATTTTGTCTGGGTGGGTGATGTGGTCAATATCATCATGTGGCTTTATGAACACCCGGAAGTCTCCGACCTTTTCAATGTCGGAACCGGCAAGGCGCGTAGTTTCAAGGACCTGGCGCTGGCGGTGTTTGCCGCCATGGGCAAGGAACCCGACATCAAATTTGTGCCGACCCCCGAAGCCATCCGCGACAAGTACCAGTATTTCACCGAGGCTGACATGTCCAAGCTGCGCGCCAGCGGCTATGACGCGCCGATGACCCCGCTTGAAGACGGTGTGCGCCAGTATGTGCAGGACTTCCTTGCGACGGATGATCCGTTTCGTTAAATCCGCCTGAAGATGCTGGTGTGAAGCGGGTCCGTATTATTCGGGCGGTCTTTGCGCCAGTGCCATGATCCTGCCGCCTTGTCCTGATTGTTCAGGGGGCAGGTAAACGCTCAAGCCATCCGAACGGAGTGCATCGAGATGCTCAGTCTTGCCTTTCCGGCAATTGATCCCATCGCCATTGCCATTGGCCCGCTGGCTATTCGCTGGTATGCGCTGGCCTACATTGCCGGGCTGATCATCGGGTGGCGGTATGTTCTGGCCTATATCAACAAGCCGCCCTATGTGATGACACGCAACCAGGTTGATGACCTGCTGTTCTGGGCGACGCTTGGGGTTATTTTGGGCGGGCGTACCGGCTATGTGCTGTTTTACAACCTGGAATTCTACCTTGCGAACCCGTCCCATATCATTCGGGTGTGGGAAGGCGGCATGTCGTTCCATGGCGGGATGCTGGGTGTGATCATTGCCGTGTTCTGCTTTGCACGGATGCGCGGCATTTCGTTTTTGGGTGTGGTGGATGCGGTGGCATCGGCGGCACCAATTGGCCTGTTTTTTGGCCGTATCGCCAATTTCATCAATGGCGAACTGTTTGGCCGCACGACGGATGTGCCCTGGGGCATGGTTTTTCCGCGGGGTGGCCCCGAACCGCGCCATCCCAGCCAGCTTTATGAAGCCGGGCTGGAAGGTGTTGCGCTGTTTTGCATTCTGTTTGTCCTTTCACGCAGTGAAAAAATGCGTTCGCATCCCGGTGTTGTGGGTGGTGTGTTCCTGGCGGGGTATGGCATCAGCCGGATCATCGTCGAATTTTTCCGCCAGCCCGACCAGCAGCTGGGCTATCTGGTGTTTGGTGCGACGATGGGGCAGCTTCTTTCGGTGCCGATGGTACTGGTGGGGGCCGGTGTTGCCCTGTATGGCCTGAGCCGCCCGGCCCTTGTTGGCCAGAAGCCGGTTGATGAAGGCAAAACCAAAACGGCGAAATCCTGAAAAATATGTCGGATAAAGATAACCAGACCCCAGCGTTGCTTGATCATTTGAAGCGCCGCATTTCCATTGCCGGGCCCATTTCGGTTGCCGATTACATGACAGAGGCACTGGCCCACCCGCAATGGGGATATTACCGCAAACAGGACCCGTTCGGGCAGGCAGGCGATTTTGTTACCGCGCCCGAAATAAGCCAGATGTTTGGCGAACTGATTGGCCTGTGGGCCGCAGTTACCTGGCAACAGATGGGAAGCCCATCACGTTTGCAGCTGGTTGAGCTGGGGCCGGGGCGTGGCACATTGATGGCCGATGCCCTGCGGGCGGTGCGCAATGTGCCGGGCCTGTCGGACGCCCTGACGGTACGGTTTGTTGAAACCAGCCCGGTTTTGCGCGCGCGCCAGCAAACCGCGATCATGCCTTATGGTATTCCTGCCGTGTGGCACGACAGCTTTGATGAAATTCCCGAAGCGCAAAATGCCCCGATGGTGGTGATTGCCAACGAGTTTTTCGATGCCCTGCCGGTACGCCAGTTTCAGTTTTGCAAGGATGGCTGGCGCGAAAGGCTGGTGGCGATTTCGGCCGAAACCGGCGAACTGTGCTTTACCAATGGGGCATTGGCCCCGATGACCGATGCGCTGGTGCCGGTTAAATTGCGGCCCACGGCAAAGGTTGGCGATGTGTTTGAAGCATCGCCCGTTGGTGTTGCCATTGCCAACCAGATTGCACATCGCCTGAACCGCGATGGCGGGGCGGCATTGATGATTGATTATGGGCATCCGCACAGTGCCTTTGGCGACACGCTACAGGCCCTGCGCAATCATAAATTTCATCCGGTTCTGTCACAGCCGGGCGATGCCGATTTGACCACCCATGTCGATTTTGGCGCCCTTGCCCGTACCTTTTCCCAGGCCGATGCCCGCACGGGGGCCGTATTGGGGCAGGGCACATTTTTGAAAATGCTGGGCATTGAACAGCGCGCGGAACTTTTAAAACAGTCAGCCACCACCGACCAGGCAGCGGCGATTGATGCGGCGTTAAACCGCCTGATCGATGCTGACCAGATGGGAACGCTTTTTAAAGTGTTGATCGCCTATGGTCGTGAAACTGCCCCGCCGCCCTGTGTTAGCGGGGCTGAGGGGTAAGGCACCCGAAACCGATTGCGAAATGCCTTTATGCCCTGATGCCACAATACCTTGCCCGATGGAGGACGCCGGTGACTGAAAAACTGATTAAAGCCGATAACGGTGTTTCGTTTCTAAGTGCCGATATCCTGGGCAATATTGCCGGGTTGAAGCATGGCTTTTTTACCCGCGAAGGCGGGGTTAGCAATGGCATCCATGCCGGGTTGAATGTTGGTTTTGGATCGGACGACGACAAGGACATTGTTGCGCGTAACCGATCCCTTGCGGCTGCGGCATTTGATACAACATCCGACCGCCTGACGACGGTTTATCAGGTGCATGGCACGGATGTTGCCGTTCTGGAACGCCCATTAACGCGCGATGAATTGCCCAAGGCCGACGCCATGGTGACAGATCGCAAAAATGTCATGCTGGGTATTTTGACGGCGGATTGTACGCCGGTTCTTTTTTGTGATGCGGTGGCGGGCGTTATCGGTGCGTGCCATTCGGGCTGGCGCGGGTCCTTTGCCGGTATTTCCGAAAGCACGGTTCAGGCGATGGAAAATCTGGGGGCGAAACGTGCCAATATCGTTGCGGCGATTGGCCCCTGTATTGGCCGGGCATCCTACGAGGTGGATGGCGGTTTTCGCGACCGTATCCTTACGGGGCCGCGCGGGGATGAGGATTTGTTTGATCCGTCGGTGCGTGAGGGGCATTTCATGTTTGATTTACCGGAATATGTTTATCGCCGCACCTGCGATACCGGCATTGCCAATGTTTCCCTTCTGGCCCGCGATACTTTGGCCGAAGAAGAGTTGTTCTTTAGCTATCGCCGCACCACATTGCGCGGCGAGCCCGATTATGGACGCCAGCTTTCGGCGATCATGCTAGCCTAGGCGCAATTGCGATGACGGAAGGTTTTTGCCAGTGCCCCATATGATCATGTTATTTGCCTTTATCATCATTGCGTCGATGGTGGGCTGTGTGGCGATGATGTGAGTGCAGATATGACAATGGCTTTGCGTATTTTAAGCGTCATGATGGTGGTTGTGGTCCTGGGTGCCTGCGGTAAATTGCCGCGTCCGTTTGAAGGGGCAGGGCGCGAAGGCGACCCGGCCCTGCTTGATGTGCCCGATGCCCAGACCGTGAAGGTCGATATCGCCGATGATTTGCCCGAAGGGGCAGCCCGCCATCTGGCGCGCGCAATGGTGCGTGCGTTGCGCGCCAGCGACATTGCCGCCTATTCCGAAGACCCTTCGGCGGGGAAATATGTGCTGCACCCCAACGTGATTGCGCAGCTTGATAATAGCGGGCAGGCCCATGTCGATGTGACCTGGCTTTTATATAACAATCAGGGTCTGGCCATTGATTCGACCGCCAATACCGGCCAGATCAGTGCGCAAAGCTGGTTTGCCGAGGCCCCGACCGGCCCCGAAGACAGCGCCATGAATGTTCCGCCTGATATTGCGCGCAAGATTGAAAAGCTTTCCGATAGCGGCGAAAGACCCGAAAGCCCGGCAGCGATTGAATTTGACCAGCTTGTAATAGCCCCGGCCAGTTGGGTGGTGGCGAAACTAAGCGGTGATCGCAAGTCCATGGTGATGGCAAAGCCGCTGAAGGTGGCGCTGGTTGATTTTGAAGGCGCACCGGGTGATGGCAATGAAGCCCTGCAACGCTCCGCCCGTGCCTTTTTGCTGGCAAAGGGCATCACGGTTGATAATGAAATCGGATCGCAAAGCATTGTGCTGTCGGCATCGATCAATGTGGCGCCGGTGGCAAAGGATAACGGCACACCCGATATTGACCGGGTGTCGATTGAATGGGTGTTGCTGGACGATAGCGGCCATGAACTGGGCCAGATGACGCAAAATAACGCCGTGCCCCATGGCAAGCTTGATGAAAAGTGGGGCAGTGTGGCTTCGCTTGCGGCACAGGCGGCTGTGGATGCCCTGGAAGGTGCGCTGGCCCAGATTGCGCGTGATCGCGGCCTGTTATTGCGTCCGGACAAATAAAACCGCATCCGGGCAGGCAGGCCTTTTCAGGTGCTTTGCCTGGTTGGGAGTCGCCATTTTGCGGGCTGGTGGCGCTTTGCGGGCGAAATGGGTTTGTTAAATTACCATCTTGGGTATTGTGATTGCGCCAGAAAGAGCCAATAAGATGTGCGTATGGCCTGTGGGGGGCTTTTGCATATCTTTCATGCGCTAAAAGACCGGCCCGTTAGCCATAGCGACCATTTACAGACTGTTAAGGTCTGGTTATAAAGCCGCCGCGGTCCCTATGGGGGGCTGCGTAGGCATTTTTTTCGCTTTCCCGGCACCCATAAACCGAGGCCCCACAATGAAAATCCTCGCCTGTAACAGCAATCTGCCTTTGGCCGAATCCATTGCTGATCATCTGAATCTGCCGCTTACCCGTGCAGATGTGAAACGATTCTCCGATCAGGAAATCTGGTGTGAAATTCAGGAAAACGTCCGCGGTGAGGACGTTTTTGTGATTCAGAGCACGTCTTTCCCGGCAAATGACAACCTGATGGAACTGCTGGTGATGCTCGATGCGCTGCGTCGTGGTTCCGCGCGCCGCATCACGGCTGTCATGCCCTATTTTGGCTATGCCCGCCAGGACCGTAAATCTGGCCCCCGTACGCCGATCTCGGCCAAGCTGGTTGCCAACCTGATCACGGTTGCCGGTGCTGACCGTGTTCTGACCATGGACCTCCATGCCGGTCAGATTCAGGGCTTTTTCGATATTCCGCTTGATAACCTGTTTGCTTCCCCGGTTTTGACCAGCGACATCCGTGCAAAATTCGAAGGCCAGAAACTGGTCATCGTCAGCCCGGACGTTGGTGGTGTTGCCCGTGCCCGTTCGGTGGCAAAACGTCTTGATGCCGAACTGGCGATCATCGACAAACGCCGCCCGAAAGCCGGTATTTCCGAAGTCATGCATGTTATCGGCGATGTGAAGGATGCAGCCTGCATTCTGGTTGATGATATTGTTGATTCGGCAGGGACCCTTTGCAATGCGGCAACCGCCCTTAAAGAACGCGGTGCTTCGTCGGTTGCGGCCTATGTCAGCCATGGTGTCCTGTCGGGCCCGGCGGTTGAACGTATTGCCAATTCCCCGATGAGCGAAGTTGTCACCACGGATTCGATCAAAGCATCGGAAGCTGTGCGGGGTTGCCCGAAAATCCGTCAGTTGCCGGTGGCACCGCTGATGGCAGAGGCAATTCGCCGCATTTCGGAAGAAAAATCTGTTTCCGTTCTTTTCGATTGAGGGTATAACGCCCTCGCTGAGCTGGCACCCCTGGAGGCCAGCGCGCTTGTTTTCGTGGGCTTTCAGCGGTGAATCACACCGACCTGCGGAAATGATACTGTCTTAGTTCAAGGAGCTTTTCCGATGGCAAATGCCAATCTTACTGCGGAAATCCGTGAACGGGCCGGAAAGGGGGCCGCCCGTGCCGTGCGTCGTGCCGGTATGGTCCCTGGTGTCATCTATGGTGCAAAACAGGATCCTGTTATGTTCCAGATTGACCCGCGTCCGCTCGTGAAACTGCTGCACAAGCCGGGTTTCTTCTCGCACGTTCTGACCATTGATGTTGCTGGCACGTCCTATGACGTTCTGCCGCGCGACGTTCAGTTCGACAAAGTGACCGACGAACCGATCCACGTTGACCTTCTGCGCTTTGCAAAAGATCACAAGCTGACGGTTGAAGTTCCGGTTCGCTTTATCAACGAAGAAAAATCTCCGGGCCTGAAACGCGGTGGCGTTCTCAACATCGTTCGTCACGATGTTGAACTGAACTGCGATCCGAAGGCAATTCCGGAAGAACTGGTCTTCGATCTGGCCGGCTTCGAAGTTGGCGACTCGATCCACATTTCGGCAACGACCCTGCCGAAAGGTGCCGAGCCGACCATTACCGACCGTGACTTCACCGTTGCTACCATTGCTGCACCGTCATCTTTGAAATCCGAAGATAACGCTGCTGGCGATGACGAAGACGCAACCGAAGAATAAATCGGGGACTTACGATGTTTTTGGTGGTTGGACTGGGAAACCCGGGTTCGGGATATGCCGGCAATCGTCACAATATCGGCTTTATGGCGGCGGACGAAATCGTCCGCCGCTATTCTTTTGGCCCCTGGCGGCGCAAGTTTCAGGGGCAAGTGGCCGAAGGCGACATTGGCGGTAGCAAAGTTTTGGTGCTGAAGCCGGAAACCTTTATGAACCTGTCCGGGCAATCGGTCGGGGAAGTGCTGCGGTTTTATAAAATTCCGATCGAAGATGTGATCGTCCTGCATGACGAGCTGGATTTGCCACCGGGCAAATTGCGGGTCAAACGGGCAGGCGGGCATGGCGGGCATAACGGCCTGCGATCGATTGATGCCCATTGTGGCAAGGAATACCGCCGGGTAAGGTTGGGTATTGGCCATCCTGGTGACAAGGCACGGGTGCATGGCCATGTTTTGGGGGATTTTTCCAAATCCGAACAGAACAATTGGCTGATGGCCCTTCTTGAAGGAGTCGCGCAGGAAATGCCGCGCCTGATCAAGGGGGATGAAAGTGCATTCATGAGCAAGGTTGCCAACCTTGTTTCGCCGCCCAAACCAAAGGCGGAAAAACCGGCAAAGCCGCAAAAGGCCGCTGGTGAGGCCAATGGCGCCAAGGACAATGCCAGCCCGGTAAGTGAAAAGCCGGCACAGGATAAGACAGCACCAAAGAATGCCGGAAGCGAGCCGAAGGATGACGCGTCGACATCAATGGCCGCCGCCCTTGCCAAGGCATTTCGCCTGAAGAAATAGGTTCACCAAAAGTTAGTGCCCAGCCCTGCCAGATGGTGGCATTGCTGGTGATATATTGAAATTCAGATGTGACGGAGCCCGGAAAAGATGGGATTCAAATGTGGTATCGTTGGTTTGCCCAATGTTGGTAAATCGACCCTGTTTAACGCCCTGACACAGACGGCAGCCGCCGAAGCGGCCAATTTTCCGTTCTGCACGATCGAACCGAATACCGGCCGTGTTAGCGTTCCCGATGATCGCCTGGACAAAATTGTCGCCATTTCCAAGTCGGCCCAGATCATTCCGACCCAGCTGGAATTTGTCGATATTGCCGGTCTGGTGCGTGGGGCATCCAAGGGTGAAGGACTGGGTAACCAGTTTTTAGCCAATATCCGCGAAACCGATGCCATTGTGCATGTGCTGCGCTGCTTTGAAGATGGCGACATCACCCATGTTGAAGGTTCGGTCGACCCGGTTCGCGATGCGGAAACCATCGAAACCGAACTGATGCTGGCTGATATGGAAAGCCTGGAAAAGCGCGTTACCGGCCTGCAGAAACGTGCAAAAGGCAACGACAAGGATGCCAAGCTGACCCTTGAACTGGTTGAGCGCACCCTGGAAGTGCTGCGTGATGGCAAACCGGCCCGCGTTGTTGAAATCAACAACGAAGACGAAGCCAAGGCATTCCGTATGTTGCAGCTTCTGACCAGCAAGCCGGTTCTGTATGCCTGCAACGTTGATGAAGAAAGTGCTGCCGAAGGCAACGAACTTTCGGCAAAGGTTGCGGAAATGGCTGCGGCACAGGGCGCACGTTCGGTTGTGGTTTCGGCGGCAATTGAATCCGAAGTCGCCTTGCTTGAAAGTGCCGAAGAAAAAGAAGAATTCCTTGAAAGCCTTGGCCTTGAAGAAACCGGCCTCGCCCGTGTTATTCGCGAAGGTTACAAGCTTCTGAACCTTCTGACGTTCTTTACCGTTGGTCCGAAAGAAGCCCGCGCCTGGACCGTGTTTGACGGTGCAACCGCACCCAATGCGGCCGGTGTGATCCACACCGATTTTGAACGTGGCTTCATCAAGGCTGAAACCATGGCCTATGATGATTTCATCGCCTGCAATGGCGAAGCTGGCGCACGCGAAGCAGGCAAACTGCGCCAGGAAGGCAAAAGCTATATCGTCAAGGATGGCGATATCTTCCACTTCAAATTCAATGTCTGATCACGTTGCGTGATCCGGTATTTGGGGGCCGTCATGTTTGTGCATGACGGCCCTTTTTCATTTTCCGGCTGAAAAATGGCGCAAAATAGCGATTTTTTATGACAAGAACCTTGCCTTTGTGCATTGCAACCGTCACCCTTGCGGTAACTGGAATGATGCAAATTGATCAAACCGGCCTGTCCTGAATAATTTCCCCCGAAGCCCGTGCCTGCTGGCCACATAGGGATTGTTCGGAGTTTGTTGCCGGGCAGGGCGGTTTGGGCGGGTTTGCAGGATGAATACAGGGATGCGGCAGTGAATTGTATTTCGGGTTTGGCGAAGGTTCTTCTGGTTTTTAATTCCGCCCACGGTCGACCGGGCCGGGTTGGCCGGGTTCTGGCCGACCTGGGATATGAATTTGACATTCGCCGCCCCGGTGAAGGCGAAGACCTGCCATCTGACCTGTCGCCCTATCAGGGCGTGATCGTTTTTGGCGGCCCGATGAGTGCCAATGACGACCATGAACCCAATGTTGCCCGTATCATGGAATGGTTGCCGCGCGTTGTGGATGCCAATGTGTGGTATCTGGGTATTTGCCTGGGCGCGCAGATGATGGCGCGGAATTTGGGCGCGGTTGTTCGCCCGCATGACGGGGCGCAAACCGAAATCGGCTATTATCCGGCTTATGCGACCGATGCCGGACGTGACCTTTTTCCCGCCAATATGATGGTCTATCACTGGCACAGCGAAGGTTTCGAGGTTCCTGCCGGTGGTGAATTACTGATGACGGGCGATGTTTTTCCCAATCAGGCCTATCATGTTGATCGTCGTATCTGGGGGATTCAGTTTCATCCCGAAGTGGACGATGACATCCATGAAAGCTGGCTGGAACGTGCGGCCGATAAAACCGACCGTCCGAATGCCCAGAACCCTGACCAGCAACGTGCCGGCCGGCGCAAACATGATGCGGCCTTTGGCGAATGGTTTGCCGCCTTTGCCGGCAAGGTCCTGTTACCGACAGGTGCCGTATCAAGTTTCTCGACACAGGACCGTTAGTTGGTTAGACCAATGGACAAGTCTTTAAGGCACAAAGGGGAAGGTTTTCCCCCAATCAGATGTGCCAATTCATGTTAACGGGAGAATAGGAATGCTGTTTGGCAAGGCGACGCTGGTACGTTGTGTGTTTGCCGCTGTTGGTGCGTTTATGGCCATTTCGGCTGCATCAGGCCCGGCGATGGCACAGGATGCAGGCAAAGACCCGCTTTGGAAAAAAGAATGCGACGACAAGAATCCTGATCGTTGCCAGATTGGCCAACAGGTTTTCCTGCAAAAGGATGTGGATGGCAAAAAAGAAACCGTGGGCCGTATCCTGGCCGTAACGGTGCAAAAGGCCACCAACCCGAAAACCAAAGAAGAATTCACTGTCCTGAACATGCAGTTGCCGCTGGGTGTTGATCTGCGCCCTGGCATCGTGATCAAGGTTGATGACGGCCAGGAAATCAAGGTGATTTACGGTAAATGCACCAATGCGGGCTGTGATGCCGCCATGGTCATGACCGATGACCTGACCAAGGCAATGAAGGCCGGGGCGACCCTGTTTGTTGGCTTCCGTGCATGGGGCAATGACCAGACCCAGGTGATCAAGGCATCGCTGACGGGCTTTACCGCTGCGCTTAACTCGATCAAAGCCAGCTAAATCACTGGCGAAGGCGCGTTCCATCCCATTTGCTTGGGACGGTGCCGGGGATAATTAAAAATGCCGGATATCGCGGTTTGCGGTATCCGGCATTTTCATGTGCGCGTTAAAGCGTTTTAGAAACGGTCAATCACGGTAACGCCGGTGCCAACAAAGCTGTCCATATTCATCAGGGCGGTTGCCCCTTCGGCCAGGGTGATGCGATCGCCAATCAGCTTTTGCGGGGCGATTTTGCCCGTTGCGATCATGTCGAGCATGGCATCGTAACGGAAGGTCTGCATGCCGTGGCTGCCCAGCACTTCCAGTTCGAGGGCGACAACTTTGTCCATCGGGATTTTGGCGTGCGCGTGGTCGCCGGTCATAAGACCGATCTGGATATGTTTGCCGCGTTTGCGCAGGCAGGATACGGAATTAAAGCAGGTTATCGCACTGCCCAGCCCATCAACCGAAACATGCGCCCCGCCCCCCGAAAGGTCGCGAATGGCGCTGGCAACATCGCCAACTGATTTGGCGTTTAGCATGGCATTGGCGCCAATGGTTTTGGCGAATGCCAGTTTTTCGTCGTCGATATCAATGGCAATAACGTTTGCGCCCGCTGCTGCGGCAATCATGATCGCCGAAAGGCCCACACCGCCACAGCCATGCACCGCAACCCATTGGCCCGCCCGCACCTGGCCCTGATCGATCACACCGCGAAAGCTGGTGGCAAAGCGGCAGCCCAGGCTGGCAGCGGTGACGTAATCCAGTTCTTCGGGCAGGGCGACAAGGTTGCCATCGGCATAATCGATTGCAACATACTGGGCAAAACTGCCCCATGCGGTAAAGCCCGGCTGAAACTGCCGGTCGCAAACCTGCTGGTTGCCGCTGCGACATTGCGAACAATGCCCGCATCCCGAAACAAACGGCACGGTGACCCGGTCACCAACGCGAAACCGTTTAACGTTTTTGCCAATGGCAACAATGCTGCCAGCAAATTCGTGGCCCGGCACATGGGGAAGATGCACATCGGAATCATGGCCCATCCAGCCGTGCCAGTCGCTGCGGCACAGGCCGGTCGCGCCAACCTCGATCACCACACCATCGTCAGCCGGTTCGGGGGCTGGCAATTTCTGGACTTCGATAGGGCCCTGAAATTCCTCAAAATAGGCTGCAAGCATCGGGTGTCTCCGGTGAAAGGACGTGGCAGGGTTGCACAAATTTTGCCGTGCAAAAAGTGGAATATCAATATCCTAACGTGCTTTGCCCGGTGCCGAAACCACGCAGCAGTAACTTTTTCGTTGCCCTGTTAACAGTGTAACACCGGCCAACCGAGCACTGCCAAATTCAAGCCAGTTGCCATAGCATAGTGGCGGCGTGATTACAGGGTCGTGCCCATAACAACACCCTTGGCATTAATCATTATCGCGCCGGTTCGTCGGCCGCGAAACACCAGGAACACCGATGCCGTGACGTTTGGGTGTAGCAGCCTGCGGGGGGCTGCTGGCATCGTGTTTGTCGGCATCAATATGCGGGGCTGCACCCCACGGGCGCGGATGACGCGGGCGTGATTGCGGGTTGGTGCTGCTGGCGTTGGAATGGCCGTTACCACCGCTTTGATCTTCGCCGTAAATCACATTGCCGGGCTGCCAGGTCCAGGGTTCCTGATTTCCGCTAGTGTAGCCATTGTCGCCGCGATTGGTGGTATGGGGGCCTTTGCCAAAGCCACGCCGGGCATTGCGCCTTTCGGCTTTTTCTCGTTCATAGGCTGCCGCCCAGGGTGGAGTGTCAAAGCGAAATTCGGGGCCATTGCCGTTGCTATTGGCACCAGCACGATGGCGACCGGGGCGATATACGCCAAAAACCGGTTGCTGTTTCGGCCCGCCCTGCCACAGCGGGATATGGCGGTATTTGAATAGTGGGATCAATATCAGCCCGGCGGCAAACCCGGCAACGTGGGCGGCCCATGCCACCCCGTCATTGACCCCGGTTGAAAGATTGATGACCTGCATGCCAATCCAGAAACCCAGCACAACAACCGCCGGGACATAGAAAATAAGCACCCAGAAAAACCACACCAGCACCCGTGCCTTGGGAAATAACAGGAAATAGGCACCAAGCACCCCTGCCAGTGCGCCAGATGCACCAATCATGGGGATTTGCGATGTGGTATCGGCCAGGGCATGGCCCAGTGCGGCGGCAACACCACAAAGCAGATAGAAAAACAAAAAGCGCCAGTGCCCCATGGCGTCTTCGACATTGTTGCCGAACACCCAAAGGTAAAGCATGTTGCCGCCCACATGCATCCAGCCGCCATGCATGAACATGGCGGTAAAGATGGTCAAAAATTCAAAGCCGGGCGGGAAGGCGGCAAATTCGGGCGGCAGTTCGACATGGCCAAACAGCACGGCAGGGATGGCGCCAAATTCAATATTGGCGCGGATAATCCCGCGCTGACCCAAAGTCAGCGTCATGACGAAAACAACGATATTAACTGCAATCAGGCCCCAAGTGACCCAGGGTGTCAGGGTGGTGGGATTGTTATCCTTGATTGGCAGCATGGGCGTCTGTTTCCGTAATGGGTCCTGTTACCATGATAAAATCTATATAGGGTGCGCGCGGTGAAATGCCTGTAGCATGCCGCACTTTACGCACGGCCGAGCAGGTGATACCGCGTTCCCCATTGTTTCAGGCGACGTCGGCGGCCTTGCATGGGTTTAGTGCGCCGCGCAAATAGGCGCCAAGCTTGCGGTATTCTGCCTTGCGGGCCGAACTGCGGCGCCAGACCAGGCCAATCCGCCGTACCGGAACCGGGTTTTCAAAGGGCAGAATGGCAATAGAGTCCCGCCTGCGGGCTTCGACCTCAAGCGCCATTTCGGGCAGCAGCGTTGATCCGATACCGGCAACAACCATTTGCACCAGGGTAGAAAGGCTATTGGCCTGAAAATCGGCAGATTTGCTCCATCCGGCGCGCTGGCAAATTTCCAGTGCCTGGTCACGCAGGCAGTGCCCGTCTTCAAGAAGCAGCAGTTTTTCGTCTTTGATATCGTCGATATTGATGTGTTTTTTGGCCGTCAGCGGGTTATCCGGGCTGCAGGCGAAAACGAACCGGTCTTCAAACAGGTCCATTTCTTCAAGGCCGTTTTCTTCGATCGGCAGGGCGATCAGGGCCAGGTCAAGCTTGCCGGCAAGCAGCAGGTCAACGAGCTTGGCTGTCTGGTCTTCGCGCAGGAAGGGCTGCATTTTGGGGAAACCGCTGCGCAGGCGCGCCATTACATCGGGCAGCAGATAGGGGCCGATGGTGGGGATCACACCGATATTGATCGGCCCGACCAGCGGCTGGTTGGCAGCATGGGCAACAATGGCCAGTTCATCCACTTCACGCAAAATATGCCGCGCCCGCGAAACAACTTCCTGTCCCAGTGCCGTGATCAGCACCTGGCGTTTGTTACGTTCCACAAGTTGCGCGCCCAGCAGGTTTTCAAGCTCGCTGATCGCGGCAGAAAGGCTGGGTTGGGTGATGAAACATGCCTCGGCAGCGCGGCCAAAATGGCCGGTTTCCGCCAGCGCGACCAGGTATTTTAACTGTTTGATGCTGGGTTGGGCCGCCATAAATTTTTCCTATCGAAAAACCAGATTTATTTTATTGGTCATAGGTAAAGCAATTAACTACAAATCGCCACCAGCGATGTTGCTTTTTGCACATGCACACTAAATTTAAGAGGGCCCATCGGGGGCCTTAAGGGATTATAAACATCAAGCGTTAGGAGTACAGCAATGCTCACCGTTGGAGATACCCTCCCAGAATTCAATCTTACCGGTGTTTCGGGCAAAACCGCAGACAGCTTTGCCCCGGTTACCGACAAATCCTATGCCGGTAAATGGAAGATCCTGTTCTTCTGGCCGAAGGACTTCACCTTTGTCTGCCCGACCGAAATCGTTGGTTATGGCGAACTGAACGGTGACTTCGAAGACCGTGACGCTGTTCTGCTCGGCTGCTCGACCGACACCGATTTCGTCCACGCTGCATGGCGTACCCACCACGAAGATCTGGGCGACAGCCCCTTCGTTTGGCTGGCTGACGAAAAGAAAGAACTGGCAAATGCTCTGGGCGTGATCGCAAAGGGTGAAGGCGTTGCTCTGCGCGCGACTTTCATCGTCGATCCGGAAGGCATCATCCGCCACGTTCAGGTGAACGATCTTTCTGTTGGTCGTAACCCGCAGGAAACCCTTCGTATTCTTGATGCACTGCAGACCGACGAACTCTGCCCGTGCAACTGGAACAAGGGTGAAGCCACCCTCTAAGCCATCGGCTTGGAACTGGCTTGAAATCGGGACCGGGCAGGTAATGCCCGGTCCACAATGACCCGCACGGAATTTGCCGTGCCATTCGGGTCACGCGCAGCCGCAAATGGGTGCGCCGGTTCGCCAAAGCGTGCCGGAAGTAGCGTTAATTTCTTCACAAAATTCAGGATGTTTTCGATGTCTATCGCTGAAATTAAAGACTCCTTGCCGGCCTATGCCAAGGACTTGAAGCTGAACCTGGGAACCCTGTTTTCCAACCCGGGTATGACTGACCAGCAGATTTATGGAACGGCCCTGGCCTGTGCCTATGCTTCGCGCAATGCAAAATTGCTGCGTGCTGTGGCCGCCGAAGCCGCAGGCAAGCTGTCTGACGAAGCACTTGAAGCTTCCAAGGGGGCTGCTGCCATCATGGGCATGAACAATATCTATTATCGTTTCACGCACCTGGTGTCGGAAAAAGAATATTCGACCATGCCCGCCCGCCTGCGCATGAACATTATTGGCAAGCCAGGTATCGACAAAGCGGATTTCGAGTTGTTTTCTTTGGCTGTATCTGTGATCAATGGTTGTGGCATGTGTATTGATAGCCACGAAAAAGTTCTCAAACAGGCCGGCCTGAACAAGGAAGCCGTTCAGAACGCGGTCCGGATCGCATCGGTTATCCACGCGGTTGCGGCGGTTCTGGATGCCGAGGACGCGCTGGAAGGCTAATTCATAGCCTGTCCTTCTCCCTCAAGAGGACAGGAAGAATGGCAGAAGAAAAAAGTGCTGTCATTCTTGCGCCTAACCCGATGGTCGCCCCCGGCCATCGGGTTTTTTGTTCACGTCTGCTCATTTAGAACTATCTACCTTTTCTTTCTGCCAGGTGTCCATTCAACGGGCCGGTTTGTTGTTCTATCGGGGGTGTAGGCCGTTAGGCAGTCAAATGTTGCTTTTTTGAGATTTTCAGGCGGAAAAAGGCGAGAGCGTATATATCTGAGGAAATGCCAAAGTGGACGATTTTTAAGGGTTTTTGCATATCTATATGAGCGTGAACACGCGCGCTTATATACCGCAAGAGCGACATCCCTGCGATTTGGTAACAGCTCATGTGCGAGATAGTAAATTGCGAGGATTGAATCGTATCTGCTGCGTGCGATTTGAGCAGAAAGTCTGCCCGGTGCGGCTTCAACCATAAGCGACACGTTGCTGGTCACACGCACAATTCGGTCTGTTGAAGCAACTGCGCGCAACGCTAGAGTATAGTCTGGGGAGACCAGTCTTGTGTCGGCCCCTTTGAACGCCATAAAGAGAGATTTTTTGACGAGAATACAGCTTGAATTGTGGTTGAAATTCTTAATAAATCGCTTAAGGCATTCATTTTGAGACATGACAACGTGATCTTTAGGCTGGACCGTTGGAATCTGTGGTGCCAGATCTTCTCCTTGTCGGAAATATCCATAGCTGCCAATAACAAAACTTACGTCATACTGTTTTGCCAACTGATACATGGCGTATGTTGACTGTCGAGAAGGAATGTCATCGCCATCAAGCAGGCGAATCCACTCATGTTGCGCGCGGTCTACACCAACGTTGGTTGCGACCGCTGCTCCTTGATTTTCCTGTTTTATGATAATAACTTGGCCAGGAAGTCTATCTTGATTCTTGCGGATTTGTTCGACTGAATCGTCTGATGAACCATCATCGATGAAAATGTATTCGAGCTTTTCGGGCAGTTGTTCGTATTCTGTGGCTAAGGCATCAATCACATCGGTGATATAAGGTGCTTTATTAAATACAGTAATGACATACGAAATATTCATTTAGACCTAATTGGTTGATGGGGATGTCACCTTGATTCTCGTCAGGATTGTTAATTTTACCAGCGAGCATGCAGTACATGTGCGGAATTTTCGGTCATAATCAAGCAGAGATTGCCTCAATCGAGAATTCTCATGCCGCGCTTAACACTTTAACGCATCGGGGCCCCGATAATTGGGGATATGAACTTTGTAATGGCATTTATCTTGGGCATCGTCGTTTAAGTATCCTTGATCTGTCTGAAAAGGGCCGTCAGCCGATGCTCGCCCAGAACGTCTATTTGACGGTTAATGGCGAGATTTACAATTACAAGGAGTTGCGTCGGAATCTGATTGACGAATTTGACGTAACTTTTACCAGTGAGAGTGATAGTGAAGTTCTCCTGCATGGATATATTCACTGGGGAATTAATCGTCTGCTTCAGCTAGTCGATGGTATGTTTGCACTTTCAATATATGATGTATCTACAAATACCATCATTTTGGCGCGGGACCATGTGGGTATCAAGCCGATTTATTATTGGCATGAAGACAAGAAATTTGCGTGGGCGTCTGAACTTAAGGCTATCGAGTCTTATGTTGGCAAGACCAAGCTTAGTATAGATAGTACGGCTGTTTATGACTTTATGACGTATCTGTATGTGCCTTGCCCTAAAACAGTCTATCAGAATGTTTTTAAGTTAGAGCCAGGGCACTATGTTGAATTTGACGCCTTGTCTGGAGAGTTGTGTAAAACTCGATATTGGGAACTTGAGGTCTGCCCGCGCCATGACGTGGTTGACTGGGGGGATTATATTCGGGAGGCAATGTCAATATCGGTCAAATCTCAGCTGGTTTCTGATGTTCCCGTAGGATTTTTTTTAAGTGGGGGCGTCGATTCAAGTGTCGTTTGTTTTGAAGCCTCTAAGACACTTGAAAAATTGCAGACATTTTCGATTGGACATATGGACAAAGAGTCCGATGAGTCGCCGTTTGCAAGAATGGTTGCCAAGGCTATTGGGTCAACTCACTTAGAGCGTTTTTTCAGTACTGACGTTGCAAATAATAATTTCGAGTTGTTGCGTCAATTATATGATGAGCCTTTTGGTGATGTATCGGCATTGCCAACAAATGAAGTATGTCGTCTGGCGCGGGAGCACGTTACGGTTGTTCTTACCGGTGACGGAGGGGATGAACTGTTTGGCGGCTATGTTCCCTACGCGAATGCAGAGAATATTTTTTCATCAGAAAAAAATCCAAAATCATGGATAAGGCCGCTATGCGTTGCGGTGAAAACTTATGCTCCGCACAGGTCGATCGTCAAAAAAGCACAACGTTTTGAAGTTAAAACTCTTTCTGATCCAATGGAGAAATGGGCAGCAGCAAAGGGCGGGCTGGTATGTTCCGACCCGTTAAAGCGACGTTGGGCAAAGGCGCATAATATACCCGCCGACTATGATGACTTTTGGTACTATCGTAAATTTGACCGGCCGGATTTAGGGGCACGAACACGTGCGCAATTTATTGATTTTCATACATATATGCACGATTCCGTTCTGACAAAGGTGGATCGAGCGAGTATGGCCGTAGCATTGGAGACACGGGTTCCTTTTTTGAGCAAGAAGATGATTTCGGCTGCTTGGTCTATTCCCGAAGAAATTAGGTACTGTAATGGAGATTTGAAGGGCATATTGAAGCAATCCTACGATCAGTTTTTGCCTCATGCTGCACTATATCGGCGGAAACAGGGATTTAGTGTTGGTCGCATTGGAAAAAAAGATCGTCTGTATGATCGTGCCAAAAACGTACCAAAGCAAATTTTGCAAAAACTATTTCCAGAGTTGTTATCAGGTAGGCAGGTGTGATTTGACTGCGGTTATCCGGGACCAGAAACTTTGATAGTTGACAGTTGCATTTAGGGGCAGTCCGGAGAAAATCTGGCTAATGGTTTGAAAATATTATCAATTGGTGTCCAGAAAGTGACGAACCGACTCGAGGACTTTATCGGGTGATTCCAGGTGCGGGATGTGCCCGCAATTGAGGATGATGTGACTGGTGATGGGGCCGCTGACATGGTTTGCGATGGTGGTGACCTGGTCATTGCTGCCAAACTGGTCGTCATCGCCTTGCAGGATTAATGCGGGGCAGGTGATGGCGGGGAGTTCGTCGATCATTTGCCAGGTGCGAAAGGCGGGTTGGCGCCAGGTATCGACCCAGGCACGAAAGACGGTATCGGTCTGGCTGAAATGGTGGCGTTCCAGCCGTGATTTCCAGTCTGTATTGGCATAGGTTTGCGCGGCCATTTCGATGCCATCGATGGTGACATCCTCGACAAAAACATGGGCGGCCAGGCTGATGACGGCGCGGGGAACGGCAGGGAAACGGGCGGCATATTTAAGGGCAATGGTTGCCCCGTCGCTGTGGCCAAACAGGATGGGATTTTTCAGGTTCAGGCTGGTGATAAGGCCATGCAGGAAACGGTCGGTTTCTTCGTTATGGAAATCAACCGGGCGCGGAACCACCGTTTGCGGGTCTGATTTGCCGTGACCGCGCCGTTCATAGACCAGGCAGGAAAGCCCGGTTGCGTTTGCCAGCCTTTGTGGAAAATCGCGCCACATGCGAATGGTGCCCAGGGCCTCGTGCAGCATGATGATGGTGGGGGCATCGCCATCTGAACCTGCATTGTGCGGGAAGGCGGGCGCAATTTCTGCTGTGTCCGTATCTGGTGTTACGGTCTGGCAGGCAAGGCGGACACCGTCGATGGCAGCGATAAAATCCTGAACCGGCATGGCTTTCCTGAATTATCGGTTATTCCGTACTGATTTATGGGTTTTATCATGCGCCAAAAAACAAAGCCCGGCAAGTTTGCCGGGCTTTGTCGTGCAATTCGTAAAAAGCGATGCTTATTTCAAAGCAGCGCAAGCGCGATTGATACGCTTGCAGGCTTCTTCCAGTGCCTCGGTCGAGGTGGCATAGGAAATACGGAAATAAGGTGCGAGACCAAAAGCCGAACCCTGAACCGCAGCAACGCCTTCAGCTTCGAGAAGGTAGGTTACGAAATCGGTGTCGGTTTCGATTTTTTTGCCATCCGGCGTGGTTTTGCCAATGGCACCTGCACAGGACGGATACACATAGAATGCGCCTTCCGGCTTTTTGCAGCTCAGGCCTTCGCATTCATTGAGCTTTTCCACAACCATGTCGCGGCGGGCTTTGAACACTTCGGCGCGTTCTTTGAGGAAGTCCTGCGGGCCATTCAGTGCTTCGATCGATGCAGCCTGGCTGATCGAAGACGTATGCGTGCTGCTTTGCGACTGAACCTTGTTGATTGCTTTAATCAGCTCAACCGGGCCAGCAGCATAGCCAAGACGCCAGCCGGTCATGGCATAGGATTTCGATACACCATTGCAGGTCAGGGTGCGGGCCTTCAGTTTCGGCTCGACCTGGGCGATGGTGGTGAATTCAAAGCCGTCATAGACGAGGTGCTCATACATGTCGTCAGACATGATATAAACATGTTCGTGTTTCAGCAGAACATCAGCCAGCGCGCGCAGTTCGGCGCGCGAATAGGCCGCACCCGTCGGGTTGGACGGCGAGTTCAGAACCAGCCATTTGGTGTTCGGCGTAATTGCGGCTTCAAGTTCGGCAGCGGTGATTTTGAAGTCGTTTTCTTCCTGGCATTCAACAACGACGGGCACGCCTTCGGCCATCAGGGTCATGTCCGGGTAGGATACCCAGTAAGGTGCCGGAATGATAACTTCGTCACCCGGGTTCAGCGTTGCAAACAGCGCATTAAACAGCGTCTGCTTGCCGCCACAGCCAACGGTGATTTCGTCGATAGTGTATTCCAGGTCGTTTTCGCGTTTGAACTTGGCAACAATTGCTTTGCGAAGGGCCGGAGTACCAGCGACCGGAGTGTATTTGGTCTGGCCAGCGTCAAGGGCGGCTTTCGCAGCATTTTTGATGTTGTCGGGGGTATCGAAATCCGGCTCGCCTGCGCCAAGGCCGATGACATCAACGCCAGCAGCTTTGAGTTCTGCAGCCTTGGTGGTGACAGCAATGGTAGGAGATGGTTTGATACGGCTCAAACGGTCGGCAATAAACGCCATTGGTCTGTTTCCCTGGAATGAAATGAGAAATGGAAAGACTCTTGTTCTTCCGGTTCGGACCCTACGCCCGCCACAATTTCAATTCAAGGCCAATTGGCGCTTTTGCGCGTTCTTTGCGGTGATGCCGCCATGCGTAAATGTAAAATGTCGCAAGACACAGGGTTACAATGGGTATTTCAACGCATTAACCCGCAGTTGGTTCCGGTTTTAAACGGGTTTTGTGCCATTTTTGGCGGGTTCACGCGCATCCGCTTTTACCTGTTTGCCGCTAGCGAAACAAAGTGTGGGCGAGTCCTTTGGCGACGAAATGTTCCTCCTGCCGTTCTGCTGACAGTTCCTGACGGGATGTGTCAGGGGCGGGGCTTGCGAAGTGTTTATTCCGGCTTATAACTAGGGACAGAAACGAAGGCAGGTTTTTGATGAATGCACTCCCGGAATTTTTGACCAAACGCCGCCCGCCGGTCGAAGGATCGCGCGCGTTTAAACTGGTGACGGAATATGAACCGTCGGGCGACCAGCCACAGGCAATTTCCGAGCTTTATGACGGCATCGGACAGGGCGAGCGCGACCAGGTTCTGCTGGGTGTGACCGGTTCGGGCAAGACATTCACCATTGCCAATATCATTGCCAAAACCCAGCGTCCGGCCCTTGTGCTGGCCCCGAACAAAACGCTGGCCGCACAGCTTTATTCCGAGATGAAAAGTTTCTTCCCGGAAAATGCGGTGGAATATTTCGTTTCCTATTACGACTATTACCAGCCCGAAGCCTATGTGCCGCGCACCGATACCTATATTGAAAAAGACAGTTCGATTAACGAACAGATCGACCGGATGCGCCACGCCGCCACCCGCGCCATTCTGGAGCGTAACGACTGTATCATCGTGGCATCCGTTTCCTGCATTTACGGTATTGGTGCGGTTGAAACCTATTTGGAAATGACGCAGCGCATTTCGGTAGGGGACGAAGTTGACCGCAACGACATCATGAAGCGCCTGGTCGAATTGCAATATACCCGCAATGACGCGGCCTTTACGCGCGGCACATTCCGGGTGCGAGGCGACGTTCTGGAAATTTTCCCGGCCCACTCGGAAGATCGCGGCTGGCGGATTTCGATGTTTGGCGACGAGATCGAGGAACTGACCGAATTTGACCCCCTGACGGGGCATAAATATGCCAGCATGGATTCCGTCACGGTTTATGCAAATTCGCACCATGTGACGCCGCGCCCGACCCTGGTGCAGGCGATGCATGGCATTAAGCAGGAATTGAAGGACCGGCTGGCGCAATTTCAGAATGAAGGCAAATTGCTGGCAGCCGAACGGATTGAGCAGCGCACCACGTTTGATCTGGAAATGATGGAAACGGTGGGCCACTGCAAGGGGATTGAAAACTATTCCCGCTGGCTTTCGGGCCGTAACCCCGGCGAACCGCCACCCACCCTGTTTGAATATCTGCCCGAAAACGCGCTGTTATTTGTCGATGAAAGCCACGTTGCCGTGCCGCAGATCGGCGGCATGTTCAAGGGCGACTATAATCGCAAATTTACATTGGCCGAACATGGCTTCCGCCTGCCAAGCTGCGTGGATAACCGGCCGCTGAAATTTGAAGAATGGGATGCCATGCGCCCGCAAAGCGTGTTTGTTTCGGCAACACCGGGGCCATGGGAAATTAACCAGACGGGCGGCGTTTTTGCCGAACAGGTTATTCGCCCCACCGGCCTGATTGACCCGGTTTGCATCATTCGCCCGGTTGAAACCCAGGTGGATGATCTGCTGGCCGAAGCCAAGGATTGCGCCCAGAAAAGCCAGCGCGTGCTGGTAACCACCCTGACCAAGCGCATGGCCGAGGATTTGACCGAATATCTGCACGAAAATGGCGTGCGGGTGCGTTACCTGCATTCCGATATTGATACGCTGGAGCGTATCGAGATCATCCGTGATTTGCGACTGGGCGTGTTTGATGTCCTGGTTGGCATCAACCTGTTGCGTGAGGGGCTGGATATCCCCGAATGTGCGCTGGTGGCAATTTTGGATGCGGACAAGGAAGGTTTTTTGCGGTCCAAAACATCGCTGGTACAGACGATTGGCCGTGCCGCGCGTAACCTTGAAGGCCGGGTTATTTTATATGCCGATAAAATGACCGACAGCCTGGATTATGCGATTGGCGAAACCAACCGCCGCCGCGAAAAGCAGATTGCCTATAACGAGGAGCACGGCATTACCCCGGCATCGATCCGCAGCCGTATCCATGATGTGATCGAAAGTGTCGCCGAGCAGGATTATGTCACCGTCGATACCGGCGTTTCGGGCGATGTGATGATCGGGCACAATTTGCGGGCCCATATCGATGAACTTGAAAAACGCATGCGTGCGGCGGCAGCCGACCTTGAATTTGAAGAAGCCGCCCGCCTGCGTGACGAGGTGAAACGCCTTGAAAACCAGGAACTGGGCCTTGCAGAAGCCGGGCCGATGGCACGCGACATTTCGTTAAAGGATGGTGCGGCGGGGCCGGGTTCCAAATCGGCAAACAAGCCGAAATATAAGGGCCGTCGTCGCAAGGGGCCGTAAAGTGTACCGCCGGTTTAAGGCCGGCGTGATGCTTGGTATTTAAAAAGGGCTGCGCCTGTTTGAGGGTGCGGCCCTTTTTGTGACTGAGCGGCGAAATTGCCGGATCGGGATCAGGCAGCGTTGTAATGCACGCCGCGCCCGTCAAAGAAAACAGCCAGCCAGACGGTGTCGGTGTCTTTTTCCGTCCAGACCACGCGATGCCGGCATCCCGGCGGGATATAAAGGTGGTCACCCGGTTTCAGGACATGGCCCTTTGGTTCGCCTTCAAACAGGATTTCGGCACTGCCGCTGAGTAAAATGACCCATTCGGCAGGTTGTTGGTCATACCAGCCGGTTGCGGGCGAGGATTGGCCGTGTGAAACGATCCGTTCGATGCGCAGGCAGGGCGAGCGCAGGATTTCGTCAAAGATTTCGCTGTTTTTGGCGTCGGGAAGTGCGGCAAAAAGATTTGCCAGTGATGCGTCGGGCATGAAGGAACCCTCCGTTCCGGTTGTGGGGATTGCGCGCAACATAAACCAGAACGAAGGGCCGGCACAAAGCCGACCCTTACAAAGCAGCCATGCGTTTAAAACGCGAAATGGCGATTACATGAACAGTTTTTCGTCATCCATGCCTTTATAGATATCGGCAACATAATCGGCATAACCGTTATAAAGCTGGGTCGGGACTTCCTCGCCATTGGACAGCAGGCGTTCCTGCGCCTGGCTCCAGCGCGGATGGGGAACCTTGGGGTTCACATTGGCCCAGAAACCATATTCGTTGTCGGCGATGCGTTCCCAGTAACCGACCGGGCGTTTGTCGGTGAAGGTAAAGCGCACAATCGATTTGATGTTTTTAAAGCCGTATTTCCAGGGTGTTACCAAACGCAGCGGCGCGCCGTTCTGTTTGGGAATGGGTTCGCCATAAAGGCCGGTGGCGATCATGGTCAGTTCATTGGTGGCCTCGGCCATCGTCAGGCCTTCGACATAGGGCCACGGATACCAGAACTGTTTAAGGCCCGGCATGGTATCTTCCTGCGAGGCGGTTTCCATTTCGATATATTTTGCGCCTGACATCGGTTTGGCAAAATCAACCAGTGCCTTCAGCGGGAAACCGGTCCAGGGCACGGTCATGGCCCAGGCCTCAACGCAGCGGAAACGATAGACACGTTCTTCCAGCGGCATTTTGCGCACGAGGTCTTCGAAATCGATTTCCATTGGTTTTTCAACCATGCCATCAATTTTGACCGTCCAGGGCGATGTCTTGAGGGCCTGTGCGGCCTCGGCAATGAATTTGTGCGAGCCAAATTCATAGAAATTGTTATAGCCGGTTGCCTTGGCCTTGGGGGTTATGTCGCGGTCAACCTTATAGGCATCGTTGCGTTTGGCAGGGTAAAGGTCACCATCGGGCATGGCGGCCTGGGCAAAGGCACGGCCAACAGGAAGGGCCGTTGCTGCCGCGCCAAGGGTGCCTGCCGCAATGCCCTTGATGAAATTGCGGCGATTGCGATAAATCGCTTCCGGCGTCACCGCGCTTTCTGGCAATTCCCAGCCGCGCTTGCGTTTGATCAGCATTGGTCTTCTCCTGTTCACTACAATTGGCGTACGCCGTTGCTTTCTAGAATTCCGCCAAAAAGCGATTTGGGCAAGTCACGCCTCGGTGAGGGGCGGGTGAGGTTTTGGTCGGAGCCTGCTCTACCTGATACGTAAAATGTCCCAGATGGGATGAATAAAAAACGGCCCCGCCATCTGGCGGGACCGTTCATTCGGCCTGTTAAAGCCAATATCAGGGTGTGAATTGCAGGTTTGCTTAGCCTTCAAGAAGCGAACGCAGCATCCAGGCGGTTTTTTCATGGGTCTGGATGCGCTGGGTCAGAAGGTCGGCCGTGGCATCATCGTCGGCTTCATCACATAGCGGATAAAGTGCGCGGGCGGTTTTGATCACGGTTTCGTGGCCTTCAACCAGCTGCTTGATCATTTCCTTGGCGGCGGGAACACCTTTTTCCTCGGTGATCGAGCTAAGCTCGGAATAGGCGGAAAAGCTGCCCGGTGCATAGGCGCCAAGGGAACGGATACGTTCGGCCAGTTCGTCAACAGCGGTGGCAAGTTCGGTATATTGCTGTTCAAACATGGTGTGCAGGGTCTGGAACATCGGCCCCGTCACGTTCCAGTGGAAATTGTGTGTTTTCAGATACAGGGCATAGGAATCCGCCAGCACCCGGCCAAGACCCGATGCAATTTCGGTACGGTTCTGTTCGTTAATACCAATATCAATCTGCATGATGTTCTCCTGGCTTTCGTTCGGGCTTGCGCCACATGTTTCTGTGTGATGACGACATTATGTTGCACGACAAAAGATAATGCCAATCAGTACTTTAATGTTTGAAGATAGATCAAATCTATTACTGGGCGGCAAAGCCGCGTTTCATGCTTCGCGTTTCAGGGCGGCATCGGCGGCCTTGCCTGAAATTTCCTGCATATGGGAAAATTCGCGGGTGAAAAACCCGGTGCCCAGTGTAATGGAACGTAATTCCAGGATCATGTCGCGGGTTTCGCTGCCGGGCATGTTCGCCTGGATTTCATCCCATCCCGGCCAGCCTTCACGGGCATTGAAACCCAGGATCTGACCACGGCGTGAACTGATCAGGCGTTGTGCCCTGGATGTGCAACTGACCGGCACAATAAAGGTTACGCTATCAACCGGTTCCAAAAGGGTTGTGCCCGCATTTTTCAGCCCGTCGGCAATTGCAAGGCGCCCGGCCATTTGAAAGGCCTGGTCGGAACTGTCAACGGCGTGAAAGGCGCCATCGGTCAGGGTGACCTGCAAATCAATAACAGGAAAACCCAGCGGGCCGGTGCGCAGGGCATCGACGATGCCTTTTTGAACCGCGCCAATATATTGCCGGGGGATAGCACCGCCCACTATGGCATCGACAAATTCAAACCCGCTACCGCGGGCAAGCGGGCGGGCAGTTAATTTGACATCGCCAAACTGGCCGTGGCCGCCACTTTGTTTTTTATAGCGGCCATGGGCCTCGAACGCGGTGCGGATGGTTTCCTGAAAACCGGTGGCAACCGCCATTGTGCCGATATCAAGATGATAGCGTTCGGCAAGCTGGGCCAATACCAGTTGCAGGTGGATATCGCCCTGGCCCTGCAAAACCAGTTGGCCGCTTTGGTCATGATGCATAACGGAAAGGGATCGGTCCTGTTCGCATAAGTGGCGCAGGGCTTCGTTGAGTTTGACATCATCGCCCGGTTTGTTGACCACCAGTGCCAATTGATAAAGCGGGGGTAACGGGGCTGGCCATAGGTCCAGCGATGATTGCCCCTGTGCGCCCAGAAGCATACCGGTGCGGGCATGGTTCATGCGTGGCAGGCCAATGACACAGCCTGTTTGCGCCTGGTCGATTTTATCATGACGGTTGCCAAACAGGGTGCAAAGGCCCGTTGCGTGGTCCTGCCCCAATGCATCGCCCTGGCGCAATGTACCGGCCAGAACACGGCCAATGCAAAACCGGCCCTCGTGGGGCAGGTGAAATGTTTTGAAAATCTGGGTGGCGCAATTGCCTGATGACGGGTCAATGCCCAGGCGGTAGGCAGCAACTTCCGGCCCCGGGGCCTCGTGGCGCAGTGCTTTGAACAGGCGGCGAATGCCATGATCATGTTCGCCAGAACCAAAAAAGACCGGCACGATCAGATCATCGGCAAGATCGCGGCCAAGGCTTGCGTAAATATCGTTATTTGCCGGAGTGTGGTCATCGAGGATTTGTTCAAGCAGGCTGTCGTCAAAATCGGCAAGCTGTTCAAGCAGGGTGTCGCGGGCGCTGGTTTCGTCAGTCCGGTTTTGGGTGGGCAGGGCGATCAGGCGCGACGGGCTGCCATCTTCGCAATATTCATAGGCCCGCTCGGATACCAGATCGACAAAGCCGGTAATGGCTTCGTTTTCGCCTTTGTCACGCAGGGGGATTTCGCGCAAAACCAGCGGGCGGCTTGTCAGTTCCTGCAGGGCGGCAAGGCTGTTGCGGATACGGCAGCCTGAATTATCGGTTTTGTTGATGAAAACCAGATGCGGAATACGGTTGTGATCCAGAAATTGCAGGATCGGTGCGGCCGTGACCATTTTTTCACTGTCTGCTTCGACAACGACAATGGCAACGTCACACACCATCACGGCGTCGCGGCTGTCCTGCGCGAAATCGACCGAACCGGGGCAATCAATGAAATGCCATTCTTCGTCAAGATAGGTGGTTCTGGCAATCGTCGGCTCAATGCTCATTTGTCGGCTGCGGGCTTCGGCATTGCTATCGGCGATGGTCGTGCCCTCGCGGATGGATCCTTTTCGGTGCAGGGTGCCAGAAAAGGCCAGCAGGCTTTCAAGCAGGCTGCTTTTGCCCGATGAATAGGGGCCAACAAGTGCTGCACAGCGCGGTGGCTGCGTAGAATGGCCTGACAGGCCAGATTGGGAAGTTGCGGAACCGGTTTGGGAAATAGCGGATGAGGGAGGCACGGTTTTCTCCTTTTTGCGAGGACGCATCAGGTGATTTCAAAGTCATGCCGGTGTCAGATGCCCAAATTCCAAATATGCGGTCTGCCATAAGTTAGCGGTGGCGGATGATTTTATCGGGTATCTGGCAAAATATGGATCAGGCTATTTTGTATTATCCTGCCTGGCACCGTTACGACCAATGGGCGGTAAACGGGC
This sequence comes from Thalassospira marina, assembly GCF_002844375.1. Taxonomy (NCBI): domain Bacteria; kingdom Pseudomonadati; phylum Pseudomonadota; class Alphaproteobacteria; order Rhodospirillales; family Thalassospiraceae; genus Thalassospira; species Thalassospira marina. Next base: position 3,374,918 of record NZ_CP024199.1, on the reverse strand, counting down.
AGGGCAGCAATAGATAATTGAATGCCTGTTTTGATATGCTATGATAGTACAATTAGTTAGGTAGTTCCATTTTTAGCTTAATAAGCATTTCGCCATATTGGCGACGCAATTTGCCCTGAAATTGCCACAACCGGCCTGTTTTCCAGCCTTATTCATCTGTCAGGTTCAATCCTGTCAGCGGCACACAGTCGGAACATTCTGTCCCCCCTCAATCGTCTCCGGCTCGCTCTCTTCGTCCCCCCGTGCGAGAGCCAATATATGCCGAAAGCTGACAGGTCTCCCCAAGACCGTTAGACCCCAAAATGGGGGCGGGCATTCCCCGCCCTCTTTTTTTTCGGTGATGTTGGGCAAAGCAGGGGGATTCATACCGAAAACAATTTTGTTCATACTGCCATAATTTGCCCCGAAAATGCCTTAAGTGGCTGGTTTTCGTGCCGTAATCATTCGCCATAGTTATAACTGTCGAACACAGCACCAGATGGCGATGCGCCCCTCCCTCGTTAATCGCCAAGCCTGATATCGTTGTCCCCAACAACGCTCTGCACCCCACAGGCTATGTGCTCCCAGGTTCGACTGGTCTCCCCAAGACCATCTGTCCCCAAAAAAAGCGAGCCAGGTTCCCCCGACCTGTCTCGTTTTTTTTAATGCTTGAAGCAAATACGTGCCGGGCAGGTGGGTTTGACACAATTCTGACTTAAATTGACACGAAATGGCCCTGACTGGCCGTGTTTCCTGCCGCAATCGCGGGGCATATTCCTACTTGTCGGACGCGATGACATTCGGCTTGGTGCCTCCCTCACCATTGCCGGCGACCCGATGGCAAGTCCCCCAAGAAAGCCATCGCTCCCAGGGTCACAAATTCCGCGTTCGCATGGTCTCCCCAAGACCATCTGTCCCCAAGAAATGGCGAAGCAGGAACCCCAACCTGCTTCGCTTTTCTTTTTTGTGTGTGCGGGGCAGGACAACCAATGCAAAGAGCTGCTTTGCCATCACCTGATGATGGATGAAAATGGTATCTGTGGTGATCGGGTGGATACGGGGCGTAGTGATGCTTCCAGGCAGCGGATGGGCATGTAAATTCCGGTATGATTCGTGATCAGCCCGTTTGGGCGATTCTGGGTGCCTTCAAAGGCGTTGGTATCCTCAAGAATCGCGCAGAGTTGATAGGGCTTTATCCATGGGAATAGTTGCGCGCGGGCAAATGCTGTTTGCGGCACAAAATTGCCCCAAAACGGCATGAAATGGCCCAAAGCACCCGGTTTTCTTGCCGTATTCACGGGGCATATTGATCCTTACCGAACGCGATGTACCGGTGCGGTGCCCTCCCTCACCAACCACCGGGACCGGAATACCACCATCCCCCTGATGGTATTCACATCCCCCACGGTCTTTTCCGTGTTCGGTCGGTCTCCCCAAGACCATCTGTCCCCAAACGGGGTGGGTTCCCCTGACCCACCCCGTTGTAGCGCGCCATTTGGATTTGGAGCGTTCGCCGTTTAAAATTGGAGCATAGCGGTTTCCACTGCTGTGCTCTCTTTTTTACCTGATTTTTTAGCCAGCCGCACTTCGCAAAATTGTTGCTCTCTTTCGACTGGCAATCGTGCGCGAAGAGAGCGGTACTGTCCTTAACGCAACCCAGCCAAGGACAGAAAGATGACTGCTTCATACAAAACCGCAATCGCCGCCAATATCAGCGCAATGAATGACATACTCGCACAGCTCGCTGCCGCAGCGGCGGAGGCCGAAAGCGCGATCAAAAACGACAACCAAAACGGCGCGGTCGGGGCGCTGGCGGATTTTGAAGGGCTGATCAGCGCCGCCCAAAGCATTCATGGCACGGTTCTCGCCCTGCACAGACAGCCAAAATAAACCCGTTTCTTTGAGCCTGGCCGGGGCATTGCCCCGGCTTTTTCGTCGCTTATCCACTCATTCATAGGATAAGCCAACTTCGCAAAATCTTTGCTCTCTTTGGACTGGCAATCCATCGCGAACGGAGCGGTACTGTCATTACCGCAAATGATAAAGACCAGCGACCAGGAGCATAAAGATGAATGATTTGAACCAGCTTTTTGAACAGATCGCCCGCGACGAGTTGTTTATCAACACGCTCGAAACCAAAGGGCATGACAGCAAAGATTTTCATGATGTTGCTGTATGGGGCTTAAAAGCCGCCTTGCGCCGCGCCTATGAAGCAGGGGCGCAGAGCACGGCCAAAGGCAAATAACCCGATTTACAATGCAAAAGAACCGCCGGGGCATCATCGCCCCGGCTTTTTTGTGTCAGATGTTGGAAATGATCAGCTCACCAAACGCACGACGGCTTTCAGCCCGTCTGGCAATTGAATAATTGACCTCGGTGGCCTCAATTGAGAACCCGGCAAAGATTTCACGGATCTCTGGCACGTCGTTAAGAGACAGAATAAAGCGCCCCGAGAGGCCTCTTAGAAGCTCTGACAGTCTCTCAAAATCAGCCCGTTCAAAGACGTTTTTCCCGTAATCGTTCTCGCCCCCGAAATAGGGCGGGTCGAGATAAAACAGCGTCTCTGCACGGTCGTAGCGCGTGATGAAATCACCATAAGGCAAACATTCAATCACCACACCCGACAAGCGCGAATGCAGATCATCGAGCATTGGCCCCAGCTTGGTGATGTCGAACCGTCCCGGTCGTTCGACCGACACCCCGAAATTGCGGCCCGAAACCTTGCCACCAAACGCTGTGCGCTGAAGATAAAGGAAACGGGCGGCGCGTTCGAGGTCGGTTAATGTGGTCGGATCGGTTTTGACTAGGCGTTCAAACTCCGCCCTGGTCGTAATCTGAAAGCGCATCATCTCCATAAACGGCACGTAGTGGCGCTGGAGGATGCGATAAAAGGTGGCCAGTTCGCGGTTTATGTCATTGATGACTTCAGCCTTTGGTTGCCGGATTCGGCGCAAAAATACGCCGCCCATACCCACAAAAGGCTCTGCATACGTGGTGTGATCGATCTGATCGATCATTGCCACCAAACGCTTGGCGAGGTTGCGTTTGCCCCCAAGATAGGGGGCAACCGGAAGCACGGGTTTAACTGTTTGTGTAGACATTGGTTTTACAGGCTTTAATCTGGCCGCGCCGTTGCAACGGTGGGCGGGGCGATTTTTGTCGTGGGAGCTTGACCCTCCCGGTTCAGGGTGCGTCAACACCCTGACCCCCGCCTTTTTAGACAGGGGTAATTTTATCCTCAATCCTCACCCACGCCTGATCCATCGACTTGCCCCACTGGCTTTGGGCGATGAAGTGATAGGTGCTGGCGAGGTCGGCATAGCCCATAACGCTGTCCTGGCGGTTATCAAGCACATAAACCCCGCGATCCGTGTTGATCATGAGAACAAGGTGGCCGGTGCCGGTTTCGGTTTGGCAGTACGCCACCGCCTGGTGTTGCCAGGCGATCCCTTTTTTGATCAGGTTTTGCGAGCACCACAGGGCGAAATCCTCGCAATCCCCTTCAGGTCGTTTGTTATCGGGAATGCTCCAATATTCCTGCTTGTGGTACTTGTCGATGTCCGCGCGGTAGTCAAAGCCGGTGCGGGCCTGCCAGTGAACATCTTTAATAATGCCCCATAGCGGTCGGGTGAGTTTTAGCTGCATTGATCGGCCTCCGGGTTGCGGGCGCAAAACTCGGTCGCGCCATGCAGCGGCGCGTGGCTGCCCGATGTGATAGGCCGTCCGCCGGGTGGTGGCAGTTCCGGGTCGCAGCCCGCAAGGGCAAGCAGCCCGGCCATCAGGCCGCAAAGCAGGGCATACGGGGCAAAACAGCGGCCAAACGCTTTGTCTGTCATTTCTCCCCCCTACGCCGTGCGTTTCCAGTGATAGACGGTGGTTTCGGTAGTGTCTGCCGCAGTTACCGTGGTGGTGCCGATCAACTCCCATGTACCGGGAGAGGTTGGCGCAGTGTCATTGACTGTCGCCAGAACCTGACCCGGTTCAGACTGAACCGCACCATCTGCCTTTGTCCCCTGTGCTTTTGTCGCGAATTTTTTAAAGCACAGCTCAAGCGTCTGTCGGAGATCGTGTTTCATTTTCACGCCCACCTCACAAGCTGGTTGTTAGGGGTAATCAACAGGTGTTCGCCGGTCGCATCGAAATGCGCCTGATCAAAGGCGGTGATAATCGCGTGAATGCGGTCATTGCAGAGCACATTCATGTGAAAGCGATTATCGATTTGCGCGGGTGTCACGATGTTCCCGGCTTCATCCATTTCCGGCTGGGTGATTTGCAACCGGCCAATCGGCACCAACTGCCATTCGTGGGTGGCGGCGATCCAGTTCTGCCCGTCGTGAAACAGGCTGTCTGATTGGGTTTCGCCGGTCTGTTCATTGGTTACGGTGGTGGACAGGGCGGCAATCATTGCGGCCTCGCTTGCGGCAATAAGGCACAGGTCAAGGTTCAGTGGAGAAATCATTTCGTCACCATTGCGTTTAGGTCACTGTCAGAAAGGGGAAGATTGTATACCGCGAACCTTTTGATGGTGAGTTCGCTCTGCGGCCCCCACCACAGCTTGCCGAATAAAATCCGACATAGACCTGGCGGATATCTATTTTCAGCGGAAGTAGTTTGCAAAGGTGAGCTCGCACTTTTTACCGAAAGTGTTTCATGTTCGGTGCGCAATACTGTCAGTTCATCGCTGGCATCAGCGGTCGTGTCACAAAAAAGACGGTCTGTACCGACGCGGTAGCTCGACCGGATATCTTTGACGTCCCCGTGTCGAAACTCGTATATTTCAATCGTGTTTGTGTTTGTGTCGTCGTAGACCTGCATTAGATTGGTCGCACTGTCAGTTCCAAGCGGACTGAACGCGTCGATTAAAAATGTATGGCCCTTCGCGTTGCTATCCCATCCTTCAAAAGGGATCAGCTCGGTCAACTTTAGGTCTGCCCAATGAATATCGGTATTTGACGCCACGCTGTCAGCACGCAGATGCAGTTCAAGCGTGCCGTATGGAATGGTGATGTCACCTGCATAACCGGGATTGATTTGCCTGTGTCCCAATTTGACGCCACCCGCACCGATGAAATGAAATGATCGGGAATAGCCATTATCTGCATTAAATAGCAGACGAAAACGCTTGCCCTGCCATGAAGCAGGCACGTCGATACCCGCGATGACTGCCCCGGTCGTAGGACTGAAAACAACCAGCCCGCGCGTCTCATCTTGGGAAATTACACAGTCGTTTACAGGAAAAACGCCATTAATCGATGCAGTGAAATCCTGGTCAAATACGATAGTGCTTTCGACAGGGCCTATGGTCAAAACATCCGCAGTGGTTACAGCAGCCGCGCCCTGCGTAATAACAGGGACAAATGACGGAGCCGCACTGACTTCGCACTGATTAAGGATGAACCAAACAGTCGATCCCGCCTCCGCGATAATTGCGCACTTACCTGATTTATTGTCAGGCAAATCCACAGTTTTGTGAATACGTTCGTACCCAGTGTTTGTGAAGTTTTGAGCGCCAAAACCACCGGCCATATCAACTCTGCCGCCATTGGTGGTACGGCACCATGCGGAGATTGTCGTTACTGCGCCGGGGGAACCCGTGTTCCCATCAACCAACACGAAAACAGACGAGCTTCCCAAGCTGTTATCCACCTTGAAAACATTCCCGTTTAAGGTGCCTTCGCGCAGCAACTGTTTCAGAATGTGAATTTTGCCCAGTTCTTCGGCATCATCCTGAACACTCACAATGGCGTTTGCATCACCATAAGGCCCTTGAATGCCGGTTAAATCTGTCGGGGTAGCGTTCCAGTTCGCGCATGAACTGCGGTAAGCCGGTAAGGTCAATTTCCCCTTATACTCTTGGGTTTCCGGGTCGAACCAATCACGCTGCGTGCCATTTTCGACCATTGTGTATTGGCCGCGTGCATTGAATCCAATGCCTTTACCGGGCCGCGAAAATTCAAAAGGCGCGTCCAGCGGTTGTCCCGGAACAGCCAGATCAAACAGGCAGGGAGGCGTTTCGCTCCGCCATGCCGGTTCGGTCGGAATGGCTTTGAGCAATGCTTCCTCATAAAGCACCTCCCCAAGTGACGCTAAACCGATCAGGATTGAGGACAGGGCCGGTGTCAGCAATGTTTGCTGAAGGCTGACCGTGGTTTTATCGGTCCCGGCCACGTAGGACGCCACCGACACCACGCTATGGATTTGGGTGGTGCCGTGCATCAGGCGCAGGACAAGGCCCGACAGGTATTTGGTCGTCTGATCGCCCGGTACGGTGAAGCTCTGGGCGTTGACGTAAGTCGGCACGTCACCCGAGGCGATCCATGTCATGTTTTTCAGGCTGTCAAATTTGACATTGCCTTGCGCATCAAGCGCGACATTCAGGCGCTCATTCAGGGTCGCGCGCGATCCGCGTGCGGCCGTGACCTCGTTTTTGGTCGTGGCCAGCGACAGGTCTTCCTGTGCCTTGATGCGGTCATTCAGATTGTTTTCATTGCCCCGAATAGCGCCAAGGACACTCTCGAGATCCTGCTGCTGCGTGTTCGGTAGGTTGGGATCAAATGCCATTGTTAAACCACTCCTTGCGCATGCCAGGTAAAGCGGGTGCCGGTTACACCGCTGACCTGAAAACCTGTTTTGGTGACTGAATTACTGATCAGTTTTGCCGTGCCGTCTTCTTCGGCCACCACCACAACGGTGGGCACGACGGCGAATTTGCGGGCAAAACTGACGTCCTGGGGCATGTCATCGAGGGCGATGATACCGCTGCCTGCATCAACCTCGTCGGGTGCATCACAATGGATGGTCATGTCAGAGGCATAGGCCTCGACCACCCAGCTTTGAGAGCGGGTTGAGACCCGAATGTGGCCATAGCGCGCCGTGCCTTCAAAATGACCGATGACGGGCCGGGCATCGCTTAAATCCGGCTCCATGCCCAGTTCCAGCACCACACCAATGGTGGCGTTGTCAGGTTTGAGCACGGACGGGCTGCGGGTGGCCAGGACGGCGGGCGGTACGTCGGCCCAGTTGATGACCCCGCTAAAATCAACGATCTCCGCTTTTTGATCAGACCACCAGACGCCCGTCAAATCCTCGCCGAAATCGATAATGTCGGATTGCCATTCGGCGGCTTCCGTCAGGCGCGGGCCGACAAACCATGCCGGGGGCAGACTGGCGAGATCAGAAGGGGAAACTTCCTTTAAATCCCACATGCCGTTAAAGACCTCGATGTCGTTGGAGCCATCCGGGATTGACCAGGCGGTGCCAACAATCGACGGGCGGCGGATTTGGTTGCTATCGGTACGGCCAATCGAGCCGGTGAAGGCTCCGCCGTCGGTTGAAACCGGGAAGCTGGCCACCGCATTGCGTGCCCAGGCACGGTTTTGCGTCAGGCTGCGATCAATGGCATCCGATGCAGTGCCCTGAAAATTCACCGCGCGCAGGGTGAAATGATACGTGCCTGCCAGCGGCACTGGCACGGTCGCTGTCGTACCGGCAAATTGCACGGTTTGCGAGGCGGCAAGGCTACCGCCCAGCGAGGCCCCGGCGGAAACCGGTGTGGCAATCGTCAACTCAAACAGATCGGCATCATTTTGCGGATCGACGCTGATCGTGGCCGAGCCATTGGCAAAGGCCAGCCGCACATTCGATGGCGTTGCCGGTTTGGGAAGCTGGCCCGAGACAAACAGGGTTTCGCTGGCACTCTCATTGATCGACAGCCGGTTGCCGGATGGTGACACCGCCACCACCCAAACCTGATATTGTTTGCCCTGAAGCTCGACCGGGATGGTTATTTTGGCTGTCGTAACCGGGGCGTAAAAGATCGGGCTTTCATCCTTCAGAGCATAATAAACCTGATAGCTTGAGACCAGACGGCCCTCGGCGGGACGCCATGAAACGACCAGGCTGCTTTGGGTGACATTGCCCAGCCGCACGACCTTTTCGCTTACGGAAAGGTCAATCACCGCCGCCGGGGGCGAAATGTCGCCTGATTGCGGTGGTTGCACGGTGTCAGGGATCACGACCTGATCGGCAAGGTGGATTTCGGGGGCGGCGTCCACCAGTTCGACCAGCGCATGAAAATCATCATGCCGGGCGATATTCTTGACCAGCATGTCGCGCAGTTCGTAACCGACAATGCCGAACTGAAAGTAATTGCCCGCGACCGGAGCACTTTCGGGATCTGCAAAATCGCGCGGGGCGACCGGGTTATCGAGCGTGAGTGTGACATATTCACCGGTTTCATGCGTGACGGTGCTATATGCCGTGCCGCCCTTGGCCAGCCACATGCGAACGCAATAATCATGCTCCCCGTCAAAGGGTACGGGCTGATCGAGCGTTACGGAGGTCACGTTCCCCATTTCATCATGGGAAACCGCTTTAATGCGCCCACTGGCCACCCCGATTTTGGGCACCGGGTGGCTGACACCAACCATACTGCCCAGACCAAAGCGCAAATGCTCGTGGCCAACAATCGCGGTGGTGGTTTTTTGCCGCAACCGGGCAACCGCAAACCAGTAACGGCCTTCGCGCCAGGCCATGTCATCGCCGTCACAGCCTTCAAGCTGAAGGACTTCAAACAGAGTTGAGTTATTGGCGTCAAAGCCATCGCGATAGACAATCAGTTCACGGTCGTTTTCGGCCATGTCGCGCCATTGCACCCGCAAGCCATGCGGCAAATTAACAAAGGTGCGTTTGCGGGTCAGTGATTGGCAGTTTTCCGGGCCAAGATAGGAAACGCGCACCGGCTCCGGGTCTTCCCACACCACGGAATATTTCCCGGCAATCATTACCAGTTGTGCCCGACACGACGACAGTATGTCCTGGGCGCGCCTTGTTGCCGCCCGACGATCCCGGAAATAGCCGCAATAGCGAAAATAGGCGGTGTCTTCCGATTCCGGGTCGATGGCATCGGGCAGATCGCTATGCGGGGGCTTGCGGGCACAAAAATCGGCCAGGCCCAGCCACATCGGCAGGTCGATCTTTTCGACCCCGCAAGGCTGGGCCACCGCTTCACCCATCAGGCACCAGAGTGCTGCCCATGCCGGGTTTTTGGTTTCCTTCCAGTCCCATGTTTGTGTGTCGCGGTCATAAACCGGGAGCAAGCGCGACGCCCTGACACTGAAACGATCCAGCAGCCCCTGAAGCTGATCCCCCGCCTTGGCGCGAAAGCTGATGGTGGCAATGCCCTTTTTGCTGATTGGCGGTTTGTGGAGGATGTTTTTCACCGCCGTGATATACAGATCATCGCGGACACGCGGGCTGTCGCTATCAGCCGTTAACCGCCTTGTGCGGATCGCGTACCGCCCGTGCGACGGCAGTGGTATCCGTACCGACCGGCGCACCGAATTCTCACTGGCCGCCGTCATCGACAGGCTGATGCGTTCAATGTTGGGCGCCGACGTCATATAGCTGATCTCGGGATCGTCATACATCATCCAGTCGGGATCAGACGCGGGGAAATTGTTCGGTATCCATTTCGAAGGTGTGCCCCGTGGCACCGTCACCCAATAGGTGCCAAGATGCACGGCTATTTCGAGACGTTTCCCGACGGGAGGGGTGATCGTATGGGTCTGCGACCCGCCGGGGGCAATCTGGCTGCTTTGCCAGACCATGATAAAACTTGAGGGAAATATGACCCCCACCAGATCATTGCGATCCGGATCGTAGGTACGCACATAGACCTGATACTGATAACCCGCTAACGGGTGAGAGCCGAAATAAGAGCCTGCGCGCGAAAAAAGTGTGATCGTAACGGGACCGTTCACCGGGTAGTCGGTGCGGTAAACCGCCCAGCGTTCACCAGCGGGCACGAAAACACGGGTGAGAAAGCTGCTCGCTTCCGTGGGGGCCGCCGAACTGGGGGCAGAGACATATTCCTCATCGACATCAAGGCGCTTGATGTCGATCTTGGCTTCGACCGTGCGGTTCTGGCGATTACCGTTGTCGTCAAAATAGACCAGCCCGGTGCAGGCATAGTCAATCACCAGTTCGTCGGCCTCGCGGCTCTCGACAATCACCGGGCTCTGGTTGGTGATGCGAATGTTATAATTGTCGGTCTGCGGCTGATCGGCAAACAGGGTTGATGGCGCATCCTCCATCCAGCCTTCACGATATTCAAGCTCGACATTTTCAAAATTCGCCACCGGGGTGGTGCCAAAACGCGGCTCGGAAAACCGCATTGGTCCATAGCCGCAGCCCAGCGTGACGCGGGCATAAACATCATCGCCGACATTTTCGGTAAAAAACTCCGTCACGCGCGGCGGCGTGATGCGCTTGATGCCAAAAAGCTGCGGGATCGGGCCATAGGGATCGGGGTCGTTGGCAACGCCATCCAGCGACCATGTGGGACTTTCCGTATTGCGGCTGAAATCACCGCGTGCCGCCGAAATATTGGCGGTCGGGGGTGGTGCAATCGAATTGATCAGGATATTGCCAACAGCTGTGACGGCGGCACCGGCAGCAGCACCAATGGCGGCAGAGGCAGCAGGGCCATAACCTGCTCCTGCGGCCCATCCAGCAGTTGCGCCACCTGTGTAAATCGAAACCGCGATCACGACGATGGTTAGTAAGATGCGTACCGGACTCTTGCCACCACCGCCTTTGCCGGGCCGCAAGGTCACAGCCAGCGACATGCCCGGCTTAACCCGCACACGATACCACAGCTCGGCGGGGATCAGCATTTGCGCCGATGAAATATTCCAGTCGCCGAGCCAGACCTGCACGTCAAGCCCACCGAGCGGACGTGCCTGGTCATCGATTAAGAGTTCATCAATCTCACCACGTTGGCGCATCTCGCACAGCATCTCGGCAATGGTTTTGCCCTGTGCTGGCAAGACATGCTCGACTGGCATCGGATTAAAAACAGATTTGCTCGCAAGAACGCGAATAGTCTGATTTTGCAGGTTGTTCATCTGCTCGGGGATTTTAGACATGACAGCCCTCGCAACCCTGAATAGTCTTTGACAACAAATTCAAAAAAGGGGCGTTGAAATGCGAAGTTTGATTACTGTTATGTGCCTTTTGATGTTGACGGCCTGCGGGGCAAATAGCCTTCAAGATTTGAAGGCAAGCTCTTATCACCGAACAACAATTGTCGATGGTAACTACCAGGATGTTTTCAGGTGTTATACGCCGTACATGTATGGTGGCCGTGGCCACATTTACACAGAACGCAAGGTTGCGGAGCACGTTTACGCGACTAACGGCACTTGGTATGGAGTTGCTCAATTTACGCAGGTCACGCCAAATAGCACCAAAATCGAGATGTGGCACAAAATTGAGAGCATCATTGATCGTGATTATGCTTGGGCAGTAGGCTGCGCACAAAAGTCCTGACCCCATCACGCCCCTCCTTCAAAGGCATAAAACCCCTCAATGCGGCTTTCCGGCCATGCCGGGGCGGCCAGACGCTCACAAATGACCCTACCGGCGTCATCATCGGCATGAATGATCAGGCCGTCGCCGCAAACCACCGCGACATGCGAAGGCACACCGCCGGTCAACAACATCACCACACAGCGATCTTTCGGCGCATCGAGCTTGTGCCAGAGCGGCATTTCCCCGGCAAACAACCGGGAAATGCCGCGCACATCGCGCGGCTCGAAGGCGTAATCAAGCAGGGGCAATTCATTCCCAGCCTCGGTTTTTTCAATCAACCAGTGCAACCCATAACAATCCACCCCGTCAAAACCCCGTCCGCGTTTGGCAAAGGGAATGCCGACATATTTCCTTGCCCAGGGGCTGATCCCGACAATCATGATCAGACCTTTCTCGTGAAAATGTTGGGTGCAATCGAGGCATCCCAACTGTCTTTGGGATGCGGTTCGCGGGTCATATGCGGGTCCATCACAAGGGTGCCCTTGATCTCGCCCTGGTCATAACTGGCTTGCTCAAGCTCCAGCGTGATGGGGCCATATTCGGTCACATCGGGGCGTGCAGCCGAAAAGACCGACAGGGAAAACAGGGGTGAAACCGACATGGTTTCAATCGCGTCCGCAATCGGGGTTTGCCCGTTATCATCGGGAAAATTTGACATCGCCAGATCGATGCGCGGCATTTCATCCGCCGTTTCATCGGGCAGGTTCAAATCAAACGGCAAGGCAACATAGGTTTTGCCAAGACGTTCGAGATCCTCGGTGTTGTTGATCACATGCAGGGTCTCGGCCATTTCGGGATGCGAAATGTCAAGCGCGGTCAGGAAAACCTCGTCAATCTCCTGCTGTTGCACGGCCTTGGTGGCTTCCGGGCTTAAACGACCAATTTTCTCAACCACGTTCAAACTCCAGCTCATATGTCACTTCCCATTCCTGGCCGTTTTTGACCGGTTTGGGATCAGGGTTGGCATCCTTGCGAAACCAGAAGGTCAGCAGCGTGTTGCGGCGCGGATGAAGGAAAGAAAACGGCAACAGCCCACCCTCCAGCGTCTCCCAAAACCACGTCTCAAAAATCGCAACCTCGCTGCGTTTCATCGGTACCGTCACGGTCAAAGACTGGCGAGGCGGTTTTGTGTACCGCTTCATGCGGCGCGGCTTACCGCTATCCGTACTGCTTTCAAAAAAGTTGGAAACCCAGCTTTCGCGATAGCCATTGATCAGCGGGTCGGATGGAAGAGATGCGGGATAGCTTTCAACCATGTCTCACCTGTTGATCAATGATTGAGAGGTATTGAATTGCGAGCCGATTTGCTTGCCGAGCGAGCCATTGGCAATGTCATTGGCGATCATCGGTTTCAGCAGGATATAAAGCTGCTGCGCACCATTCTTCGTGCCTCGGCTTTCCACCGTCGGCTGCGCCATCTCCTGCCCGGTCTGGTTTTCAAGCGTGACCTCGAATTTCGGTTCCAGCATAATCATGCCGGTATTTCCGCCGATTGAGCCGCTCCGGCCAGCATTGAAAATGTGCCGCGGATTGTCCGCAGTCAGGACTTCCTCGTCGTCTTTAAGCACCGCTGCAAGCTCGCCCGGTTTCAGGCCGGGAATACGGCCAGTATGAAAACGCGGGGCATTGTCAAACAGGCTATGGGGCAGCATACGCGGGTTTTCCCCGCCATTACGTGCCATGCCGCCGGAATGGAAAGACCCGATCGCCGATGTATTCACCCCGGTGCGACCACCATTGTAATGTGCAGATGTGCTGTCGAAATTCGTCGTACCGCCAAAGCTGAAACCACCAATAAAACTGGTCAGAAAATCACTGGCAAAACCGGCAATCGGCTTGGCAATTTGCTGCTGGTAGATCATGCGCAAAATGTCATTGATAATGCTGTCAGCCATGTCGCCAAAGGCCTGCGAGAAGGTTTTGGTGCCGCGCGTCAGGCCGACAAAGGCGTTTTCTCCCGCCCGGTTGAAATTTGTCAAAGCGCGTTCGGTCTGGCTGGCCATATCGCTGGCTTCTTCGCCGATCTCGCGCAGGCCCCGCTTTAACCCCGCCTGCCAGTCGGTCGAGCCCTGTTCGATCAGGTACTGGTAAACCTCGTCGGCTTCCGCCTTGAATTCGGCATAGCCTTTCTGGTTGGCATCAAGCCCCTTGAGGGCTTCTTCGTACCACTGCTTCGCAGCTTCAATGTTGCGCTCCTGGGGCGACAACAAATCCAGATAACCCTGCTTGATACGCTTGATCGCATTGGCGTGCGCGGTTTGCTGCTGGGCGGTGATGACCGGCGCGGTGTTCCCGCCTCCCGGATTGTTCTCAATGCCGGCACCGGGCTCTGGCTTGGTAACGGGGGCAGGTTTTGTTTCAGCAATGCGTTTCTGATAACGCTGGGCAGCACGGCTCGCTACGTCATCGATCACGGGTGTTGCCAGATCGGCGCTCGCTTTCCAGGCATCTGCCAGCCAGTCGCGGTTGAAATTGCCCTCAACGGCCCTGTTGATCTTCTCGCCAAGGTCTGCGCGTCCCAGCTCCTCGGCAGCGGCAACACCGATTTCCTTAAGGGCTTCCTTGGCAAATTCGGTTGTCTTGCCAAAAAATTCGCCAATCTTGTCGGCGACCTGACCAGCGGTTTCCACCAGCCATGTGTAATATTTGCCAATGGCGTCAAACAGCCATTTGAAATTCAGATACAGGTCGTCAACCAGCAGGCTGCCAATGTCGCCGACACTGACAAAGGCCCCGATCATGGCGTTGATATTGCTCTTGGCAATTTCGGCAATTTTAATCCACAGATTGCCAAGTTTTTGTGACCAGCCGCCACTGGCATAGTCCTCCGCCGCCTGCCAGGCGGTCGCGCTGGCGTCGGCCATCCAGCCATAACCGGCCACCACGGCATCGCGCGTCATCTCCCACGCAGCAACTACGTAATCGGTCACGGTGGCGGTCTTGCCGTTAATCTTGACCGTCTCATCGCCAAAGGCGACAACAGCCGCCGTTGCAACCCCCAGCGCAATCGCGATCGCCCCGACCGGCGTAAAAGCAAACGCGGCCAGCCCTGCCGCTGCCCGTAAAGCCGCACCCCCAATGCTGATCAGGGTTGATGCGGTTTTGACAGCTGCGATACCGGCCAGAACGGATAAAACCTCATGCCCGTTTTGAATTACGAACTGCAAACCATCGCTGGCCAGCGCGGTGCCCTGTGCCAGCAGTTCACCAAAACTGACAGCAGCCTGCTCGATCTCCGGGCTTTTCAGAAGATCCGTAATCTCGCGGATTTCGGTTGCGAGTGTCTCCCCAAAACCCGATGTGTAGGCGGTATTGGCGCTGTCCGTGATGACATTCATCATGCGGTTCCATTCGGAGCTCGCACGTCGTGTCGCTGATGGCAAAGCCTCGCCATAGGTCTTGCGCAACTCGGCAGCAAATTTCGGCAGGAAGTCTTCCGCCGTCACCTGACCGAGTTCCAGCATCTTGCCCAGTTCCTGCGTCGAGACATTCATCGCCCGCGCGGCAATCTGAAACGCTCCGGGAATGCGCTCGCCCAGTTGGCCGCGCAACTCTTCGGCCTGAACGGTGCCTTTACTCATGACCTGCGTGATTGCGGTTAGCGCGCCCTGGGTATCGGCAGATGATTTATTAAGCACCACCATCGCTTCCGACACCGCTTCAAAAATATCCCGCGCCGGTTGGCCCTGCAGCACAGTGCCTTTGGCCGCTGCTGCAACCTGGCTATATTGGTCGGTGGTGGATTGAAGCGCGAGACCCAGCCGGTCAGCCTGGGTTCGCACATAATTCATCTCGGCAGCGGCTTTTTCATGTGTGCCTGCAACCGATAGCAGGGTGCTTTCATAGCCCTCAAAGGCGTTGCCGGTCTGGTAAATTTGGCGCACCAAAAGGCCAAGACCCAGCGTTGCAACCGCATTGCGCATGTTCAAAAACATGCCCGTCACATTGCTGGTCTGCGCTGACAAATGGTCAAAGCCCCGCCCGGCGCGACCGGAACTGTCCCTCAAACGGTCAAGCTCCGCACGCGACAGGCGCAGATCACCCACAAACCCCCTGGAATCGGCGCGCAAACGTGCGGTGATGATCAGATCACTCATGACCTACCTCGCACGCAACTCGGCAAATTTGGCGATTGCCGCCTGTTCCATAATTCGCAAATCGGCGAACAGCTCGGGCGTGATTTTCAATTCCGCCCACCGGGCCGCCAGTTCGACCCCGGCATAATCCAGCCCATAGGGCGCACCATTGGTCGCGAGCCGCCATTGGGTTGCAGCCACCAAAAACAGTTCCACCGCAGGCCAGTTTTCGGGCCGCACGGCGAATTCGCTGTTCTGTTTTTGCTGCTGTGAAAGCCATTGCGAAATCTGGTCCTCTGACGCGCCCCAGGCACGCATATCGTCAATCAGGGTGTCGGTATCGATGCTGGAATGCTGCTCGCCTGCCGCCCACTGGCGAGCAGCCCCAATCAGTTTTTTGTTTTCTGCCCCGATAACCCTTTCCAGAATTCGGTAATCAAAGGCAGGGCGACATAGGGGATTTTGATCAACGTTTCGCGCAAATCGTCGCTAAAGGTTTCGACATTGCCCTCTTCATCTTTGATACCGTCGCAGTCGATAAACACGCGACGCAGCAACACCCGGTCTTTGTGCGTATCCGCGTCTTCGTAAAGCTGTTCGGCTTCCTCGCTATCAATTGCATCGAAGGTCGCCATAAAGCTCTGTGCGGTGAAACCACCATTGTCGTTTGGTACCTTCACCTCGATTTTGCGTTTGAAGGTATGGTTCTCGCGAAGAACAAAAGTCATTTTGGAAACTCCATTAAAAGCGGTCTGAAAGCCCTCTTAATGGGCTTTGAGAGATCAATGATCAGGTGCGGTCAGGTGAATGTGAGCGTGATTTCGTCATCACCTGCATCGGGTGTAGGCGTCAGAGCCACAGCCAGCAGAACGGTACCGTCCTCGTTGCTCTGGCTTGGCGTTTTAAGCTGCACCTTGGGCATGTCGATGGTCACGATATTGCCCGCATTGGTGCCATGAACCAGTTGCAGCGCATCAAGCGTTGCGTTCTTGGCCAACGCATAAAAGTTCTTGGTGGCAATTGCCGGTTCTTCAAAGGTGGCCGATCCGCTCATCTTGCGGTCGGAAAACTTCACTTCCTCGGAATTGACGCGATCCCGATGATTGATGGTATTGCCAAGATTGAAGGTAAAGGCGGTCATCACCGCCGCATAGCCATGCAGATTGAAGGTCGGGGTGTTGGCGTTGTTGACCGGCAGGGCCGGAATGAAGGCCGAAAAATCACTGGTTGGCAGGGCTGCCGATGACGGCTCCGTCCAAAGCCCGGTAAAGCTGAACTTGAACACCGGCAGGCTGTCAGCGTTCATTTCAGCGGTGACATTGCCCCGCGCGCCGATCAGCTTGAACAGATTGCCGTCGCGATGGAAATAGATCGATGCCGACTCTTCATCCTCGGAAATCGGGTTGTAAGCAACAGATACGCCAGCATCGACAACCTCGGCCATCGCGCAGGCGCGGAGCAACGGCCCAAAGGCGGGGGCCGTGCCCGCCACCCCGGAACCGGCAATCTCGACCGTAAATTCACAGGTAACGTGCGACCCAACCGGGATTGACGGGCTGGAGCCCAGGGTCTCACGCATCAGCCCGCGATCCAGTTCCTCGCCCGCCAGCGGGGTGACGGTTGCTTCCGAAACCTGAATCGCATTGGCCGCCCCGGTCGGGCTGGCGTCCGTGCCGTAAGTCGTTTCCAGCTTGGCCAGAATGACCGTCTTGCGCCATTTGAGGCTCATGGGGTGTTACTCCTTGTCCTTTGCAGGCTTTGCAACCGGCTTTGGTTTCTCGCTTTTGACCGGCTTGCCCATATGCTCGATGCGCGTCACATCACCGGTCTTGCTGTCTTTCTGATACCGCCCGCCCTTCATGACCGGCTCCTTTCCCTAAAAATCAGGCGCGAAATTCATCGCGTGCCTGGTACGTGTCCTGCCAGAAGGCGACGCCCTCTTTAAAACCCAGCATTTTGCCCTGTCGCAGACCAAGCGGTTCAAAACCATTGCCCGGTTCCCAGCCGATCAGGGCAGTGCGGACTTGGGCCTGCAAATCCTCCAACTCGTCCGATGTCTTTTCGCCGGTGGGGTCATTCGCTCCCTTCACACACAGGACCACGGCAACATCCGCAGTTACATTCTGTACAAATGCGCCGACCGCACGGGTATTGGGTGTGGCACTATCAGCCGCCAAAAAAACGAAGGCGGCAGGAAACCGCACCAGACTGCCCCTGATCGCAGCGAGATCAAGCGCGCCGCGCACTTCACGAAGCTCGGGTATTTCGGCCTTCAGACGATCACGGATCAGTGGTGCGGGATTCGCCATAATCTCAAAACCCCATCCTGCGCGGATCGGTCATCACCGGCAGCGCATCCCCCCATTGCGGCTCATCGTCGCTGGGGATACGGCCATCGAGGACAACTTTGCCATCGGCAATCGATTGCAGCATTTTGATCGCGTCATTACGGCGATTACGAACCTCCTCGGGTGCACCCCACGGATGCAGCGCATACAGGATCAAATCGCAGGCAATAGAGGTCAAAAGAGCGGGCGGGTTTGAAAGCGGCAGCTCATAACGACCTGTCAAATAGCCATCGATCACCCCGTCGGCTTCGGCAATAGCTGCCTCAATCACGCCGGTATCCGCCACCCCGTCGCCATCGCGGTCGGCCAGCCGGGTCAGCTGATCCGCCCCGATGCGATTGCCAAGGTCGGTTGCGCTGACATAGGGCATGTCAGGCTTCCTTAACCACGAGATTGGGTTCAGCAAAAATGACCCCGATCTGATCATCGGTCAGGTCGCAAGTTTTCAGCGTCACCGGCTCCCGGCCAAAGCGCAGGCCAGCCCGGCGAAATGTCACAAGACCCCGCCGGGTTTTGACCATGATCGCCTCGGGCAACAGGAAGTCCTGGTCATCCTGGCTGTCCGTGTCCTGTTCTTCTTCGCCACCCGTCTGCCCGTCGGCCTGATCGACGACGTTTTCGGCAGTAGCGTCGCCCGCCGTCTTGTCCTGGCTATCACCGGTGTCGGCGTCGGTTTTCACCGCCACCGGGCCGGAGGAAGCTGGTTTTTCAGCTTCCTCCTGATCTTTCTTTTTCGCCGAAGATGCAGATGCCTTCGGTGCTGCATTCCCGCTTTTGCGCGCTGCCATGCTACTCTCCTATTGGGCTTCGCCATCCTGAAAGGACGCCGGATCAGACCGCAGCAAGACGGCGGTTGAGAATGATTTTGGATGTGTTGAACCATTCGTTGGTTTCGCCACCGGCGGCCAACGAATTACCGATCACCTTGCGCGCTGCACCTTCAAGCGTGCTTGGCACCATCGTGTGAGTGTGCGCAAGGCCGAGCGGGCGACCATAATCCCCCAGCAGGCCCTGCAGGCGCAGACGGGCGGCTTCATAATTTTCCGCATTCAGCGTCTGTTTGCTGCGCACGACGAGCTGCCACAGGCCGGGGCCAACATTCACGCGGGCATCAACGCCATACATGAATTTGTCGGTCATAAAGACGTTTGAATCATTCAGGTTCGTGATCGACCGGAAATCATAGTCGCGGCGTTTTTGAAAAATGAACGGCTTGATGAAGCGTGACAGATCCATCACGTACCAGGCAGAACCGGCACCACCCATATCGTTTGAAATGCTGGTTTCCTTGCCATCTGCGTCCAGAACCGGATGATCGGTATCGAACAGGTTCTGCCCGTCATAGCAAAGCGGGTTGCTTTCGATCAGTTCAACCAGCAGCTTGTTGGGATGCGCACGGGCCGAGCGCCCCATTTCCTGAAACAGCGGTCCGTACATCCCATAGGTGTCATCGTCGATCTTGTCGCGCAAAACACCTTCGGTCAGTTCGAACTTGCGGTTTTTGATCGAAAAGTCAGCGCTTTCCAGTGAATGAACAACCCGGTCGCCGATCCATTCACGCAAGTCCGGCAGCGATTTCAGCCAGGGATAGACTTCAACCGCCGTCGTGCTGGGCACCGGGGTTGCGATCATGCCTGCAACGTCATCTTCAGCGCCCAGTGACGAAAAACCCTGCTGAAACGAAGTTTTATAACCCTTGAAAAGGGCTTCAAGATTGGAGGTTGTCAAATCCATAATTACAGTCCTTTCGGGGATATACGGTTAGGCCAGAACGCCGCTGGTCGGATCGACCAGGACCCACACGCCACTGTCATCGACATCATCGACAATGCCCGCGACACTGCGTGCGCTCGACCCATCGGTCTTGGCAACGGTCAGGTCATCCACCGCGTAGCAGGCCTTGCCGATCTCGGCCGTCGTAATCGCATCGGTCGAGGTCGAGTTGGCAAAGCGGAAAATGCCACGCTCGACAGTGGCGAGCAGATCGCCATCCCCGCCATTGCTGTTGTCATACTCGGCCTGAAACACGCCGACCGCGATCAGACCGGTCGCTGTGGTCGCCGGTTCAACAAACCCGCCATTCAAAACGGCCATTGTACCGGCATAAGCGTGCTTCGCAGCGGTCATGCCATATCCGCGTGAATGGCTTGCGCGGCTGGGGGTATTGGTATTCTTCGATGCGGCGGTCATGATCTCATCCTTTCCGCTCTAGCTGTTAAGACCAGGATCGCCCGATCAGGCGTTCGCTTTCGCGTATTCTTCGGGGCTGATCCCCATCTGCTTGCAAACAGCCAGATCGTTATCCGACAGACCGGCAGCACCCGCTTTTTTGTCGGGCTCCTTACCGGCACTTTGCATACCTTTAAGCGCGGCGAGCGGGGTCGCATCGGCAAGATGGGACTTCAGAACCGCAATCGGCTGGGTACGCAGCCAGTCTGCTGTTGCCTTGCCCGCAATGCGGCCATCGGCCATGCCGTCCTCGATCAGGCGATTGCGTTCACTTTCCTCACCACTGGCCTTAAGCGCGGCAAGCTGGGTTTTCAGCTCGTCATAAACCGGTTGCGGCACAGAACCAGCCGGGGTTGCTTTAAGGGCGGCAATGGCAGGTTTGGCGTCATCGCCATCCTTAAGGCCAAGCTCGGCCCGCAGGGCGGCAAGCTGGTCATTGCCAGCTTTCAGGGCGGCAACCGTCTTGAGGGCATTGGTTTCCGTCGTGTCATCGGGAAGCCCAAGGGCTTCGAGCAGGATCTTGAGGTCCATCTCATCGGTCTCCGGTTGGGAATGTTCGCTATCAGAAGGAAGGGCCGCACGCGCTGCGGCCAGCGCACGCTGATCCAGCCCGTGAATGGCCGGGGTGTTGGTCAGCGCAATCTGCAACAGATCAAGCGGGGTGCCGTTTGCGTCATAGGGAAAGACTGGCGACAGATATTGATACTCTTCAGCATCAATCATCGCCTTGGCCGCAGCCGTCCATTTGATCACGCCGTACAGGCCGTCCTCGCGCCATTCCAGCGTTTTCGGATCAACCCAGCCTGATGCCGGGGCAGGTTTTCCATTCTCGGCGGCCATCAGGGTCTGGTGTTCATAATCGATCACGATATTGGTTGAGCGATTGCGCGCACTCGCAATCAGGGCTGTCGCCGATTGCTGGTCAAGATGCCACGGCCCCTGACCCGACATTGCCCCGCGTGGCGCGGAGAATGTGCCAGCAGGCATCAGGCGCTTCAAATCGCCCTGCGCGCGGTCAAGGGACACGGCACAAACAGCAATCTTTGGCATATGTGTTTTGGAAGACGGGTGCGTTTTCATGACCGGCAGTATTGCCGATGGCTCAAAACGCAATAAGGACGCAAGCATTGCGCCCTCGGGGTGATTTCTTCAATTTCAGGGGGGATTTATCCGATGCGACGAACGCTAACCCGAAACATCATCAGGTACAAGTCTGCAAAGCGGGGTATGCCATCAATATTCAGAGGCCTTTAAGAGCGTTTAAGAGGCGTCAGAGGCCATTTAACCCCCTTGCATGCCACAACCATGCCCGGAAGCAGGTAAAAACGCACCTGCGGCGAAAAATCAAAAGCGATTACTCGCCAACCAGCCAGTCACCGATAATATCGGAAATCTCTTTCATATCCTCTCGCGAAAAGCCCAGCCATTCACGCGCAGGGATCCCACGATCCTCATCGCCAAATTGCTGGGTCGCGCCATAAATCCGGTCTGTCCCGAATTCCAGTGCGTCATCAGAAATCTGGTAACGCAGCAAATCGCGCAAATCACCGGTTTCAACAAGGATGCCACCATCACGGCCTTTTTTGCGCTTCTGCTCAATCGTTTTCTCGGCCAGCGGTTCCCAGGCTTTACCCTGGGGATCAATTTCGCGATCAAACCGTTCCCGGTGGGCAAGATCCAGATATTCACCAATATCGGCGAATACCGGTTCAAGATTCTGCCCGCGCCGAAGCATCTCCGCAAGACGCCGCTGAACCACCCGGTCGTCAAGATCAATGTGCAAACTTGCTCCGGCCACTGCTTTCTCCTATAATTCTCATCAGGGTTATTGCACGAGAAGACTGTTTCGCCGAGCTCCCTCATGTGCAAACCGGTTCGGTCGCGGCGACGACCGAACCTAATCTCTCCGATACAGCAAAACGCCGTTGCGAAATTCCCTTATATAATCTTCGCTTGAGGGAAATGTCGTCACACCCGCCCAGCCATCACGCCCCCATTCAAATACCGCAATGCCGGGCTGGGCTTCGCCTTCAATCAAAAAACGGGCAATATAGCGCCGCCGCAAAACCGGCCTGTTTGTCGCCCCGTGAAATTCGCCGGCAATCCATATCTCATCAGGCTCCTTGATGGCTCTGGCCAAAAGCGGCAAAAACCGCGCCCGGTCCTGTTTACCAACCTTCAGCTTGCCGGTACCAGGATGGCGAAACAGCGCATCCGAAATCGCCAGCGGTTCGCCTGCCGCATCGACAAACACTTTCGGCGCATCTAGGCTTGCGCCAAATTCCTTCAAAAAGCTGTCGATATAGATTTCGGGTGCCAACCCCTCTGCCAGCAGGCTACCGGCAAAATCCCGCGCATCCGGCAAGCCATCCGTTGCGGGCCGGTCCGGGAAGTGCCGACCCGGCACCGATTTGATCGGCTGTTCGATCTCGGGCGGTGACATGGGCCTAATCCGGCTCCCGCCAGGCCGATGTTCAAACCCCGGATCAATCCCTTCCGGCAACGTCACCTCGCGCGGACTGGGACCGTTCACGCCAACGGTTTTTGTCACCATCGGAATATCGGGGGCCTGCTCCATCACGGTCAGCCCCATGCGTTCCACATCACGGGCGGAAATCGCGAATTTTTTGCAGGTGCAGCCCCAGCCATTTTGCGGCGACCAGGTATCCCAGAACGGATCATCAAGCGGAATAACCCAGCCATCCTTTGCCAGATGATGCGGTCGCGGATCAGACGATCCCCCGTGCCGGTAAAGCCCGTATGGTCGCCTTTTGCGCAAGGCCGGGTCCGCCATCTGCGCTTCGCGCCCCGCATGATAGGACTGGCGCAGATTGGTCTCGTAAATCACCCGCGTTCGCCAGTTGCGACCGCCTTTGTAATCCCAGCCATGTCGGGCGACGATCTCGTCAAATTCCTTGCGAAATTGCGCAATCGTCAGACCTTCATCAATCATCTTCGTGATCGATGCCTGCAGATCCTCGATCAGCACCATCTTGCTTGCCCCGGCCACCATAAAGCCGTGGTCGTGCTCTCCGCCGTAAAGGTCGGTCCATGCTCTGGTTGGCATGGCCAGCTTGGATCGAAAAAAATCGATCTGCTGTTTGAAAGATACACTGCCATATTGCGCCGATGACGCCATGTCAGAGCCCTTCCATCAGATCATAGCGTCCAGCCAAATGGGCCGCCGCCATTGCCTCGGAGAGCGCATCGGCAAGGCTTCCTGTATCAAGTTCGGCGGTCATTTCCACCAGCCTGTCGCGCAGCACCTCAAGGCTCTCGGCCTCGTCCACAGCCTTGCGGATTTGTTCGATCCATCCCACCGTCGGGTCGGCCTTCATCGCCGCCTCGATCTGGGCGGGCACCGCATCACTGGCAAGAGCCGTACCGGATTTCAGGGCCGCGATCCGCGTTGCCGCGACGCTGGTCTGATCAGCGGGGGCGCTTTCTCCCGGAGCTGCTTCTCCCGGGGCAAATGGCGCGGGCCTGGCTTTCGCCTGCAAAACCTCATCCACATCCGTTGCGGTCGGAATGCCCGTTTTTTCATGCACCCACCACATCGGGATTTTCATGCCCATATCAACAAAGGTCGGCAGCGTGTCAGAAAGGGTTTTGTAATCCTCGGTCTCGTCGGTATCGAGCCAGAATTTCGGCGCGCGGTTGATATCCTCGATCCCGAAATTAAGTACCGCCATCGGCCACAGGATATCGCGCCGGATCGTCCCGGCCAGTTGACGCACGTCCGACCGGATCAGACTGTTAAGGCCGCGCTCATGCACATTTCCAAGCGCGTTGGTGTTTGTGCCTTCACCAGTACCGCTGGTCAGTGTTCCGCCCAGGATGACTTTGGCCTTGGCCCGCTCACACCAGTTCATCATCGCCTGATAGACATCTGCCCGGCCTTCGGCTGCAGTCAGAAAATCAATCTTCATGCCTTCCGGAATAATGCCCGCAGCAGACTGACCAAGCGATACGACCGCACGCAGCAATGCCGCTTTTTCGGCACTTGATGCGCCACGCGGATAGGTGCCAATCCGCGCAGGCAGACCATAAACCTCAAGCAACTGGGCCAGATCGCCCAGCGCATAATTCTGAAACAGATAGGGCCATACCAACATGCGGTGCAGGCCCGAACGCGCCACATAACCGGGCTTCGCCTTATGCCGGTGCGACACCCAGCCAAGCCGCCAAAGCTCCGCTTCCTCGCCTTGCAGACCTTTAATCACAATCTTGTTCTGATCATGCTGGTCAAGCGCGAACCAGCTATGCGGGCGCAAGATCGGCTGACAAATCCGGCGCTCCTGGCCGTCACGATCCCAGGGCAGTTCGAGCTGCGCCCAACCATGTCCGAACGCTGATCCCATATCGACGACCAGATTCTCAACCTCGATCGAGGAGAAAACCTCGGAACAGAAATCCGCCGCCTTGCGTTCAAGGGCACTTGCACCATCCGGGGCCGATATCTGCCATTCGAGTTCGGCTGCGGCCTGACGGCGCTTCGCCATATCAGCCCCGATCTGTGGGTCTTTCTCTTCCATATCCTCAAACAGCTCGGACTGGGCAGAAAGATCGCCCTGTTCAGCCGCTTCAAGAATGCGGTGCAGTTTTTCCGGTGTCAGCCCCTTGGACGGATGGTTGGCAAACTCGCGTTTGAGCTGACCAACACGAGCCTCGCTTTCAGACTGGGTTTCTTCAAGCGCCCGCTGGTTTCCGCCCCAGATTTTCTTGACCATTGATTTCAATTTCACAACGCTTACTCCTTACCAGCCACCCGACGCGCCAAAGCCAAGATCAAATCCGTCATCGTCGTCATCGATATCCAATGAGCGACCGAACGGCCCGGCCTTGGCGGCTGCGGTGAATTCAATCGGCGCATTCTCGCCATCGGCGGCATTGTCCGCCATTGCCAGTGCAATAGCCGCGTCTCCATGCCGGTTCTGATCTTCGCCGGTTTTACCGTCGGGAATTTTTGGAATACCTTTGATGACCTGAAGTGCGCGCAAATCATCAACCACATCGCGATCACGTGGGATCGCAATCAGATCATCCTCGAACCGCGCCTTGAATTTTGGCATCACATCGAGATACCAGGATTGCGAGATCATGACGGCTTCAATGATCGACGCGCCGTACCGGTCGACCGCTCGCTCGGCCAGATACTGGCCATTTCCCCGTGCATCCAGTCGTCCGGCGCGCAAACGCGGCAGACGATCAACAATGTAAAACAGGATCTGTTCTTGCGACCGGAACGGAATATTCCGCAGTTCGACCAGGAACGGCACAACGCGCTTCAGGTTCGGCTTGATCGCCATTGGCGCAATCACTGTCAAATCGGCACTGCGTCCGAAATCCTCGCCAAACGCATGTTCATCGGTCCGGTCCAGCAACTTCAGCAAAGGTGCCATCTGGATTTCGCAAAATGCGTCGATCTCTTCCTTGCGTTGCTGGTCGTTCAGCTTGCGGAACGCGTCATCACATTCAAACCGGATGACCGGCGCGTCATACATTCGCGCTTCGATCAGCGACCGCGACAGATAGGCGCCACCACCGGATTTGGGAACGCAGTAATATTCCTCCAACGCATCTTCCTTGGACGCGGTACCGGCAAGCAGTTTTTCCTTCCAGGCTTTTTCGGCTTGCTCACTCCATTCAATACCCCGAATCTGGCAGATGCGCTGGTAAAGCCCTTGCGCACAGGCATCATCGAGCGTGATCCGGTGAATGCTATAGGGCTTCTTTCCGGCACGGGTATCTTCAATCAGCTCGTTGAACAGATGCTCGACACCATTGTGAGTGGAGATAATCCGGATCTTTGATCCCCACATGGTCAGCGCCATCGCCGCCTTCAGGACTTCATCAAGATGATCGTGGAACGCAGCCTCATCTATCGTCACGTTGCCCTGGCGACCACGCAGGTTGCTTGGTCGTGAGGACAGTGCCTGAATTTTAAACCCGCTTGAGAACCGGATATTGAAGGTTAGAATATCCTTGTCACCATCTTTAAGGATCTCTTCCTCGATCTCACCTGCCGCCTGGTCAAAGGCGCGCGCCCACATCGCACATGCGTCGATAAATTCAACCGCCATTTCCCGGTTCGATCCGACATAGAAATGATTACCACCACCGGCAGACTTCGATGCGCCCGCCGTCAAAACAGCATCAGCGGCTTCTGCCCAGGTCAGGCCTGTGCGTCGGGATTTCTCGGCCAGTTTGATATCGGATGTATCTGCAATCCAGTCGCGCTGGTATTTCAGCAAAACCTCGTCCGCGTCAAACTGCGACGGGTTAAAATCCAGGGGTGTCGGATTGATTTCAGCCTGTTCCATGATGCTTAGCCTACGCCCAAAATTTCGGCCTTGATCGAGTCAACAGCCGCACGCGACAAACCCTTGCCAGCCTTGGATGCGGCTTGTTCGACAATGTCTGCCGCTTTCTTCCGTTCTTCCGCTGCGATCTGTTCACGGACCTTGGTTTCAAAATCCTGATCCTGGCGAAGCGCCTTGCCCAGATCGGCAAGGCCCTTGCCCAGCATCATGACATCCTTGGCCGAAATCTCGGCACCGTCTCCGTCTTCACTGTCCTGGGCTTCCTGAAGCTTGATCAGAAGATCAAACACGAGGGTCCGGGTCATCTCGACCAGCAACCGACCTTGCTGCCCCTGAACCGCTGCCTCGCCAAGTTCGGTCGTGACGGCTTCCGTGATCTTGCGCGATTCACGCAGCCGTGCAGCCACCCGCTCAAAGTTCTGGCTATAACGTCCGACCGATGATCTGGAAATCTCGTAACCGCGCTTACCCAGCCAGTCGACAAGGCCATCAATCGAACAACGACCCGTCGCCATCAAATGACGAAAGTCCTTCAGATCATCTTCGGAAAGCTCGGTTTCGATCTTGGATTTCGAGGCCATGTCAGTTCCCCGGACCGGGGCGGGCGACACCGGCAACACGCGTATTACCCTTGGCCACATCAATACCGCGCTGGGTAATCTTTGCGGAATGAACGTCGCTCGAAATCTCTTCTACCGTGACCAGGCCAAGATCACGAAGCCATGCAAAATCCCCGCGCACCACGTCGCGCGAAGCACTAAACCCGAAATGGGCCACCACCGAGTGCATGACACTGTCATTGGCCGAATAACCGTTTTCTTCGGTAAGATAGCGCAGGATCGTCAGGCGGCGTTTTTCGCTGATGAAATCGGGAAAGCTCACTTTTTTGCTCCATTTAGCAGGTAATCCTCAATCCGGTTGAGGACACGTTCAAACCGGTCCTGGTTGTGCCCAGCCGCCTCAACACGCTCGACAAGCCCGCCAAGCCGCCCGGACAGTTTTTCCAGCGCCACGCTCAATTCGTGAATTTCCGTTTGTGACGGCATGTCTTCAAGGCGGGCTTCACAGCGATCTATTTTAAGGGTCGCCGCATCGACATGATTTCTCATTTCCCCGATATCACGGGAAAACACATCGGATAGCTTCTTCATGTCGGCTTCAAAATCCTCGCGTGTGACGAACCGCTTTTTAAGCGACCAGCCCGTCCAGGCGAAAAAACCCTGCAACACCAGCACGCACAACCAGCCATAATTCGATAGCATTTCCAGCGTCACAACCGGCTCCCCGTTTCCAATTCATTTTGACAATCAATACAGCGTAACGCCCCACTTAAAGCCTTGCGCCGCGCATCCGGTATCGGCTCACCGCATTCCACACAGTTTTCCAATACCAGTTCGGCAAACCGCACCCGGTGGCAGGCGAGTGATTGTGTGCGCAGCCGGTATTCAAGCTCCTGTGCGGCGTCAATGATGTCCCCCATCACTTTCTCCACGCCTTGATCACGCTGGCCACACCTTCGCTGGCAGCGGCCACCGTGGCCGATGTCGCATCCAGTGGCCGCCCGGCACGAATTTCCGCCTCAATCGCCTTGTCGCGCTCGCGACAGGCCATATACTTTTTAATCACGCTTACGCAGGCCCAAAAGGCGCCCAGCGCCGGTGCCCAGATCATTTCGGCGACTGGCTTGGCCTCGGCAATGCTGGCCCACACCGAAAAGCCCGGTAGCTGATAGCCAAAATAAAACCCGCCAATTTTTAACGCCCAATCGGCAACGGCGAGGAAAAACAGCGCCGAGATAGCATAACCAAACAGGCGAATAACCCCCATCGCCTGCAAAGCAATCTGCGGGCGCGCCGTAGCGCGGACATGGTCGGCATCGCCTGCGGTCAGGTTCATAAACCGCTGGGTATCGAGCTGCTGAAGCTGAATGATGCTGGCAATGATGCGGTCGCGCTGCTCGGGCGAAAGCGCGTCAACCTGTTTGACCAGCGCATCAGGCGTGGTGGCCGCCTCATCGCCGGTAACGGCATTATAAACCGCCCGTGCCCCGTCAAACAGCGCAGGGGCAGCAGAAAGGGCCGCAAGCAAAGCTCCCATAACACCTCCTTACGCATAAGCGCGGTGTAGCCACCCGCTGCGATATTTTTCAAATTTCGGCTTGGCAATAATCAGCCCGCGGTAAAACCCGGCAGTTTCAGACCGAAACGCCGTCATCGCCCCCCACTGATCAAGACCGAACAAAACCCGACGGGTCAGCGGACCAATAATGCCATCGTCCAGGATATTCTCGCCGCATGCACGACAGGCACGTTGCAGCAGCTTATGCGCCTGCCTGGCCCCCATATTGACCGCAAGATCAAACACCTTCGGCGCAATGCCGCCCGGCAGGTTCTCATAGCCAAACTTCACCCACCAATTGTCATGGTAGATCCTGATCGCGGTTTCACGCGGCATCTGGCGAATATCGTCGGCATCCACATCGCCATCACGGTCAAAATCGAAATCGTTAAAACCGTCATGATCCAGATCGATCTCGCCCAGCGAAATCAGATAGCGCAGCGAAATCCCGTAACGGGTCGCCCCACCGGGATCGGTGGCATCATTAACAAAACCGCCCTCATGTAAAAGGACGGTCTCTGCAGCCTGTAAAAAGGTTCTGGAATACATGAAATCCCGCTCCAAATTGCTCGAAGCAGGATGCGGGATCGACCTCAATCAGATTAGGGCGCAATCATTGCGCCCTATCATATGTACCGGTGTTAAAAGGAGGAAAAAAGGTCGCTCTGCCGCGTTGGCGTCGTGCCCGACTGCCAGTATTGCACGCTGCGCCGACTGACCTTCAGGCGCATCGCAATCCGTTCCTGACTCCACCCCTGTTCGCGCAACCACGCGGCAACAATCTTCTTGGCCAACGGGATTTCAATCCGCTCGTCCGCCAGATCCTTCACGATCTTTTCGGCGGCGTCAATCCCCACAATTTCCTGTAGGACCGAACCCTCGGCTTTCTGCGGAATTCGCAAACGCGATCCTCCCCGTTCAAGCGCAATCATAAGGGCGGCCTCGGTACCAGCCGCCTCTGCGATCTGGCTTAGCCCGTGAGGAAGAGGTGCGCTAACCAAGGTCGCCTCCCCAAACGAACAGTTGCCGTGCTTCGCATTCTGGTGGCATCGTTACAACGTTCGTACTTTGGGGAAAATTATGTTTTTTTGCTGGATAGAATCGCACCCGACTTTTGTTGGTGCTACAGCCTCTTTGTTGGTGGGGCTGGCAGCTATTGGCGGTGGTGCACTTGCGTATTTTGGAGCCCGCGCTCAGGCCAACGCCACCGAAGAACATACGAAGTCGCAAGAACGTCAACATGCGGAGCGTCGCAGAGAACAGGAAACGTCTTATGTAATAGCAATTTCTGTTGAAATCACTGATATCATCACACGAATAGTCTCGATTAGGCGTAGTATCGTACAAGATGCAAAAGTGTCCCGCCGACATGCGCGATTGCTTCAAAACCCAATTATCTTCAATCACAAGCCGGACGGAGTAGCTTTCTTCCCAAACGAATGTGCTCACATGGTCGTACGTTTCTACAACATAGTAGACACACAAAAAATCGCTATCCAAGAAGACACCGCACGATTGGCCCCTGGGCAAGCTATAGAACTGTCCAAGGAATTTGCAAAAGAACATGGACACGCCCTTGCCGTGATCGTGAAAACAGGTTTGTTGATCACGGATAAAATTGCCGAAATCCAAGACTTTATGCCCGACTATGAAGACTGGAAGAAATTTATCCTTACAGAATGTCCAATCGACGACATCAAAACAGACATCGACGAGAAGTGATGTTTCATTGCCAGGACGAGACTTATCCGTGAAATTTCCACTCCCCCCACAAATATGACACGGCCATATCCATAGCAGCCCTGTTCCCTCGCAAGCCGGACAGATGCGTTTTGTCATTACCGCACCCTCCTGGTGTCGCGCCAGACCGTGACCAGCACATGCAGGCGCACATCGTAAATCGCGATCAGCCATACACCACGATGACGCACGGGAATGCGATACCGACTGCGCCCGGACGCAAACACCGGCTCCATCCGGCGCAGACTGTCCTGAAGGCTTTCCGCCTCTGCCGGTGACAGGGCGATTCTTCGGGCACGCGCACGCTTGAGCGCATGCAAAAAGCAGTTCTTGCGGTGAATCAGAACCGCATCAACAGGCGCAGCGGGAACGGTTTGCATGGTCATTTTCCCCGTCCTTTGATCTCGCGCACCTGTTTGCCAAGCGCCTCAATAACCTGATCTGCCTGCGCATCGCTCAAAGTCCAATGCGACATCGCGACGGGACTGCGGACAAAATCCTGCACCCACCAGGCAAGGGAGCTTTGTGCACCATTCGGGGCAACAATGCGCCACTGCGCCTCGATCACCCGGCACCGGGGACGTTCAACAAGCCTGCCAAACTCGATCGGATAGGACGACCAATCGACACCCGCCGCCCGCGCAGCCCAGGCTTTCAAAGCCTCAATCACCTTAAAGGCCCCGTCATCAGACAAGAACCGCGCATCATCGACACCGGCCTGTCGTTTGATAAAGGCTGCGAGAGCCCTTTCAGAGGGGTCTGAAACCACCGCAAGATGGTAAAGGGAAATCCATAGCGCACGGATTTTGCGTGCGCTGTCGCCGTCGGCCAGCTGGGCGCGACCGGCCCGTGCCGGGGCTTTGCGTTTCGGCTTGAAACCCAGCGATTTGAAATGCTCGATCAGTTCGATCAGTTGTGCTGTGCCAAGCTGGGTCCGGCTGGTTTTGCCAGCGAATTGCCGGGCGATAATGTCACGATAGGCATCGTCATCAAGGCCCAGCGCCTTCTTCGCCACTTCGATCTTGCCATACAAACGGCGGCGATAGGCATCAACCGGCTTTTTCGGTTTTGCTGTGGTTTTGCGAAGGGCGGTCATGACCCGGCACCTCCACCGGCCAGTACTTTCTGGCGCTCTCCCGCAACACCCTGACGGAATTCAACATTGCTGCCATCAGCCATCCCATCGACCAAAGCCCCGTAATCATGGTTACGTGCCTTGGTGCTAAGATCCCTGCCTTTCATGCTCCGCAAGCCATCACCAAATTGCTTTGCCTCATAGGCTTTAATGGCTTTGGCTTCCGTCTCTGTTCTGGAACGCGGTGTTATTTTGTCAGAGACGGCCTGTACCCAGCCACTGGCATACATATCACCCCGGCGCACTTTGGTGTTGCGTTTCAGGCGTTTATTCAGGCTGCCAATATAGGCCGTGCGGCTTTTTGTCAGCTGCCGCTCAAGCAC
Source organism: Thalassospira marina (assembly GCF_002844375.1). Classification (NCBI taxonomy): domain Bacteria; kingdom Pseudomonadati; phylum Pseudomonadota; class Alphaproteobacteria; order Rhodospirillales; family Thalassospiraceae; genus Thalassospira; species Thalassospira marina. Next base: position 3,343,274 of record NZ_CP024199.1, on the reverse strand, counting down.
TTCGTAGGTATAAGCCGCTACCTTGGGGCTGGCATCAGTTCCATAAAATTCAAAGCGTGCTCGCCATTTATCGCCAAGATAATAGGGCCGATACACAGCTGCCACACCGAACGCCAACGCAACCATGCGTGCAAGCATAACAATATGCTTCGGCGGCACCCGGCCTGCGCGGCTATCCGCTGTGCAGATGCTCACATCGCTAATGGCGACATCATCATGGCTGACACCATATTTTTCCATCAACTCCTGGGCACGGGCCAACGCGGCTGCCGCCTCGTGCGGGTTGTCAGATTGCGCCAGCGCCAGACAGGCACTGATCTTGCGCAGAATATCTTCATGCCTGGTCATTCGTACCTCCCGGTTTTTCGGACTTGGTTGATGTTTCAATGAATTGCTCAAGCGGCTTCAAAGGCAGGTTTTTGGGGCGCTGTTTCGTGGTCACAAAACGGGAGAGATACTCCCTTTGCGCCCGGCACCATGCCTTGTAAGGCCAACGCCGTCGCTCGCCGTAGGGATAGGCCTCGCGCACTGCCTTAACCCGTTCGGGAAAGGGCAAATCCGCAGGAAGGGCCACATGAAGCTCTGCAATCACCGCTCGCGCATCGTCGTACCAAGAGCCGCTCATAATGCCCTCGCTTTCAGCAGCGCAAAATCAATGTCGGGTGTGAAAAAGCCGAGCTTTCCCTTGCAGGGCACAAAATCCAGCGGTTTTGGATCGGTCAGAACAAAGCCGTAGGGACCGTAAAACCACGGGCTATCCAACGATGTGACCAGATCGGTCAGCGTGACCATACCAACAATACCACCTAGGGGGCTGTGAGGATGATCCGCAATGAAGGCCCGTCTTTCTGCCGTTGTGCCGTCAAAGGTGGCGCTAGCATGAATCAGAAACGGCCCGCGAAACCGGGTAAGCCAGGAACGGTTTTCGACCCTCTTTCCGTCAAACAGAATGTGATGCGCCCACGGCTGCCGGATCGAAAGTGCGCAATTGGGAAAATGGTTTTTCATGCCACCTCTCCAAACTTGTCGGTCTGGTTGCCCCATGCAGCCCAGCCCTTGCGTTTCTGACGGGCGAAAAGTTCCAGATACGGCCCGTCAAACATCGTTTCGATGCGGTCATACTGTTCGTCGGGTTTGCGGGAATGTTCACGGCGTGGCGCTCGAATTTCATCGTCGGGCCACCAATCAATCCAGTCGCGCACGGAATGAACCCCGACAGGCACACGCCCCATCCCGAACAGATCATCGGGCAAGGCTGATTTAAGCGATGGATTGCCCTTGGCGCACATCAGGCAGGGCTCAAGGTTCTTGCGCGTGCCATAACCGGGACCAAAAGCATATTTGCCGGTTTCAGGGTTGTATTTGCGCCATTCCCAGGCGAGCCCGGCAAAGGTAAAGCCCCAGCCGGTAATCATTTCCTGCCAATGCGGCATGGTTGGCCATGTGACCCACAAAAACAGCACGCAATCATCGGCACACAGGGCACTGACCGGCATTTTGGCAATCTGCTCAAAGCTCATGCAGTCATAATGCGCCTTGGCGTTTTTCGCTTCTCCCTTGGCTGACCAGTTATCAAAGCTCACCGCCGGGTCCGCAAGGATCACACGAAATCCCCCCGTTGGTCGCAAATTGACAAACTCTTTGATCAACTGGTTATTCATGACGACGGGTCGCTCCTTCAAGGGATAGGCGGCTCACAGTGGCAACGAGTTTCTGCCAGTTCCCACCGGCCTCGATGTAAGCCCGAATCAACTGTTCAGGGTCGGCAAAGGCTTCGGCGCTAAAAGCCTCTTCCTTACCGGCACTCAACACTTCATTCGCATGATGCAGGGCTGTTAAAAGACGGCCCCGCGCGGCTGCTCCACGCGGTCGATCCCCGCGCACAAACCCGGCAGCAACCATCGCCAGATCGGCAAGAGCAGCGCGTGCATCCGGGTTTGTGCGTGGGGTTTTGGTCATTTCAGGCGGCTTTGTCTTCTTCCGGGATATAGAGAAAGTCGAGGATGGCGTCGTACCAGTCGGTTCCCTCAAGCTCTTCGCTAGACTCGTTAAAAAACGAGCCATCGGGTGACTTGCCTATGAACTTGCCGTTCCAGCTTGAATAGGTGATGAACATATGTTCATCGGCGAACCGGCCAAAAATAGTGATCCAGTCTCCACCATCGTCATAACGCGAGGTATCGACTTCGAAACCGGCTTTGGTACAGGCGGCCAGCACCTGTGTATGGTTCAAATAGCCCTTGAATTTCTTCATCATTCGCTCCTGATTTTGCGGGGTGGTGCGGCGGGCCATTCCGGCCAGCCTTTCGGCCTTGACGGTTTCGGCAATAACGCCCTCATCTCCGCTCGCCGCCGCACCAAGGAACAGGCTTCCACCTGCTCGTTGCTAAGGCGGTGAACCGGGGCCAAACCAAAAGCTCGTAACAGGTTTGGGTGGCCCCGGTTTTCGCCTTCAGGCCCCCCGCACTTTGCGGCGCGGTACCCGAAGAAACCTTTTGAACTGGGTGATGGCCTGCTTTTCACCGGCATAAACTTCGGCGGGGATGCCAGGCACCCGCCGAATGTTACCGATGCGCCAGCGCAGGATCGCTTCCGGCCCTGACATCAACAGCGTTGCCTCAACCGGCATCTCGGGCGCGATGTGAATATCCCCGCTGCCATAGCAATAGGCATACATCACGCAGCCTCCGTTTTTGCCGGTTTCCGATTGATCGCCCGTTCGGCGAACAGCGTATCAACCAAACGGGCTTTCTTGCTGCGATCCGGGGCAAAACCGCTTTGCGCTGCAACGCTCACCGCACCTTTGGCCGACCGGGCGATCACGTAAACCAGCGCCTGATCAACCAGTTCGACACAAAACACATCCCGCGCTTTAGACTTGCTCATGATCAGGCTCCGCAAAGAAATCCACCGGCAGGACCAGTTGAACAAACGGTTCCGAACGCCCCGGCACCCCGTCGATCTGTTCGGCGGTAATACGCTTGCCCGAGAACTGCTTGCCCTGGTAACTGGCGGGCAGGCGCGAAAAGGTAATCTGGGCAATTTTGCTGCGTTTGGGCTGTTTCAATTCCCACCCGCGAGAAACCTCGCTTAACCGCAACTTTCCCTGATGCTCCGCCGACCCCCAGCGCGCCAGATAGTGATGACCAACGCGCAGCTTCAGGCGCTTGACGGCACCCTCACCAAAGCGCAGCACCACCATCTGGCATTTGCGCATGCTGCGGGTCGAAATCACGATCTCATCCGGCTCGATCGACACAGGTGCATATTTGGGCGGCGGGGCAATCTCTTCGAAAGACATCCTTCAATCCTCCTCGATCAGCGCCGCAACCAGCTTGTCAACGTCACTGTCCTGCGGCTTGACAATGACGACATCGGTGGCATCGACCACCGAAACGCCAAGGCGCTTCAGGTCTTTTGCATTCATGTTGGAAAGGGCGGATTTGACCGGCTTTTCGGTGGTTTTGATCAGCGTTTTGGCGCTGTCGGGAAACAGCTTGCGGATCGCACTGATCAGCTGGTCATCATCGGGGCATTCAAGACGGCCCGGCTGCTTGGCATAACCAACCTTGATGCCCGCAAAAGTGCGCGATTTGGGTTTTTCAAACAGACCTGGCGCTTTCGTGATCAGGGCTGAAAGTTCGTGCTCATGCTCGCGCACACTCTCAATCTGTTTGCGGATCATGCCCATATAGCGGGCCTTAACCTTATCGAGGTCTTCCTGCAGGGCCTTGACAGCTTCCTCAAGCTCTGCACGCGCGGCGGCATAGCCCTGCGTTTTAAGTTCAATCTCTGCCATCGTAGTCATCATGGTGGTCATTGGGTCTTCCTTTGCAGGGTCCGCAAAAAGCGCACCTGTTGAATGAGGAGGCGAATGAAGGGAATGCGCGACCGTTTCATGCGGCACCTCCGGGACCAGGCGTCAGGTCATGGCGCAGCGCCCGGCTTGTGCGGCGATCCGCAAGATTGACCACCTGTCCCCGCGCCACACCGCGCTCAATCGCAAGCAGGCTGGCCTCGCCCACAATCAGCGGCCCGTTCGTTTTCTCATAGGTTTCAAACCGGTCAGCGAGCTCCTGCAGGTTGGTCAGCAGAATGTCGGTGGTCGCCGCATCAAGGCTCAACTTGCCCCCGGTCTGGTGCGCCATCTTGCGGAGCGCCGCAGTCACATTTGCGAGTTTTTGACTAAGCATGACGTGCCCCCTTACGAACCGCTGGAAACGAAAGAGGATGAATGCTTGTCGTAGGCCATCTTGATATGCTCAATGGTGCGCGGTACCCCGGCACCCACTGCCAGCATGGTGGCCAGTTGCAAGGTTTTCATCATCCCGCGCAGCGCACCCGGTTTGCGGGCGATGGCCTTCAACACCCTGATTTCTTCCTTGTCGGTAATGCCCCATGCTTTCACCAGTGCGCACATATCTTCCGCACGCGGTTGCGACTGGGTAATACGAACCCCGACACGGGAGAAAAGCTGGGCAAAGCCCGCCTTGCGGCCATTGCCTTCCAACCGCGCATAAACCTGTTCGTTACCGACCAAAGCCACACCGACCGTCCCGTGCGCCCGGTCATAAATTGACCGCACCTGGTCAAGGGCTTCTGTTGTCAGATGCTGCGCTTCATCAATAATGATCAGGCCCTTGGTGCCCTCCACCCGGCGGCAAATCGCCTTTGCCAGCCTCGCAGCATGCTTTTCGGTCACATCCATGACCTCGGCCAGCTCGACCAGCAGGCCGTGTGTCCCCTTGGAACTTGGGTCCATCGTTGCCAGCCATACATTGCGATTGGTTCGGGCATAATGCTCGCAGGCGGTCGTTTTACTGATCCCGGCACCCCCGGCGATAATCACGATCTCCGGCAAAATGTGTCCAAATCGCAGCGCATCGATAAATTCGCGCGTTGACGGCGTTTCGATATAGTCGGGCAAACGCGGCGTGCGTGTCGCAGCTTCCTTTTTCTCACCAAGGCTCGAAAGCCATATCTGCACTTCGCCCGCCACACGGGAGTTGTTGCCCGCATAAGTGCCCTTGAACCAGCCAGTAAAGGTGCCGTATTTGATCCCCGCCAGGCGCGAGACATCAGCCTGGCTATATCCTTCGGCCTCCATCACCGCCTGGCAGGATGCGCGGATTTCTTCAATCTCCGCATCACTAAATGTCTGATCTGTTCCAGCAGATGTGTTCATGCTATTTTCCTTTTGGTCCTTGTTGATCACGAGGGCGCGCTATGCTTGGCGGCGGCGCGCTCTCACTCTTCCCGACCACCCTGCAAAATCTGCAGGCCAGCGCGGAAATTCCTTGAAAACTCTTCCTGTAAATCCTGATTTGAAACTGGCGCGGCTTCGGCCTGTCTGGCCAGATTACCCGTTACCATTCGCACCGCTGCCGGTTGCGGTGACGGGGTTGTTTCCTCAAGGTCAGGCAGAAGCTGCATGTATTCGTCGATCGACAAGGTGCGTTCGATCTCGGCAGCCTTGCGCGTCAAATTGATAAAGGCCCGACGCTTGCGGTTATGCGCCCGCGCTGCATTGCGGTCAGCAAAACCGCTGGCCTCCCAAAGCTCGACCTCGCCAATAAAGCTGCCATCAAGGCGATAGGCAAAAACGCTCTCATGCAGGAAATCCGGGTCAAACCGCACCATGATCGGCTTGCCGATATGCTCATGCAGACAGTCGGACCAATAGGTATTCCCCATCAGTTCGATGCGGCCACTGCGCTTGTCCGTACGGATCTGTTCGGCAGCCAGCAGGCACATGCGCAGCTGCTCGGGGGCGGCCTTGCGGATGACCGAGTTGGCGTAGCTTTCTTCAAATGCCTGGTCAAACGACCGGATACGCCCGCAAACGCGCGTATTGCGTTTTGGTCTGGCATTGTGCTGGCGAATGCCTTCACCCACCACCTTGAGGAATTCATCAAGCGGGATCGCCCGGCTGGCATAATCTTCCGGTTTTGCCATTGGGCTATTGCCGGTATAGGCCCCCTGAAAGGCCGGGTGCTTTGCAATGTGATCGCAAAAATCCCTGAACATGCGTTCAATAGGCTTGGATTGCCCTGAATACGGGGTCGTCCAATGAATATTCACGCCCAGCGCGGTCAAAATGCCGCTTGGTTCCTCGGGCTTGACCTTGAAGCGAAACCGGTTCGGTGTTCCGCCGGTAATGCACTTGGCGGCAAAGCCGCGACCGTTATCCAACCAGCAATGGTCAGGAATGCCGTAATCGCGGAACAAATCGCCAAAGGCCAGGCGCACCAGATCGGAATTTTCCGATTTATCGACCCGCCATGCCACGCATTTGTTGGAATACAAATCCTGTATCGCAATCATCATCGGGCGGGTGACTTCCCCATCCGGGAATTTCACAAACACATCCCAGTTGTGACCGTCGATATTGACCGCCTCCATCGCATGGAACTCGGTACGATCCCGCACCTGCGGCGGATACATCATTTTGAGTTTTTCGCTCCCCTCGCGCAGCAAAACACGCACCGGCTCGGGAATTTCACTCATTAACCGGCGTTCAAGGGTGCGGGCAGCGGGGATCGACCAGCCATGCTCTTTCGCTGCCCTTTCAAGGCGCAAATAACAGGCCGTAAAGGGGGGCTTCGACAGGCGCAGGAAGTCAGCTTTCAAAAACTCCCATGCCATCGGGTCACAGGGCACTGTTTTCGTGCGCCCGGTATGGCGCGGGCAAAGGGCAGGCAGCCAGTCTTTCCGATCAAGCCCCTCCACCATTTTGAACCAATTATAGACGGTGGAAACGCCAACATTTTGCTGGGCGGCAACGATGTAAACCGCCTGGTCTTTTGATAATGCACCGCGTTGCAGCGCACAGACCGCCTCAAGGATCGCAAACCGGTCCCGCGCTTTCTTGCGACGTTCTTCGGGAAGGCTCTCGAACCATTCCCAGTCAACACGATTTTCCGTGACGCCACGTTCGCCGCGCGCCATGTTCTCTTTTTTCTTCCGCGCAATCTCGCGCCTTTGCAGCTCTTTTTGGGCAGAAATCGGAAACAGCGTCCAATAGTATTCCCAGCCGCCACCGCTAGCCTTTCGTTTACGAGCCAATTCCGATCCATTGACCGTAATCGCGTCCCGCCAGCCATGTTTTTGAACAAGTATGTTCACTCCGCGCACGGTCTCGGGGATGCCCGGAAGGTTCAACGATGCGATTTCGGCTGGCGAGTACCATTCCTGCATCACGCCAACCCCTTCCACATCTGATATTCAGCATCTGCCATTGCCTGGGCCTTGCGGGTCCGCTCCTGCCATGCCAGATGGCGCAACCCGTGCAGGTCGCGCTTGGGCACCACAGCCAGTCCCAGCGGGTCAAGCTCGGTACCAATCACACGCGCGTCTTTCGTCACGGCAACCAGCGCAATGGCGCGTGCCAGGCTGATATTGTGGTCGCCACGTGCCTGTGTGGCATAGGCGTCCAACATCGCCTTGGATACCGGATGCCCCAAAAACGCGCTCATGGCCGATGCCAGCTCTTCGCGGCTCACCCCGGACTCCCGCATGACCTCCGCCACCATACGGCTGATACGCGCAGCAACATTACTGGCTCGAATACGGCTTTTATCCTCAAACTGCACCCCAACTTTGGGCGGCTCCCAGTCTGTGAAAAGGTCCAGCGTTCCGCCATCTTCCCTACGCTTAACCATTACGCGACCTCCGCCATATCAGGCCCGGCAAGAAGGGCGCTCAAAACCGCCCGGTCGCCTTGTGACAGGCTGGCGACAAAATCACGCCTGACCGGTGCACCGGCGTGCCGCCAGGCATCCATCAGTTTCTTTAATTGCTGCAGGGCCGGGTCCGGCACTTCTGTAGGCCTGCCACCAACCCGCGCAATCGCGGCCTTGACTGACTTCACCCCCGCATCCTCGCGCAGGATCAAATCAACAATTTTCGCCTGTTGTGCCGGTTCCTGTTTGGCCAGCAGCAAAAGCTCATTCTGGTTTTTGGAAAATGCCGTTCCGGCTAAAGACTTGCGAATTTCCGGCGAAATTTTGCGCGCAATCGCCACCGCACGTTCGATGGTGCGCGGATTAAGACCGGTCTTTTCCGCTGCATCCTGGCTAAACGACATCGTGTCGCTCTGCCTCTTTTTTCCGCCGGTATGCTGATTACCCTTATCACCACCATTCTTTGTTTCAGGGTGCAGCGCCTCGTAAACCGATTTGCGCTCTGCAAGGAAAACCGCGCGATCAAGCGGGTTCAATTCATGTCTTAAAAGGTTCTCATCAATCTCAAAAAGACGCGCCTGCAGGTCTGACAGATTGTCGTGCACCTCGGCGGGAATTTCCGTCATGCCAGCCAGTTTGGCTGCCTCCAGCCGGTGTGCACCGGCCATCAGCGAATAGCTCGGGTGCAAGTCTCCCTTTTTGAAAAACTTGCGAACCGCAATGGCCTGCAAAACCTTTCCGCTTTGGCGCATGCTTTCCGCCAATACGGTTACGTAATCAGCATCAACGGCACGTAACCGTTCTCCAACCTCAATTGCCGATATTTCAATCATTTGCGACATTCAGAACCCCTTAAGAGACTTAAAAAACAAATTAAGAGACCGGCGGCGGCGCGGGGGATGAGAGGGGGATTTCACGCTGCCGCCGTTTCCCCTATGCTCGGCAGCGACCAGACAAACCGCTCACAGGGGAATTCATGAAATAGTCAGGCAAATCACCACCGTTCACGCTGCTTCTCCTTTTAGACAGTGACGCAGGCGGGGCCGGGCATTATAGTTCTCGGCAGGTTGAGGCTTGAGGCGCTCACCTGTGCGACTGTCAAACCGTGAGGGCCAGATTTTGCAGGCAGAAAGGCCCAATGCGTCTGCAATGGCCGCTTCGCCTTCTGCATGCGGCACCCGTGCTGCTTTGCAGGCTGTATCGGTCGGGAGTTGGTACTTCCGGTCAATATAGGCGAAGGTCATCCCCTTACGGTTCAGTAGAAACCTGATTTCCTCTGGTTGCTTGTCGCGCAGACGCGCCATTTGTCTTTCCTCGCTCCGACCAGCCCCGCCAGGCTGGTTTGTTTTGAGTGTTTAATTTCAGGAACAGGAAAAACATAGGCCGAGTTTTATCGTCTTTCAACCGAAAAATATCGTTCCATCCTGATTTGTAACGGAATATCTCGGTTAATTCGGTCAAGTTATTGAAATAAAAAAGAATATGCCAAAGATGGAACACGAGAAAAAAGATGGAAAACAGGTTCCAGCCTATAACATAGAGCTTGGAACCCGGATTTCCTCGGTCATAAGACAATTTAAAAGTTTAAAAGAAGCCGCATCTCACGCCGGAGTGACCGATGAAACTCTGGCGGCATGGAGGGACGGCAAAACAGAACCGAAATTTATCGGTTTGCAAAAGCTGGCTGTTGCAGCAGGTGTTAGTCTGGACTGGCTGGCATCCGGCATTGAGACACTTCCAGAACAGACGACGCAGAGCCGCAAAGACACCGACACAGTGCTCGTACCGCACTATGATGCCCGACTTGCGGCGGGGGACGGGGCGTTAAATGGCCGGTCAAACATCATTGGGTACGTTCCGTTTTCACGGGATTTTTTCCACAAGAAACTCGCGGGAATCAACCCGGACAGGCTGATTATCCTTGATGTTGCGGGCGATTCGATGGAGCCAACCGTAAGCGACGGCGATCAGGTGTTGATCGACACCAAACAAAAGGAACTGACAGACGGCATCATGGCCTTCATACTGGGCGAGACCGCGCACATAAAACGTCTGCGCCTCTTTTTTGACGGGCTGGAAGTGATTAGCGACAATCGCTCCCTCTACCCGTCGCAGCAGGTAACGCGCGAACAGATGTCAAATGTAAAAATCATCGGTCGCGCCCTTTGGGTGGGGCGTTTTCTTGTCCGATAGATCGGGGGAAATCAGCGGTGAAATTTCTTAAATATGCCGTATTAACAGCCACTTGCTGTCTTTTTGCCGCACCGGCTTTTGCCAAACAGTCAGGCATCAACCAGTGGAGTGCCTCTGAATCAAAGGATGCCATAACGGACGAACTTCTTGTTACCGCCGGTATCGCAGCCCCCGAAGGGGTTCAATTGCTGTTCCAGTGTTCACAAGGCCATTTTGTTGCTGTGATTGTCGGCTACCTGCAGAGCGTGAAACTGAAACTTTTGTCAATGGAGGACACTTTGCCAGTCGCCTGGCGCATTGACAAAGAGCCTGCGGTAACGGAGACATGGATCACCTTGGGAAAGGATGCTGCCCTAGCCTCGCTTGACGCCACCAATTTTGCTTTTTCGATTTTAAAAGGCGGCGACAAGCTAGTGTTTCGCGTTCAGGACATCACATCGACCGTGCCCTTAAAAGGGGCCGCAGAGCAGATTTCCCTCCCACTCAAGGCCTGCAACATCAAACCGTAAAAGCATTTTAAGAACCCGTTCAGAGGCTAATCCCCGACTTTTGATAGCCAATTGTTAAAGCAGGCCTGACTACAAAATCATTTGGCGAAACACCCCCGAACGGGTCTGCCTCCAAAAACAAAGAGACGCGCCGCACATTCCCGCACGTCGCACCAAAATCCCCGTTTTCCCGCCATCTATCCCGCAACGTCCCGCCTCATCCCACCATATCCCGCCTCTCTCTAGGTTCTAGTGTCGGTTAACACCCGTTTTTCTTTGCGTGAATCCGGTATTTCCAGACCGGGCGGAATGTGGCGCAAACTTGCGATAAAAAGCCGTTAAATGGCCTTTTCCTGATAATTTTCCTGCCCGATTTACAGGGCATCTTCATAACTGTCAGCGATGCAAACCGATCAGGCGCCCCTCCCTCGCCAGTTATCGGTAACTGCCCCAAAAGGCCGTTCCCCCCAACGGCAGTCCTTCTGGCAGAACATCCATCGCTGACCGGTCTCCCCAAGACCATCTGTCCCCCAAACGGGGTGGGTTCCCCCGACCCACCCCGTTTTCTTTTGCCTGATTGCAAGATCGTATCGCGCAGCGTTGGATTAAGGCGCACCCAGACGGCCGCCAGCTCGCGCTACAATGTGCGCGAATTGGGAAGCGTGTGTGACACGCCTGTGGCTGCTGATTTGTTTGATTGGCGCACACGCCGATCTGAGGGCAGGGGAGGATAGGGGGGATAGAGCGCTGGAGTCGCCTCCAGCCGTTCAGGTACCAGTAAGCTGTGTTTGCACCAGCAGGTGTCAGGGCGCGATGTGTGGGCTCGTATGCGTGCTTAAATGCCATGCCGATAACCGGCATGACGAATGCCAGCCCACGCCTTGGCCGTCTTTGGCGTCTGTCCCCGTCGTGCAGTGTGCGTCAAGCTGGTAGAAAGCTTGTTTGCAGATAGGTCTGGTAATCGGTGCTGAAAATGGGGGTGGGCTGGGTGCGGCCGCGCACGGTGACTTCGCCGCGCCGGGTCCAGTTGCCATTACCGGAAAGTTCCTGGCAACTGGCAACCGTGGCCTCGGATGCCAGAATATAGGTGCCATATTGCTTGTTTAGCGGTTCCAGGCGGGCCGCGATATTGACCGTGTCGCCATGTACCGTGAAGGTCAGCCGGTTTTCACTGCCAATGGCACCAACAATGATGTCGCCGGTATTGATGCCGCAACGGGTTTTCAGTTTGCCGCCGTGGCAGAACGTAAATGTCTCGCACAGGCGCTGGATTTCAATTGCGGTTTTAACCGCACTTTCGGCATGGTTGGTATCGGGTTTCAGGGCGTTAAAGGTAATCAGCATTGCGTCGCCCTGAAACTGGGTGATAACGCCGCCAAACTTTTCGATCACCGCACTGGTGGCGGCAAAATATTCATTGAGCATATGGGCCAGTTCGGCCGGACGCAGATTTTCCGAAATGGTGGAAAAACCTTCAATATCGGTAAACATGATGGTTGCGTTTACGGCTTCGCCATCGCCGGGGCGAATCTGCTGATCGGCGTGGGTGATGCGGTCTGCCACCTCGCGCGAAACAAAACGCGACAGGTCACGCACGGCGATTTCCTCGCTTACCGCGCGCTTGAACGACCTCTGGGCACGCAGAACGGCAATCGCCAATACGCCCGAAACCATGGCAATGGAAATGATCTTGTCGATCTCTGCCCCGATCAGAATCGAGTTCGAGGTTAGATAGGTGACATAGTCACGTGTGATCATGCTGTGTCCGCCCTCGCTCCAGAGGACGTAAAACACCAGCACCAGCCAGCCAAGTGCCGCACTGGCCCCGGCCAGAAGGATATAGCGTGGATCAAACCGCAAAGCGCGCAGGGAAATGAAGATGTAAACATACATCATTGTCGGCGCTTTCAGATAAAAGCTGGCGGGCTGCATATACTGGATATGGAAGCTCCAGATCAGCACCATCAACAGGCTGATATCGGCAATGACAGACAGGGTCAGAACCCAGGATGGCAGGTGAATGCGATAGGACAGAGCCAGCCTGGCAAACGTGACAAGGAAATAAAGGCTGAGCGCCCAGGGGACAGGGTGGAAACCATCGCTCATGGCGGTTTTGGGCGATACGGCATAAAGGGTGCCAAAGATGGTCACCAATAACAACTGCACCCAGCCGATAAGCTGTTCGCTTTCGCGCTGTTGATCCCGGATGGCGTTATTTACCCGTTCCGGAAGGCTGCTTTCCGGTGCCCTGCCAAACAGAAATTCGGCGATGTTATTTTTCATGTATGTGCCCTGTCGCGTTGCGCAACCATACTGATCGTTCTTGGCGGTGCTGCCAAGTCAGTCCTGCACACGGACCTTCACCTTTATGTGTCGCTATGTCCCCGTTCTGCCGTTCGCGCCTGTCAGCAAGGCGAAACGGTAAATTGGTTAATAAAGCCGCGAAACCACATTGGGGCTGTGCGCATGGCAAATGGACAAGATTGATTGGTGAGATGGGCGGGCATTGCAAATGGCCGCGGGTCATGAAGCGGGGCCCGCCTGAATTTTGGACAAAAAAAAGCCGGGCATCAAAGTGCCCGGCAAGTTTATCAGGGAGGCTTCACGTCTGGGAGACGTAGGACCCCTCTCGGGGCCCTGGGTAAGCCGGGCAGGGCGCCCGGCTAAGACCGAAAAAACGGTCAGGGAGAAAACTCTTTACCGCGGTGCGGCGTTCACCGCTGCGGTTCGATTGAGAAAATAGCGATTTAACGGGCGAATACCACTGTCAAATTGCTTTTTCTGCCATGCGTAAAACGCATGTTTCTTGTATAAGTTCCCAAAATAATACAAGTTATTGAAAATAAACGATTTAATCGTGATTAATGTTTCTCAGTTCCGCAGGTTTCAGGATGTTCCATGGTCCTCACGGAAAAGTGCGCTGCGCTTGAGCAAAAAAAACGGCAGCCGTTTCGGGCTGCCGTGAGTCTCAACAGGGAGGCTTTAACGTCTGGGAGACGCGGAATCACTAGGACTCCAGGCCAAATAACGTTTTGACCGGACGCCCCGAAACGGGGACGAAAAAGATGGAAAAAACCTTTGGTGCTACGCACTGTAACAACCACAGGTGCAAATATATGTCTGTGTTTTTTCGTTTAAAAATAGAAAAAGAACAATTCAATCATGCGCAGGGCGCATGGCAGAAAAGTGTCAGTAAAATGAAGCTATTATGACGCAGGCGGGGTTTCCATTGTGCGTTGCGGTGTGCGTTTGCGCGTTGCTGTAACCTCTATGCCTTTGCCAAGCGTTCAACGGTTATGATGAATCTGCCGTTAGTTTGCCCATCGGGGCCATGCGCCGTCATTGATGTAACGCAGAGGGTGCTAACGGTGCGCCAAGAACATTAATAACCGTTTTATGGTTATCCGGTCAGTTGGCGGCAATTGCTGGTGCATTGTGCCGGTATTTACCGGTTTGCAGATAATAAAAACCCCGGCAGAAGGATGATCCTGCCGGGGTTTGAATTTGCGGTATTAAAAGGTCTTACAAATCAGGCGGTTGCCGCCAGACGTGCCTTTACTTCGCTGATTTTGTCGATCAGGAAGTCGCGGAACACACCGATTCGTTTGCTATGACGCAATTCTTCGGGATAGACGAAATAGGCATCAAAGCTGGGGCCTTCGAGTTCCGGCAGGATTCGCACCAGTTTGCTGTCGGCCGGCACCAGGTAATCGGGCAGGGCGGAAATGCCAAGGCCGGATTCGGTGGCGCGGTAGATACCGTAAATATTGTTCAGCTTCAGAATCGGCCGCATATCGGGTTTGTATTGCAGGGCCGCATTCATCATCCAGTTGACGTTGGAAACCGGCGGGCGGGCATCTTCGCCATAAATGATCAGGCGGTGGTCCTTCAGGTCTTCCGGTTTTTTGGGCATGCCATGCGCCTTGATATATTCGGGCGAGGCAAAAATATGATAGCGCAGCGTCATCAACTGCCGTTGGACCAGGTCGGCCTGACGCGGCGGCTGCATACGGATGGCAACATCGGCCTCGCGCATGGCAAGGTCGAGTTCCTCATCATTGAGAACCATGGAAAGTTCGATTTCCGGGTAACGTTCCAGAAACTCGTTAATGCGCGGCGTCAGCCAGATCGAGCCAAAGGCAACCGTGGTGGTAATTTTCAGCGGGCCGGACGGGCGCTCTTTCGATTCGCGAATGCGGGCTTCGGCCATGGAAAGCTTGGCAAACACATCATGGGCCGTGCGATAGAGCAATTCACCCTGTTCGGTAAGGATCAGCCCGCGTGCATGACGGTGAAAAAGAGGTACTTTCACACTTTCTTCAAGTGCACTGATCTGGCGGCTTACCGCAGACTGGCTAAGATTCAGGTTTTCACCCGCGTGTGTAAAACTTCCTGCTTCGGCCACAGCGTGAAAGACACGCAGTTTGTCCCAATCCATTGACCTGCTCCTTTGTCACCACCGTTTGGTCGGCACGATGGCCCCCTGATTATGTCCCGTTTTTAAAAGCATTTGGTTTCCAGCTGGTTAACTGAATGCCATTGCCGCTTTTACAAGGCCGTCATCAAAGTAATATGAGGGCTTGTAGCGGTTGTGCAAGCAAGCATTCACGTTTCGGGCAATTTTCACATCCCCCGCAGCCTGAAACATTGCCATTTCCCCGTCCGCCCCCGACTGATTTCAACAGCCCGTTCCCTGATCGTGCCTTAAAATGCGAAAAAGACCAAAGACATATCGCTGTCTTTGGTCTTTTCCCAAATTCACATCTTTGTTGGCAACCTTCCCGGCATGTCTGGGCTTATGCCATGTGAAACGTTTCTCAGTCTGCCTGTTCGGCCAGGAATTTTTCGGCTTCAAGGGCGGCCATGCAACCCATACCCGCAGCCGTCACCGCCTGGCGATAAATTTTGTCGGTCACGTCACCGGCGGCAAACACACCGGGGATATTGGTGCGCGTGGTGCCCGGTTCGACCAGAACATAGTTTTCGTCATCCATATTGACCTGGCCCTGGAATACTTTGGTTGCCGGGTCGTGACCGATGGCAACAAAGAAACCGTCGCACGGAATATCAAGGGTTTCGCCCGATTTGACATTGCGGACCTTAACGGCTTCAACGCCGTCCATCGGGCCGTCACCGCCAAGGATGTCCTCGATCACGCTGTCCCAGACCACGTCGATCTTTTCGTGTTTGAACAGGCGTTCCTGCAGCATTTTTTCGGCGCGCAATTCACCGCGACGGTGGATCAGGGTGACCTTGCTGCAGATACCAGCCAGATAAAGGGCTTCTTCAACTGCGGTATTGCCGCCGCCAACAACAGTGACCGGTTTGTTGCGATAGAAGAAACCATCGCAGGTCGCACATGCCGAAACACCGCGCCCGTTGAATTTTTCTTCACCCGGCAGGCCAAGCCAGCGTGCCTGTGCTCCGGTCGAGATGATCACGCTATCTGCGATATAGGTCGCACCCGAATCCCCTTTGCAGACAAAGGGACGTTTGGAGAAATCGACATCGATGATCAGGTCATGGACCATGGTGGTGCCGACATGTTCGGCCTGTGCCTTCATCTGATCCATCAGCCACGGACCCTGGATGACATCGGCAAAACCGGGATAGTTTTCAACATCGGTGGTAATCGTGAGCTGGCCACCGGGTTGCAACCCCATCACCATCATGGGCGCAAGGTTTGCGCGGGCGGCATAGATTGCTGCGGTATAACCGGCCGGGCCGGACCCGATGATAAGGACGTTTACGTGGTGTTCCTGGGCCATATGAAATTCGCCATTGCCAGATGTTGTGAAACAATATTTGGAATTGGGAAACGAACATATGGATGAAGGCGGGGTTGTGCAACAGCGCGAACGCGACAATCGGCCTTTTTTGCCTGCAGGGAAGGATGGCTGATATGCGCCTGCGCCATTGCCGCGCCCGTTGCTTGTGTTTTGGGTCGTTTTTGCACCAAAAGTTTATTATTTTCGTGCGTGGCACCTGCTTTACGTTTGCGGAAAGTTGCAAAATCGGCCCGAATATATTATTGCCAGCCTTTGGCCCCGCTGTAATATTGTTTCGTTCGGGGTGTATCAGCGCACAGAATCGAGGAATAGATGCAACGGGTCAAACTCGACAAGATCGACCGCAGAATTTTGCGCGATCTACAGGAAGATGGCCGGATGACCAATGTCGAACTGGCACGTCGTGCCGGTATTTCGGCACCGCCCTGTCTGCGCCGTGTTCGTGCACTTGAGGAAGCCGGGTTCATCCAGGGCTATCATGCCGATGTTGATGCACAGGCACTGGGTTACAATGTGACGGTTTTTGCGCTGGTCGGTCTGGCCAGCCAGGCGGAACATGATTTGCGCGCCTTTGAAAAACGTGCTGCCGAATGGCCCGAAGTGCGCGAATGCCACATGGTTGCTGGCGATATGGACTTCCTGCTCAAAATCGTATCGCATAGCTGGGACGAATATCAGAAATTCCTGACCACCGAGCTGACCGTTGCGGAGAACGTGAACCACGTTAAATCGGCCCTGTCGATTCGTACCGCCAAAAGCCAGCCCGGCGTGCCGATTGATGTGGATGTCGAAGACGATTGACCGTCTTTGCCTGATCACATCCGGCCTTGTGAATTTGCAAAACCCCGTCATGCAAGTGGCGGGGTTTGTTTTGTCTGTCGCGTTATGTGGCGAGGCGTCTTGCAATTTGGTGTGATGCGGGGCGTGGCATCAAGGCGATATTCGCATTCATCGTGCAGCAACAAAAAAGGCCCGATGCAATGACTGCACCGGGCCTTTTTAATCAACCAAAAGATACCTGATCAGACGAAGTTCACCGACAGGATTTCATAGGCTTTGGTGCCACCAGGGACGCTGACTTCGACAGAATCACCAACTGCCTTACCAATTAGCGCACGGCCGATCGGCGAGGTGGTCGAGATACGGCCTTTGTTGATGTCGGCTTCGATCGGGCCAACAATCTGATAGGTCGTTTCTTCATCGGTGTCTTCATCGACCAGGCCAACAGTGGCCCCGAATTTGACAATCGACCCGGCCAGCGACGGCACGTCGATGACTTCGGCGCGGCTCAGAACATCTTCAAGCTCGGCAATGCGCCCTTCAGAGAAGCTCTGGCGTTCGCGGGCCGCATGATATTCGGCGTTTTCCGACAAATCACCATGCTCGCGTGCTTCGGCAATCGCTTTGATGATTTCAAGGCGTTCAACCGATTTACGGTGCTTCAGTTCTTCTTCGAGGCGCTGATGCCCTTGCGGGGTCATTGGTACTTTTTCCATCGCGCTCACAGCCTATTCGTTACAAGTCGACATTACAAAATCAACCGCCCGGCCTGGACCGCCGGGCGGTTTAAACTCGTTTACTACTGGTTACGGTAAAAGCCGATAACCTTAGTATTCATCCCCAAGATATGCCTGAACGGGCTGCACTGCAAGCGCTCCGCGTTTCAGGTTGTCGATCGCCCGCAAGGTTGCACGGGCACCGGCAATGGTGGTGTAGTAGGGGATATCATTGGTCAGCGCCGTGCGGCGGATCGAGAAACTATCGACCACAGCCTGTTTGCTTTCCGTGGTGTTAAACACCAGGTTGATATCGCCGTTCTTCATCATATCCACAATATGGGGACGACCTTCCTGTACCTTATTGACCGGGGTAACGTCCAGCCCTTCTTTTTTCAGGGTCTCGGCAGTACCGCGGGTTGCAACAATCGAGAAGCCAAGAGCAATGGCTTCGCGGGCCAGTTCGATTGCAGCAGGCTTGTCGTAGTTCTTGACCGAGATGAAGATCTTGCCTTCGCGCGGCAGTTTCTGGCCAGCAGCCATCTGTGCCTTTGCAAATGCACGACCGAAATCGGTATCAAGCCCCATGACTTCGCCGGTCGAACGCATTTCCGGGCCAAGCAGCGTGTCAACGCCCGGGAAGCGGTTGAACGGAAGGACGGCTTCCTTGACCGCGATGTGTTTGAACGGGCCGTGATTGATCTTGAAGTCGCCCAGCTTTTCGCCAGCCATGACACGGGCGCCGATTTTGGCAATCGGGTTGCCGGTCGCCTTGGCAACAAACGGAACCGTACGGGATGCGCGCGGGTTGACTTCGATCAGGTAAATCACATCACCCTTGATCGCATATTGAACGTTCATCAGGCCAACAACATTCAGGGCTTTGGCAAGCTGAATGGTCTGGGCCTTCAGGCGGTCAATCACATCCTGACCCAGCGAGTAAGGCGGCAGCGAACAGGCAGAGTCACCAGAGTGAACACCAGCTTCCTCGATATGCTGCATGATGCCGGCGACAAAGACGTTTTCACCGTCGGAAACGGCATCGGCGTCAATTTCAATGGCATCCTGCAGGAAGCTGTCGATCAGAACCGGGCTTTTGCCCGAAACCTGAACGGCTTCTGCCATGTAGCGCAGCAGGTCTTCGGTGGTGTGGACAATTTCCATTGCCCGGCCACCCAGAACATAGCTGGGGCGGATCACAACCGGGTAACCAATGTTTTCGGCAATGGCAACAGCCTGGTCAACCGAACGGGCAATGCCGTTGGCGGGCTGTTTGAGGCCCAGTTTGTTGACGAGTTCCTGGAAACGGTCGCGGTCTTCGGCAAGGTCGATGCTGTCCGGGCTGGTGCCCAGGATCGGAATGCCTGCCTGTTCAAGGGCTGCCGAAAGTTTCAGCGGGGTCTGGCCGCCATACTGCACGATCACACCGAGAAGCTCGCCATTGGACTGTTCAAGCTGGCAAAGCTCGATCACGTCTTCGGCGGTCAGCGGTTCAAAATACAGGCGGTCAGAAGTGTCATAGTCGGTTGAAACTGTTTCCGGGTTGCAGTTGACCATGATGGCTTCGATGCCGACTTCACGCAGGGCATAGGCCGCATGGACACAGCAGTAATCGAACTCGATACCCTGACCGATACGGTTCGGGCCGCCGCCAAGAATAATCACCTTCTTGCGGTCGGTGACTTCGGCTTCGTTTTCCGGTTCGTTGAAACTGTCACCCTCGTAGATCGAGTACATGTAGGAAGTACGCGAGGGGAATTCAGCCGCACAGGTATCGATGCGTTTGTAAACCGGGCGCAGGCCGTGACCCTGACGGATCGCACGAACGTCTTCTTCTTCCTTGCCGGCAAGTTCGGCCAGGCGCGCATCCGAGAAGCCAAGCTTCTTGAGGCGCAGAAGTTCGTTTTTGCTTTCCGGCAGGCCGTTGGCGCGAACCTGTTCTTCTTCATTGACCAGCATTTCAAGCTGGCGCAGATACCACGGGTCAAACTTGGTTGCAGACTGGATTTCGTCCAGCGTCAGGCCATGACGGAACGCCTGTGCTGCATAAAGAATGCGGAAGGGGATCGGCTGGGTCAGTTTGGCGCGAATGGCGGCTTTGTCCGGTGCGCCTTCGATTTTGACTTCGTTCAGGCCGGTAAGGCCCGTTTCCATCGAACGCAGGCCCTTCTGCAGGCTTTCGGCAAAGCAGCCGCCAATCGACATGGCTTCGCCAACCGATTTCATTGCGGTGCCCAGCAGTGCCTGTGCACCGGGGAACTTTTCAAAGGTGAAGCGCGGGATTTTGGTAACAACATAGTCGATGGTCGGCTCGAACGAGGCCGGGGTAACACCGGTAATGTCGTTATCAAGTTCGTCAAGCGTGTAACCAACCGCAAGCTTGGCAGCGATTTTGGCAATCGGGAAACCGGTTGCCTTTGATGCCAGTGCTGATGAACGCGACACACGCGGGTTCATTTCAATGACGATCAGGCGGCCATCTTCCGGGTTAACGGCGAACTGGACGTTCGACCCGCCGGTATCAACACCGATTTCGCGCAGAACCGCCAGGGAGGCGTCACGCATGATCTGGTATTCTTTGTCGGTCAGCGTCAGGGCCGGGGCAACGGTGATCGAGTCACCGGTATGGATGCCCATCGGGTCGACGTTTTCGATAGAGCAGATGATGATGCAGTTATCCGCGTGGTCGCGAACAACTTCCATTTCATATTCTTTCCAGCCCAGGATCGATTCTTCGATCAGAACTTCGTGGCTGGGCGAAATCGCCAGGCCGTTACGAACGATCTGTTCAAATTCTTCGCGGTTATAGGCGATACCGCCGCCTTCACCGCCAAGTGTGTAGCTCGGGCGGATGATGGCAGGAAGGCCGGTATGCTCAAGCGCATCAAGGGCTTCTTCGAAGGTGCGCACCAGGGCGGAACGCGCGCTTTCAAGGCCGATTTTGTCCATGGCATCACGGAACAGAAGCCGGTCTTCAGCTTTGCGGATCACGTCCTTTTTCGCGCCGATCATTTCAACGCCGTATTTTTCAAGCGTGCCGTCGTCTGAAAGCTTCAGCGCGGTGTTCAGCGCCGTCTGGCCGCCCATGGTGGGCAGCAGCACGTCGGGGCGTTCTTTTTCAATGATCTTGGCGACCATTTCCGGGGTGATCGGCTCGATATAGGTGGCATCGGCCAGGTTCGGGTCGGTCATGATGGTCGCAGGGTTCGAGTTGACCAGAATGACGCGATAGCCTTCTTCCTTGAGCGCCTTACAGGCCTGTGCCCCGGAATAGTCGAACTCGCAAGCCTGGCCAATCACGATCGGGCCGGCACCGATAATAAGAATTGATTTGATGTCTGTACGTTTCGGCATGTCTTTTTCCGCTTTTGGCGTTGCGGCCGCGCATCAGGCGCAGGCCGCATCATGAATGTCCGTTAGGTCGCTGTTTTCAGCAATGATCAGGATTTCGCGTCTTCAATCAGACTGACGAAACGTTTGAACAAATAGTGGCTGTCATGCGGGCCAGGGGATGCTTCGGGGTGGTACTGCACGGCAAAGGCAGGTTTGTCTTTTACGCGCAGACCGGCAAGCGATCCGTCAAACAGCGAAAAGTGCGTGGCTTCGACATTGTCGGGCAGGGTATCCTTGTCGACAACAAAGCCGTGGTTCTGGCTGGTGATTTCGACAACACCGGTTGTCGTATCCTTGACCGGATGGTTCGCACCGCGATGGCCGACTTCCATTTTCTTGGTCTTGGCACCCAGGGCTAGTGCCATCATCTGATGACCCAGGCAAATGCCGAAAACCGGTTTGCCGCTATCGATCAGCTTTTTGATGGTCGGTACGGCATATTCGCCGGTTGCCGCGGGGTCGCCAGGGCCGTTTGACAGGAAAATTCCGTCAGGTTCCATTGCCAGGATTTCATCAGCGCTGGTTGTTGCCGGCACGACGGAAACCTTGCATTCCTGGGATGCCAGGTTGCGCAGAATGTTGCGTTTGATGCCGTAATCAATGGCAACAACATGGTGCTTGGCATTGCCAACCTTGCCGTAGCCACCGGTGCGCGACCACAGGGTATCTTCCCATTCATAGCCTTCGGTGCAGCTGTTTTCCTTGGCAAGGTCCATGCCTTCAAGGCCGGGCCAGTCATTTGCCTTGGCAACCAGGGCGTCGATGTCGAAGGTGCCATCGGGGTTGTGGCAGATCACACCGTTCGGCGCGCCTTCGTTACGGATGCGTTTGGTCAGGCGGCGGGTATCCACCCCGGAGATGCCAACACGGCCATTGCTGGCCAGCCAGTCGTTGAAATGGGCGCTGGCGCGGTAGTTTGACGGCTCGGTAATGTCCTGGCGCAGGATGCAGCCAAGGGCGACGGGGCTGGCATTTTCAATGTCTTCGTCATTGACGCCGACATTGCCGATATGCGGGAAGGTGAAGGTGATCATCTGACCGGCATAGGAGGGATCGGTCATGATTTCCTGGTAACCGGTGATCGAGGTGTTGAAGCAAACTTCACCAACAACCTCGCCTCGGGCGCCGATACCGCGTCCCCAGAAAACTGAACCATCGGCGAGAACCAGAACGGCAGTGGCACCAGGAGGCGGGGTGTGCGTGGGCGCTGACATTGGCGAATGTCCTTTCGATCTATCCACGGTGAGACACGGAGTCTTTATATTATATAAACTGATCGGCAAGCCGATAAAAACAGCCCAAACTGCCGTCATGGCAGCCATGCAGATACGTGCAAAAACCCAGCATAAAACTGCAGCCACCATTGCGGTATCGGCATTTTATACTGAAAGCGGGTCGGGCACTTATCCCGTCGGGCAAATTGGCGGATGTCTACGGGATGCGACTGGCGCTGTCAAGAACCGATCAAAACTTTTATTTGTCTTTTGTTTTCAATAGTTTGCGGGGATACGTTTTCTTTGCGCTAACTGTACTTTTGGGGTATGTTCACTCCTTTCTTCCACAGAATCAGAGATACGCCATGCTGCGAGCGCAGCTTAATGATGCTTTGAAAAAAGCCGTCCTTTCGAAGGATGCCGTTTCGGTAACCACGATCCGCCTTATTCTTGCTGCTTTGAAAGAGCGCGATATCGCCGCGCGCGGCGAAGGCAATACCGATGGCATTTCGGACGATGATATTCAGAGCCTGCTGATGTCGATGGTCAAGCAGCGCCGTGAAAGCATCGAGATGTATACCAAGGGCAACCGTCCGGAACTGGCTGCCCAGGAAGCATCCGAAATCGTGGTGATTGAACGTTTCCTGCCGCGCCAGATGGATGATTCGGAAATTGAAGTGGCCGTTAAGGACACGGTTTCGGATATGGGTGCGACCTGCCTGAAGGATATGGGGCGCACCATGGCCGCCCTTCGCGAAAAATATAATGGCTGCATGGATTTCGGCAAAGCCGGCGTGGTAGCCAAAAGACTTCTGGGTTAAAACCCGTTCAATTTGCGATGAAAAGCCGGATGCCTTGCGTCCGGCTTTTCTCATGCTTAAACTTCACCTGTAATCGCAATCAATCGGTTGTAACCTTTCACGGATGGGCACGCTATGAGCTTTCCCCAGTCGTTTCTTGACGATCTGCGGGCGCGCGTTGGGCTGGCAGATATTGTCGGGTCATCGGTAAAGCTGATCAAACGCGGCCGGGAATATTCCGGGCTGTGCCCGTTTCATAACGAAAAATCCCCATCCTTTACGGTGAATGAACAAAAGGGATTCTATCACTGCTTTGGCTGTGGCGCGCATGGTGATGTCATCAGCTTTGTGATGAATACCCGTGGTTTGACCTTTGTCGAGGCGGTTGAAGTTCTGGCCAACCAGGTGGGCATGGATGTGCCCAAACCCTCGCGCGAGGCACAGGAGCGTGAGAAAAAGGCCAAAACCCTTTATGAAGTGATGGAAGCCGCCTGCGCCTTTTTCGAGCGTAACCTGCGCATGCCTGAAGGGCGCGAGGGGCTGGATTATTTTCACAGGCGCGGCCTTGATGACAAAACCATCAGCGATTTTCGCCTGGGTTATGCACCCGATAATCGTGCCGCGCTGAAAGCTGCCCTTAAGCGTGAAGAAATTGATGAACGCGCGATGATCGAGGCCGGACTTTTGATCGAGCCTGAAGATCGTAACCGGCAAAGCTATGACCGGTTTCGCGGGCGGGTGATGTTTCCGATTCTCGACCGGCGGGGGCGGGTGGTGGCCTTTGGCGGGCGCGTGATGGGCGATGCCAAGCCCAAATATCTTAACAGCCCCGATACGCCGCTATTTCACAAAGGACAGCTTCTTTATGGCCTGCCGCAGGCGCGTGAGGCATCGCAGCATGGTGCGGAAATTATCGTTACCGAAGGCTATATGGATGTGATCGCCCTGCATCGGGCAGGCTATCGGGGGGCAGTGGCGCCATTGGGCACCGCCGTAACCGAGGAACAGATTGGCGAGCTTTGGAAAATGACCAACGAGCCAATCCTGTGTCTGGACGGGGATGCGGCGGGCAAGCGTGCCGCTGTGCGCGCGGCTGAACGGGCGCTGCCAATTTTGCGGCCGGGGAAATCATTGCTGTTTTCCATTCTGCCGGAAGGGGAAGACCCGGATAGCCTTATGGGTGCAGGTGATGGCATGACGCGGTTTCGCAAGATCCTTGATCAGGCGGTGCCGCTGGCAGAGCTGGTTTGGCGGCTTGATACCGCAGGCAAACCGATTGATACGCCCGAACGTCGCGCCGCCCTTGAGGCGGCCATTGGCACACGTATTGCCGCGATTGGCGATGAAGCGGTCCGTCATCAATATCAGACCATGTTTCGCGACCGGACGTTTAAAATGTTTCGAGGGACTCGGGACAGTGCACCGCCGCCACGCCGGGCTGGAAATAAAAAATCCGCCAGCTATGGCAAACGCGGAAATAAAAACTATGTCTGGGAACCAGCCGGTAAAGCAGTGCCGGGAATGGCGCGGCCAGCAACGGGAAACCGTCGCCTTGTTCAGGATCGCATCCTGGTGGCAACCCTGATCAACCATCCGGCATTGCTTGATCATATCGGTGAACGGCTCGGAGTTTACGTTTGCGTAGACTCCGACCTTGACATTCTGCGGCGTGCAGTCTTAAAGCTGCTTGATGGTGATCCTGGACTTGACTCTGAAACACTTAAGGGCCACTTGAAGCGCGACGGGCTGTCGGAGACAGTTTTGCGGGCGGCGGAGAGCGAAGTTATGGCTCATGCTGCTTTCGCCAGGCCCGAAACGCCGCTTACGCGAGCCCTTGCGGGTTGGGAACAGGTTTTTTCGATGGCTGTAAGCTCCCTGGCGGACGAAGAGGCGAAATATGCCGTCCGACAGTTGGCAGCAGATGTCAGCGATGAAGAATGGGAAAGATTTTCGCATCGCCGCGATGATCTGGCCCGGCGCCGGGAAAATGTGTTCAAGCTCGACGACTGATCATTGCGGTTTCGCGGGATCAGTGTTCGGGCTATTTGTGATTTGCGTTGCCTTGGGCAACGTGCGGGATAACGTGGCGCTTTTGTGCCAAAGCGGGAAACGGGGAATAGATGTCGTCTAAGACTTCGAGCGCTGAAGAGAAAAAGACCTCTTCTGATAACGCAGACGGACCTCTTCTCGATACTTATAAAACAGCGATCAAGAAGCTCATTGCCAAGGGCAAGGAGCAGGGTCACATCACCGTTGACGAGCTTAATGCGGCACTGCCGTCTGAGCATTTCTCCTCTGAACAGATCGAAGACGTTATGACCAATCTCAATGAGATGGGCATCAATGTTGTCGAGAATGAAGAAGGGGATGACAGCGATTCGAATGATGATGACGCCGATGCTGATGCAAAAGGCAACATTTCCGAAGATGATGTTGGCCGTACCGACGACCCGGTACGCATGTATCTTCGCGAAATGGGCAGTGTCGAGCTGCTGTCGCGCGAAGGCGAAATTGCCATTGCCAAGCGTATCGAGGCTGGCCGTGAAATGATGATTGGCGGGATCTGCGAAAGTCCGCTGACCATTCAGGCTATTGTCAACTGGCATGACCAGTTGCAGGAAGGCAAACTTCTGCTTCGTGACGTTATCGACCTTGAAACTACCTATGGCGGCGGCCCTGATGCGGCTGCAATCGGCGAAGAAGTCGAGGGTGAGGGCGAGGAAGAAGTCGAAGACGATCTGTCGCCACTTGTTACGTCTGATGACGAAGACGAGGATGACGACAAGGAAGTCGAAGCACCCGAACAGCCTGTGTCGGCAACGCCTGCGCGCGAACGCAAGGTTTCTGCGCGCGATGACGAAGACGACGAGGATGAAGAAGGCGACGAAGACGAAGATGGCGAAGGCCGTTCCGAAGATGATGATGAAGACGAAGATGACGAGAACGAACAGGTCAACGTCTCTCTTTCCAAAATGGAAGAGGAACTGACCGAGCAGGTTCTCGAAAAATTCGAAAAAATCGCCAAGACCTATGAGAAGCTGCACAAGGCGCAGGAGCAGCGCCTTGCGGCCATGAACAAGGGTGAAACCGTTCCGGCGGCCACCGAAAAGCGTTATGGCAAGCTCAAGCAGGAAATGGTTGATCTGATGGAAGATGTTCACCTGAACAACTTCCGCATCGAAGAACTGCTCGATCATCTGACGGGTCTTAACAACCGTCTTCTCGGCCTGGAAGGCAAGCTTCTGCGTTTTGCTGACCGTTGCAAGATCAAGCGTCCGGATTTCGTCAAACAGTATCAGGGCAACGAACTTGACCCGAACTGGATGGAACGTGTTGGCGCGTTGCCGGGTAAAGGCTGGAAACTGTTCATCGAACGTTATGCCGACGAAATCGCCCAGTTGCGCGAAGGCGTGGGCGGTGTTTCGGCCGAAGTTGGCCTGCCGATCGGCGAATTCCGCCGTGTTTATGGCGTGGTCAACAAGGGCGAACGCGAAGCGGCACGTGCGAAAAAGGAAATGATCGAGGCCAACCTGCGTCTCGTGATTTCCATTGCCAAGAAATATACCAACCGTGGTTTGCAGTTCCTTGATCTTATTCAGGAAGGCAATATCGGCCTGATGAAGGCCGTTGATAAGTTTGAATATCGCCGCGGTTATAAATTCTCGACCTATGCGACTTGGTGGATTCGCCAGGCGATTACCCGTTCTATCGCCGACCAGGCCCGGACCATCCGTATTCCGGTTCACATGATCGAAACCATCAACAAGCTGGTTCGTACCTCGCGCCAGATGCTGCATGAAATCGGTCGGGAACCGACCCCGGAAGAACTGGCCGAAAAACTGCAGATGCCGCTTGAAAAAGTGCGCAAGGTTCTCAAAATCGCCAAGGAGCCAATCTCCCTTGAAACCCCGATCGGGGACGAGGAAGACAGCCATCTTGGTGACTTCATCGAGGACAAGAACGCTGTTCAGCCGCTTGATGCTGCGATCCAGGCCAACCTGCGTGAGACCACTACACGGGTTCTGGCATCGCTGACGCCGCGTGAAGAACGTGTTCTGCGCATGCGTTTTGGTATTGGTATGAATACCGACCATACGCTTGAAGAAGTCGGCCAGCAGTTCTCGGTGACGCGCGAACGTATTCGCCAGATCGAAGCCAAGGCCCTGCGCAAGCTCAAGCATCCGTCACGCTCGCGCAAGCTGCGGTCATTCCTTGATTATTAAACCAGAAACACTGCGATACGGGGCTTGACCTTTGCGCCAAAATCGCTAGTTTTCGGGACCGCACCTTACGGGGTGCGGTCCTTTTTTATTCCCGGACTTTTGTCTTGGGGGCCCGTAGCTCAATTGGTTAGAGCCGACCGCTCATAACGGTCTGGTTGGGGGTTCAAGTCCCTCCGGGCCTACCACTTTCCTCTTTGTCCCGTGCCACAAAAGATGACATTTTCGCCACAGAAGATGTCGCAAGCTCCTGGGAAAGCCCTTGGTGGCACCGCCTGCGTATCCATTGGCGCTCCTTATTCCCCCCTCTCCGATACGAATCTCTATCGTGCCTCCGGTGCCGCAGTCGGTAAGTCGGGCAGGACGTTGCAGTTTTGAACGGCTAGAAATGTTCACAAAGTCCCGACAGCGTCGCAGCGTGATATAGCTGATCCGCTATGAAGGCGTCCTTTGCCGGATTTGCCTTTGGACGGCGTGCATGGCTTATCAATCTTTCCCCACTTTTCGATCACAACAAAACTTCAGCATTGCTGCATCTGGCGCTTTACCGGCGGTGGGTGAGGGGTGAATATGCGTTGACATCGTATGCATAAATCAATATTGGATACAATTATGATTTCGGATACAAACAAAACCCAGTCAGAATCCATTGCCGACAAAATCAGGGATCTGATTTTGAATGGGACCTATCAACCGGGGCAGCCTTTGCGGCAGGAAGCCCTGTCGGAACAGTTAAATGTCAGTCGGACACCGTTGCGCCATGCGCTGCAGGCATTGGCGGATGATGGCCTGGTTGAGGCGACCGGGTTCAAGGGGGCGCGTGTGGCGCAGCTTGATCCCGGTATGGTGGCTGATCTGTTTGAAATGCGCCTGCTGCTGGAGCCGGTTGCGCTGGCATCCGCCTTTGATCGCTATACCAAAATGGATTTTGCCAGGGCGGAAATGGCGCTGGATGCTGCATCCACGGAAGGCGCGCCAGCGCGGCTGTCGGATTTGAACTGGGACTTTCATCACGCCCTTTATGCGCCGTCAGGCCGGGGCACGCTTTTAAAGACCATCGAGCAGCTAAACCGCGCCTCAGCCCTGGCTGAGGTTATTGCCAGCTCCATCACTGTGCGGCCGGAAAAATCGGCAGCGGAACATCAGGCGCTTCTCGATGCCTGCCGCAAGGGGGACCGGACCGGCGCCGTCGGGATTTTGCAAAATCATCTAACGCTTGCCTATCAGGATATTTGTAACAGGAAAGAGTGACCAAATGCCTATCATCAACCGCATCGCCGAATTTCAGGATGACATGATCGCCTGGCGGCATCATTTGCATGCCCATCCGGAATTATCCTATCAGGAAGTGGAAACGGCAAAATTCGTTGCCGAAAAACTGCGTTCCTACGGCCTGGAAGTTCACGAAGGAATTGGCGGTACCGGTGTGGTTGCGGTGCTTTATGGGCAGGAAGAAAGCGGACGTTCAATCGGTCTTCGCGCCGATATGGATGCGCTGGCAATTGAAGAACGAAATGAATTTTCTCATCGATCCACCCGCAAAGGGGTGATGCATGCCTGCGGGCATGATGGCCATACCACGATGTTGCTAGGCGCAGCGCGATACCTTTCGGAAACGCGGAATTTTGCCGGGCGTATTGTTTTCATATTTCAGCCGGCCGAAGAAATGGGCGGTGAAGATGGCGGTGCTGCTCGTATGATCCGTGAGGGCCTGTTCGAGAGTTTCCGCTGCGATGAAATTTATGGCATCCATAACTGGCCGGGTATGGATGTTGGGACCTTTGCGGTTAAGGCCGGGCCAATGATGGCATCGGGTGATAGCTTTGAAATTGAAATCACATCAACCGGGATGCATGCCGCACAGCCGCAAAAGGGTGCAGATGTCGTATTGACGGCAGGTCATATGCTGGTGGCCCTGCAGCAGATTTCATCACGCAATACGGACCCGCTAGACGCGCTGGTGGTGAGCGCAACGCAAATTCATGGTGGTGATGCCTATAATGTGCTGCCCAATTGCGTAACCATCCGTGGCACAGTTCGGGCCTTTTCCCCCGCCGCCCGGGCCAATGCGGAACCAGCCATTCGCCGCATTGCTGCGGGTATTGCCCAGTCAACCGGGGCGCACTGCGCTGTGCATTACGAACAGCAATATCCAACCCTGATCAATAACGAAGATGCGGCACAAACCGCAGAGCAGGCGGCGAAAACCATTTTTGGTAAGGTGGACACCAACCCACCGCAAACCATGATCGTCGAAGACTTCGCCTTCATGCTGGAAGATCGGCCGGGATGTTATGGCTGGATTGGCAATGGGCCAGATGACAATGGCCGTATCCTTCATAGCGCCTGGTTTGATTTCAACGACGCTGCCCTGCCATATGGCGCATCCTATTTTACCGCATTGGCAGAAGGCCGGTTTGAATAGGCTTTAATGAAATTGCAAAGGGGCGGAGGTCGTATTACGAGACCTCCGCCCTTAATCTCTTACCGATGATCAAATAGCGCTGCGTTGCTGCGTTATTGTGCTCATATGCGTTTGTGCCTCGTGCAGGCGGCAATATGGGCCGTTGGCGGTGATCAGGGCGTCATGGGTGCCCTGTTCGGCGATGCCGTCAGGGGTGATGACCACGATACGGTCTGCATTGCGCACGGTACTGATGCGATGTGCAATTACAAGGGTGGTGCGCCCTTCGGCCAGTTCTTCCAGCGACAGCTGAATGGCGCGTTCGGTTTCTGTATCGAGGGCAGAGGTGGCCTCGTCCAGAATAAGGATCGGCGGGTTTTTAAGGAAGATGCGGGCAATTGAAACGCGCTGTTTTTGTCCGCCCGAAAGTTTGACGCCACGTTCGCCAATGATCGTATCAAGCCCGTCCGGCAGGGTTGCCAGCAGATCATCCAGTCGGGCGCGGCGGGCAGCATCGCGGATATCATCATCGCTGGCATCCAGGCGGCCATAGGCGATGTTGTCACGCAATGTGCCAGCAAACAGAAAAACATCCTGCTGGACGATACCGATTTGGCGGCGCAGCGATTTCATCGTGATATCGCGAATATCCATGCCATCGATGGTGATTTTGCCCGCTGAAACATCGTAAAACCGCGGGACAAGCGAACAAAGCGTGGTTTTGCCTGCGCCCGAAGGGCCAACAAAGGCCACGGTTTCCCCGGCCGGGATCGTAAGGTTGATACGTTCAAGCACATTGCGGTCCGGGCCATAACCAAAGCTGACATCGTCAAACCGGATATCGCCATGAACGCCGGTAACGTCCCTGGCATCGGGGCTGTCGATAATGTCGGGTTCGGTTGCCATCAGGTTTTGATAGTTTTTAAAACCGGCAATGCCCTTGGGATAGGTTTCAACAACGGCGGCGATTTTTTCCAGCGGTTGGTAAAACACATTTACCAGCAGCAAAAAGCCGACAAACCCGCCAACACTGAGATCTCCGGTCACGACATAATAGGTCCCCGCCAGCAGGATGACGACCTGCACCATGCGCATGCCAAGGTAATTGATGGCAAGGCTTACCGCCATGATGGCATAGGCCTGCAGCTTCACGCTGCGGTAAAGTTCGTTATCCTTGTGAAACAGGGTGCGTTCGTGGTCCTCGTTGGCAAAGGCGCGAACAACGCGCACACCACCAACATTCTCCTCGATCCGGGCGTTAAAGGCCCGCACCCGGCCAAACTGGCTTTGCCAGTTGCGTGTCATTTCACCGCCAAACCGCACCACCAGCCAGAAAATAAGCGGCGCAATGGTTGCTGCAATCAGGGCCAGGGGCACATGGACGGTAAACATCAGGATCAGGGCGCCAACAAAGGTCATGATGGCGACAAAAAGGTCTTCGGGGCCGTGATGGGCCACTTCGCCAATTTCTTCCAGATCCTTGGTGATCCGCGCCACCAGGTGGCCGGTTTTCTGATTGTCGTAAAACCGGAACGAGAGTTTTTGCAGATGGTCAAAGGCGCGGCGGCGCATTTCCGTTTCAATGGTAATGCCTAGCACATGCCCCCAATAGGTAACAATCGCCATCAATCCGGTATTGACCAGATACACCACCAGCAGCCCGGCAGCAGCCAGGCAGATCAAAAGCCAGTCCTGACGGGGCAGCAGCACATCGACAAAGCCAGCAACCGCAATGGGAAAGCCCAATGCCAGAACACCCGAAAGCACGGCACATCCGAAATCAAGGATGAACAGCCGTTTATGCGGCGCATAATAGGAAAAGAATTCTTTGAGCATCGGTAGGTTCCAGCGGGGCAAAAAAAGCGGTGACGGGCAGCTTTCAGGAAATAAAGCGATTGAGAACCGTTTGCAAACTATATCAGTGCGGTGGGCGTTCGTAAAACCGGATGGGGAATAACATCCATCCGGACCCCATAAATATCAAACAGCCTTTCTGGCGTCATCAAATCGTGGGCAGGGCCATGGTCTATGATTTTGCCCTGGCGCAGGGCAAATATCTGGTCGCAATAGCGCGCGGCAAGATTGATGTCATGCAAAACAATGATGACACTGGTTTTGCGTTCATCAACAAGCCGTCTGACCAGGCTGAGAACATCGATCTGATGGGCGATATCAAGGGCCGATGTTGGTTCATCAAGCAGCAGGCATGGGGCATCCTGCGCAACCAGCATGGCAAGCCATGCCCGTTGCCTTTCACCCCCCGAAAGGGTGCCGACACTTCGTTTGGCAAGGTCGCCAATGCCGGTAAGCTCGATTGCTTCGGCCACTTTTTTCTGGTCTTTGTGGCCAAAACGGCCCAGCGCCCCGTGCCAGGGATAGCGGCCAAAGGCAACCAGTTCCTCAACCAGGGTGCCGGTGGCTGCTGATGTATTTTGCGGAAGATAGGCCAGTTTCCGGGCAAAGTTCCGCCCTGGCCAGCCTGCAAGATTTTGCCCGTCAAAGGTGATGGTGCCACGGCTTGCCTGTTGCTGGCGCGCAAGGATTTTGAGCAGGGTGGATTTGCCCGATCCATTATGCCCGACAAGGGC
Organism: Thalassospira marina; assembly: GCF_002844375.1. NCBI lineage: Bacteria > Pseudomonadati > Pseudomonadota > Alphaproteobacteria > Rhodospirillales > Thalassospiraceae > Thalassospira > Thalassospira marina. The sequence goes on along the minus strand of NZ_CP024199.1, from coordinate 3,311,007 downwards.
GGAAAACTGCCCGGCGGGGAACCGGGTAGTGATACCCGATAGTAATTCCCGTCCGTCAATGGCATAGGAAACATCGTTAAGGGTGAACAGATCCTGGTTCTGGGTCATTTAAGGGTCCTAAGCATCGGCGCAGATGGCATTATTGCGCCCGTTTGCGCGCAAGCAGCCATAACAGGAAGGGCACACCAATCAGATTGGTGGCGAGGCCTGCGGGAATTTGAAACGGAAAAATCAGATTACGGCCGAGCCAGTCGGCCAGAAGCAAAATGCCGCCACCAAACAGGGCCGCCGCCGGGATTTGATGCCGCGCCCGATGAAAACCGGCCATATTGGCCATATGCGGCCCCATCAGGCCAACAAAGCTTAGCGGGCCGATAATCAGTGTGGCGCCTGCGGTTAAAATTGCGGTGCTGACAAACAGGATATACCGCATTCGGGCAATGGGCACACCCAGGCTGAAAATGGCGGTGGTGCCGAGCGGCACCATATCAAGCCAGCGTAGTGTCATCATGCTGATTGCAAGGGCAATGGCGGCAAAGCCAGCGGTTAAAAGGGCTTCGGGCAGGGTCAGATAATAGGTTGATCCTGACAGCCAGGATAATAACTGCCCCAGCCGGGGGTCCTGTGCCGTCATTAACACTGCCATCATCAGCCCGGTTACCGAACTAAGCGCGACACCGGCCAGAAGCAGCCTGTCACCCGAAAAACCACCCCGCCGCGACAGTGTAATCAGTAGCAATAAAACCAGTATGGCACCAATGCCACCGGCAGTGATTTGCATGCCACGGGTCACGGTTTCGACGCAGAACATTAAAATAACCACTCCGGCAATCGCACCCGATGAAATACCCAGCACTTCGGGGCTGGCAATCGGGTTGCCGGTGGTGCGTTGCAGGATGCAGCCGGTAATGGCCAAAATGGCCCCGGCAGCCAATGCACCAATCGCACGCGGCAGGCGCCATTCCATGATATTGGCAACGGGAAAAGAGGATGCGAATTGCCATTGATCGCCGGTTTTGTCCACCATAAGGCTGATGGAAAACAGGACCAGAACCGCCAGAAATGCCAGAACCAGCATCGTGGCCGGATGACGGATGCGTTTGCCAATATGCGATATCTGCGGGTTGGGGCTGGCCGATGCCTTAAGGCGTGGCAATAGATAAAGCAATAGTGGCGCGCCCAGCAATGCGGTGGCCGCACCGGTTGGAAACAGCCGATAGGTGGTGGGCAACAGCAGGATCAACTGATCGGTGATCAGCAGCAATATCCCGCCGGCAAGGGTTGAAAGCAGAAGATAATGTGTCATCCGCCGGATATTGAGCGCGCGGATAATGGCTGGCCCGGCCAGCCCGACAAAGCCAAATACCCCGGCGGCCGATGTGGCAAGGGCCGTTGCCAATATGGCAATGCCCAGCGTGAGCAGCCGCATGGTGACAACCGACAGGCCCAGGCTTTTTGCCGTGGCATCATCCTGAACCAGCAGGTTAAGGGGGCGCACCAGTACCAGTGCTACCAAAAGCACAATCAAGATACGCGGGCCAAGGAAAACAACCTGGTTCCAGTTTTGCTGGTCAAGATGCCCAGCCCCCCAGAAAAACAGGCCAATCAGCAAATCATGGTTAAAAAGGGTGATGGTCGCAGCCATTGCCCCGCAATAAAGGCTGACCATAAGACCCGCGAGAATAACCGTTACGGGTGATAATGCCTGCCGCCAGCCAAGGGCAAATACCGCCGCTGCCGCACCGCAGGCACCCGCCAGCGCAACCCATTCGCGGCCCAAAACCAGCAACCCCGGAAACCAGATGATGGCGGCTGACAGGGCAAGATGTGCACCAGCCGATATGCCCAGTGTCGAGGGTTCCGCCAACTGGTTGCGCAGGGTTTGTTGCAATATTGCCCCTGAAAGGGCAAGCGCGCCGCCCACTAGAAAGGCCATGATCGTGCGGGGCAGAAAGGAAAACACAAACAGCGAAGCCTGTGTTGTGCGCGCCGTTTGTACCTGCAGGATTTGCGACCAGTCCTGAATGGGCAGAAGCTGCTGGGCATTGATGCATACCAGCAGAACCGCGCCGATGGTTAGCCCCACCAGCAGCGTACCGGCAGAAAGGGAAATTCGGTTAAATGTCATGATGGGGTATCTTGCAGGGTCAGGGCATCGGCCAGCAGCCGGGCAAAACGATGGGCACAGGGAAGGCCACCGTAAAACAGCGTATCGGGTAACAGCCGTATTCGACCGGCCCGAACGGCAGGCAGGCTGGTAAATACCGGAATGCCAAATTTGATCGCGATTGCCATGCGGGCCTGCGCACCAATATTGATGATGCGTGCGTCCGGGTTGGCGGTTAGCTGGTCAAGGGTGATGGTGGTATGGCCGAAAATTGATGTTCGTTCGTGCCAGGCATTTTGGATGTTCCAATGATCCAGAACATTTTGGAAAAGGCTGTTTTGCCCGAAAACCAGCGCCCGGTTGGCATCAACAATGCTGATAATATAAAGCGGCCGGCCATCATATTGCGTGATTTTTGCTTTCCCCGCCGCAAGGTCACGGTCGAAATTTGCAATATAATCGCGGCATTGGGGCGTTGCGCCAATTTGGGATGCCAGTTGGGCAAGCTGTTCTTTGCCATGCGCGATATGGTCAGGATGCGGGTTGGCGCGATCAAGCAGATGGGGTTCAAAAAAGACAACCTCGCCCACTTTTTCCAGGCGTGATTTCAGTGCGGCTAGTTGCGGGTTTATCACCAGAATATCGGGGGCAAGGCTGGCGATGCGCTCCAGGTTTGGTTCGGACCGCAGGCCAAGTTCAGCAACGCTGGCAGGGATAGCCGGTTCGACCATAAGCTGGCGGTAGCGGTTGATTTCAGGCATGGCAAGGGGTGTTATGCCCAGTGCCAGGATATTGGCCGCACTTGCCCAATCAAGTGCCAGAACGCGTTTGGGCATGGGTTGGGCATAGGCACGTGCCGGTATTGCCAGCGCAAGGCTGGCAATACCGGTTAAAAATGTGCGGCGGTTAAGGGGCGGGGCTTTGAAAACCGGCAGGGTCATCGTGCTTACCAGTTATAGGTCAGCGTTGCCATCACCGTGCGCCGTGTTCCTGCCAGCACCGAATTGGAATAGAAACCCGGTGAATAATATTCTTTATCAAGCAGGTTTGTGCCGCTGATTTGCAGGGAAATACCGGCGTAATCGGAACTGAGTGCCGAGAAATCATACGACACAGCCGCATCCACCAGCGTATAGGCGGGAATGTTCATCTGGCTGCCATTGGTCTGGTTCCAGACCAGATAGGAGGTGCCCACATAACGTACACCTGCACCGGTGCTGAGCCCCTTTAGATCATTATCGAATTCATAATTCAGCCAGGCCGATGCCGAATGGGTCGGCACGCCATCGGCTTTGAGGCCGGTACGGTTAACGCCGTTCTGATTGTTGGCATCCTTGGTGACTTCGGCATTGGTGTAAGTATAGCTGGCCGCCAGGTTAAGCTGCGGGGTGATGGCGGTTTTTGCCTCCAGCTCCAGCCCGCGCGAACGGACTTCGCCGGTTTGCAAAACCGTTGCCGTGTTTGACGGGTTGGTGGATGTCACATTCTGTTCGGTCAGCTGATAGAGCGATGCCGTGAACAGGGCGTTCCAGGATGTCGGTTCGTATTTGATGCCGACTTCATATTGTTCGCCTGTTGTCGGTTCGGCGGGGCTGCCGCTGGCAAGGGTGCCCAGATTGGGTTCAAACGATGTTGAATAGCTGACATAGGGCGAAATGCCATTTTCAAACAGATAGGACAGGCCGGCACGGCCGCTGAATTCGGCATCGTTGCGGGTGCTGTGGCGGTCCGCCAGCAGACCGGCAGCGATGGTGCGTGAATAATAATCGTTGGTTTTGGTTTGTACCCAGTCCTGCCGTCCGCCCAGGGTCAGCAACCAGTTATCAAGGCCGATCTGGTCCTGTGCATAAAGGCCGACCTGGTTGATGGTGTCAAGGTCGTTGGAATGCGGGCCGTTGAAGGTGTAACCAACATCGTAATTCGGATTATAAATGTTGATACGGTTGATATTGCTGTTCGCGCGGGTTTCGCGGAAGCGGTAATAACCGTAATTCAGGCCCATCAGCATGTCGTGCTTGAGCGCGCCGGTTTCAAAATCGGTTGATACATTGTTATCAAGCATTACCGAATGCGAAACGCGTGGCCGTTTTTGCAGCATGACCGAAATGGTGTTATCGGCATTTACCGCGGCATTATTGGCATCAAAGGCGGTGATGTAATCAAGGTCGGTATAGGTGTAACGCAGGTTCTGCTGGAAATCCCAGTCGGATGACAGGGCCTGGTTAAATTCATACCCGAATGACGCGCTTTCTGATTCCCATTCGCTAAGCCCCGGTGCGCCGATAAAGAAATCATCGGGGATTTTGGTGCCGTTGGAATAGACCGAATTGACAACCGGCAAGCTTTGTTCCGAACCGCCCTTGGTGACCTTGTGATAGTTCATCATCAGGGTCAGGCTGGTGTCGTCATCGGGCTGCCAGGTAAAGGACGGTGCCAGATAAAGCGCATCATCGGGGGCATAATTGATCTGGGTGTCGCTGTTGCGGTAAAGGCCGGTAAAGCGATAAAGCAGGCTGTCGTCACTGGTGACCGGGCCGCTGAAATCAACCGCCGTCTGTTTGCGGTCATAGCTGCCATACTGGACCTGAACCTGGTGAAGCGGGTCTTCGGTCGGGCGTTTGGTGCGGGTATTGACCAGGCCGCCCGGCATCGCATCGCCATACAAAACCGATGATGGCCCCTTCAGGACATCAAACTGTTCAAGCGCATAGGGTTCAACATCGCTGTCATAGGGGTTAAAGCCGTTGCGCAAACCATCGCGGTAATAGGCGCGCTGGCTCTGGCTGCGAAAACCGCGCATGAACAGGCGTGGCATGCCTTGCCCACCGGGATAGTCAATGGCGTGAATACCCGGTGAATAGGCAACGGCCTCGTTAAAATTGTTCACCCCGCGCTGGTCAAGTTCCTCGCGGGTGACGACGCTTAGCGATTGTGGAATTTCAAGGATCGATGCGTTGCCCTTCATGCCGGTGCTGCTGGTGGCAGGGACAAAACCGGGGTTTTGCAGGGCATTGCGGCTGGCGGTAATGGTGATCGGGTCCAAAACGGTTTCACCATTTTGTGCATTTTCTGCCGGGTCAAATATGGTGACGGACCCATCATCACCAATGCTGAATGCAAGGCCACTTCCCGCCAGCAATTGTGACAGGGCGTTTTGCACAGTCATGGTGCCGGACAGGCCCTTTGCCTGCTTTCCTGCCGTTAGCGCACTGGGATACAGGATATGCAGGCCTGCCTGCCGCCCCAGGCTTAGCAGTGCCGTTTCAAGCGGCCCTTCCGGAATGGTGATGTTAACCGATTGCGGTGCAGTGGTTTGGGCTGCTGCCGGCTGTGTTGCCAGCGCGGTTGTCAGTGCCAGGGTGGAAACCCCAGCCAGAACAATTGCCACCAGACCGGACCTGGCCGGATTGCCCACATTGAAGCGATACATGATATTCCCCACGGATTTATTTTTAAATGCGGCGCATTCGCATTCGCAACTCGCCTGTTATCTAAGAGCGGGGAATTCGCGATCTCCTGACGTCGATTTTGAAATTATTTTTTATGGGCGATAACCAGAAGCGGTGTGGCATAGCTAAAAGTGATTGGCAGGCGTTGCGCGATACTGCGCAGGGCCTGGTCTGTATCGGCAATGTCGAAAATGCCGCTTAGCTGCAAATTGCCGATATCATCATCAAGCAAAATGATCCGCCCGGTGCGGTATTGCTCAAGCGATGCCAGCACATCACGCAACGGCTTTTGCGAGAAAACAAGTTTGCCATCCCGCCAGGCAGTTTCATTACCAATGTCGGTTTTTTCAATGTTTAACATGCCATCCCGGTCCAGTTCGGCGGCCTGACCTGCGGTTAGCAACTGATGGTCGCTGGCACTGGTAACTTCGACAATACCTTCTTCGACCTGCACATCGGCGGGCATATCGCCGTGGGCCGTGCTAACGCCGTAGCGCGTGCCAACCGCACGTGCCGATAGGTTATTTTCGTGCACGGTAAAGGGCCGGTCGGCATTATGTGCCACAGTGAAAAAGGCTTCACCGCGCAACAGATCAATATCACGATGATCCGGCGCATAACGCACACGAATGGCGCTGTCGCTGTTAAGGGCAATTTTGCTGCCATCGCTTAGGGTGATATGGGCAATTTCGCCAGTTTTTGTATAATAATCAGCACGGTAACGGTCATAATATCCGTTCTGGTACAAACCAAAGGCAACTAGGCACGCCAATAATGACCCGCCAATACCGGTCCGTTTCAGGGTTCGTCCCCGTCGGATCTGTTGCAGACGGTTTTCCGGCAACCGAACCCCGCCCAGATCCCCCCACAGGCTGGCAAATTCGTTATAGGCTGCTTCATGGGCCGGGTTTTTGTCGCGCCATTCACGAAACGCGGCTTTATCTGCCGCTGTTGCGTCCGATGATTGCAGGCGCGCAGCCCAGCGGGCGGCTTCCTTGCTCAGTTTGTCATGATCGCGGGGCATCGTTTGGGCCTGAATGCTCATTTTTCTGCTCCCGGTGTGCTAATCGTGGAAGGATCGCCATTCAGGCGGGCGCGTACATCGCGACATGTGATCAGGGCGCGCATAATGTGTTTTTCAACCATATTGCGGCTGATGCCAAGCTGCCGGGCAATCTCGCCATTGGGCAGGCCGTGCAACCGGCTTAAAATAAACACTTCCTGGCAGCGCGATGGCAGCCCCTCGATCGCGCGGGCCATGATGGTCAGATACTGGCGGGCAGTAACGATCCGGTCCGGTGTGGGCTGGTCTTCGGCGATATTTTCAATATCGGGCACGGTTTCAAAAACGCTGCGCTCGGCCTGCGTCAGGGTGATGTTGCGGGCGGCAACGGTTTTCGCAATCTGGAACAGGTAAGCTTGCGGGTTTTCGATCTGTGTTTTGGGGGCTACGCCCAACAGGCGGGCAAATGTTTCCTGGGTGGCATCCTGGGCGTCCGCATCATTGCGCAGGCGGCGCATGAAAAAACGACGAAGCCGTCCTTCCTCTTTGCGATGCAGTTCTTCAATAAGGGAAAAACTCATATCTGTTCCTGCCTGAAACCCGCCTTACACCCGCCCGAAACCCGGGGCCTTCTTGCCGGATATACCAGCCACATCACAGCAAGGCAGATAGCCATAAGGTTATTAATAATTATTTGCAACAAGAAAGAGGGGAGATTAGCCAGTGATGCAGGCAGGGGGCACGCGGCATCCCGTGTCCGGCGTTCGACGCCTGACGGTTACGAAAATGTCCAACAGCATCGATCTTTTTGCCTGCAACATGGTTCTTTGGCGTAAAGGGGGTGTTTGGACTTTGCCTTTTGCAGGGTGATGGCCGCCTAAAAAATATGCTGATTTTATTCCCACGAAGAATAAACAGGTTTATCCTGATCGCCCTTTTTACAAAAGCTGGGAAGTAAGACATGGACCGTTTGGCGGCGATGGAAACATTTGTGCTGGTGGTTGATGCCGGTTCGTTTTCGGCGGCGGCGCGACGGCTTAATGTAGGGCAACCCGCTGTTTCCAAAACCATTGCCCAGCTTGAAAACCGGTTGGGGGTGAAGCTTTTGGCGCGTTCCACCCGCGGGCTTGCCGCGACCGAGGCCGGGATTCGGTTTTATGACCGTGCGCATCGTTCGATTGCCGAGGCCGACGAGGCGGATATTGCCGCGCGCGGTGCGGGAAAGGGGCTTTCGGGCAGGCTGCGCATTTGCGCGGCTGTGACCTTTGCGCGCTTGCATCTGGTGCCGCATCTTCCGGCATTTTTGGCGCGCCATCCCGACATTGAAATGGACGTGATTCTGGATGACCGGCATATCGATGTGGTGCAGGAAGGCATTGATGTTGGTCTGCGCATGGGCATCCTTGAAGATTCCGCGCTGACAGCACGGCGTATTGCCTCTGGCCGGCAAGTGGTTTTGGCAACGCCGGATTATCTGGCACATCATGGTGCGCCACAAACCCCGGCCGATCTTGAGGCCCGTGACGCCGTTATTTATTCACAGCAGGATCGCGGTCGGTTTTGGGTGTTTGAAAATGGCGGCCGGGAAGTCCCCGTCCGGTTACAGGGGCGGCTTAAATTAAGTGCGGCAGAAGGTGTGCGTGCTGCCGTTATGGCCCATGCCGGGCTTGCGATTGCCACTGACTGGATGTTTGCGCCTGAAATTGCATCAGGCGATGTACGTATCCTGTTGCCCGACTGGCAATTGCCGCCAATCGACCTGTGGGCAGTGTTCCCTGCCGGGCGCGCCGTTAGCACCAAGGCCCGCATCTTTGCCAGTTTTGTCGAGGAAATTATGAATGCTCGAGTAGCAAGATGATCGCACCTGGCCCGGAGCATTAAGCATAACCCCATCCCCGGATCATGTGCCAATTGCCCGGGGATGGGATGTGAAATTTGCCGGTTTACGCCCTGTTATGCGTTTGCCGCACCAATCGCCTGAAGGGCTGGCAGTAATTCCTGCGGGTCGGGGCGCTGGGTGTAATCCGGGTTGATTTCGCTGTAAACAATGCGGCCATCTTGCGCGATGACATAGCGGGCAGGCATCGGCAGGGTCCAGCTATCATCACCGTTGAAGTTCGGCAGGTCGTTTTTAAGGTTTTTATAAAGTTCGATCAGATAATCGGGCATTGCAAAACGCAGGCCAAAGGCATTGGCAACATCGTTATGCGGGTCTGACAGAATGGGGAAATCCAGTTTGTTCTGGCGGACCGATTTGCGGCTATTGACCGGTGTTTGCGGCGAAATGGCAACAAGGCTGGCCCCGGCCTGGTTAAAGGCAGGCAAAGTTTCCTGCAGGGCCTGTAATTCCATATTGCAATAGGGGCACCAGACACCGCGATAAAAGCTGATAATCAATGGCCCCTTTGCCAGAAGTTCTTTTGATGAAACCAGATTTCCATCCGGGTCTTTCAACGAAAATTCCGGTGCGATATCGCCGGCCTTTTTCGCCGTATTGGCCAGCCCCGATGCCTTTAATTCGGCGGTGGCGCGGTGCATGGTTTCAATCACGCTATAGGGTACATTATAGGGCGGTTTGCCGGCTTCAAAATCGGCCTTGAAGGCATCAAGCTTGGCTTGCAGCGACATTTTGTCTCTCCTGAAAATATGTTCATGTGATGCGATCAAAATGTGCCATTGCTGTTTGTGCAGCTAGGCGGCCAGTGGGAACTATATTTATTCCTATTAGGAATATTTGTGGCGAGTTCAAACACCATCATGTGCGGTTACGGGGCGGTCACCCGCGCTGGCGTAGTTTCGCCTGATCTTCAATCAGAAACGAAAAACCGCCATGTCATACGAATTGAAGCTGAATGGAACGACCCACACCATTGACGCGGCATCAGGCACGCCGCTTTTATGGGTGCTGCGCGATGAATTGAAACTGACCGGCACCAAATTTGGTTGCGGTGTTGCCTCCTGCGGGGCGTGCACGGTTCACCTTGATGGGGTGCCGGTTCGTTCCTGCCAGACATTTATCGAAGATGTCGGTTCTTCGGAAATCACGACGATTGAAGGGCTGTCCGGCCCAATTGCCAGTGCCGTGCAGGATGCCTGGCGTGAAAAGGATGTGGTGCAATGTGGCTGGTGTCAGTCCGGGCAGATCATGTCGGCGATTGGTCTGCTAAGCGAAACGCCCAATCCCAGCGATAACGAAATCAGCGATTATATGGCCGGTAATGCCTGCCGTTGCGTGACCTATTTACGCATCAATGCCGCCATTCGCCTGGCCGCAGAAAAGCTGGAGGCATGATTATGAACCATCTTTTATCGCGGCGTGGTTTTTTAAAAGGCGTGGGCAGCAGTGCGGCCATTTTATGTATCGGCTTTACTGCAACCGGGGCATTGGCCGCCAAGGGTGATGCGGCTATCAACAGTCATGAATTCAACCCGTTTGTAAAAATTGATGCCGATGGCGTTGTGACCATCGTGCTGAAGCATTTTGAAATGGGGCAGGGCACGACAACGGGGCTTACCACCCTGATTGCCGAAGAACTCGATGCCAATTGGGACCGGATCGTTACCGAATTTGCCCCATCCGATATCACCCGCTATGCCCAGACCAATTCGGAATTTCAGGGCACGGCCGGGTCCAGTTCGATCCGCAATTCCTTTATGCAATATCGCCAGGCGGGTGCCATGGCCCGCCAGTTGCTGGTGAAGGCCGCTGCCCGCGAATGGATGGTTGATCCGCGCAGCATCACGGTTGAAAACGGCATGTTATATGCCCAGGGCAAAAGCGGCCATTTTGGCGACTTTGTCGCCCTTGCCAGCACCCTGGAACCAGAAGGCGACATATCGCTTAAAACGCCGCAGGATTACCGCCTGATTGGCAAGGAAACCCTGCATCGCCGCGATAATATTGGCAAAACCAATGGCACCACCCCCTTTGCCATGGATTTGCACCTGCCTGATATGATTGTTGCCGTCATTCGACGTGCGCCAAAATTTGGGGCCAAGGTTGCCCGTTTTTCCCAAGGTACGGCGACAGATATAACCGGCTTCATTGACGCCAAACCATTGCCCGATCAAAGCGGCATTATCGTGCTGGCCCAAAATACCTGGGCGGCATTTCAGGCGCGCGATGCGCTTGATGTTAGCTGGGATTTTACCAATGCCGAAACACGCGACAGCGATCAGCTTGTGGCCGATCATATTGCGCTTTTGGACCAGCCAGCCGAATTTGACGTAACACCCGACATTGATGCCGGTGAAACAAGCGCCAAAATCGCGGGTTCTGCAACGCAGTTACAGGCTGATTTTGTTTTTCCCTTTCTGGCCCATGCCCCGTTAGAAGCCGTTAATTGCACCATTGCGCCCAGCGAAAATGGCGTTGTGATGTATGATGGCTGCCAGTTTCCATCGGTGTCGCATCCGGCGGTGGCAAAGGCATTGGGGCTTGAACATGAACAAGTCCGGGTTGAAACCCTTTATGCGGGCGGGTCGTTTGGGCGCAGGGCGTCGGGCACGTCCGATTATAATGTTGAAGCCGCCCATGCCTTTGATGCGGCCGGGCGCAACCGCCCCGTCAAATTGATGTGGAGCCGCGAAGACGATATCACCGGCGGGTATTATCGCCCGATGGTGGCCCATCGTGTGGCGATTGGCACCGATGATAGCGGGGCTATTACCGCCTGGAACCACCGGATTGCTACCAAATCACTGTTAAAAGGATCGGCCTTTAACCGGCGGATGGATCGTGGCATTGACCGGTCATCCATCGGTGGGGTGTGGGGTTCGTTATATCAGTTGCCTTCATTTGCCATTGGCCTGTCGGATTTTCACACCGCCATTCCCGTGGCGCATTGGCGGTCTGTTTGCCATTCCCATACCTGTTATGTGATGGAAAGCATGATGGATATGCTGGCGCGTGACGCCGGGCAGGACCCGATTGATTATCGCCTGGCCCTGATTGATGCGGCATCGCCCAACGGGGCGCGGATGGCCGGTGTGATCAAACGGGTTCGCGAACTGGCCAACTGGCAGGCTGGTGATGAACGCGGTTTTGCCTGCCATTTTGCCTTTCAAACCTGTGTTGCCGTTATTGTCGATATTGCGGTGGATGGCACATCGGTTCATGTAAACCGCCTTTACATTGCCATTGATTGTGGCACGGCGGTTAACCCCGATATCATTCGCGCCCAACTGGAAGGTGGCGCTGGTTTTGCCTTGGGGGCTGCCATGCGCAATGAAATCACCCTGCAGGATGGCGTGGTCGAACAGCAAAATTTTCCCGATTACGAACCGTTCCGAAACGGCGAAATGCCCAAAATCGACATTGCGATTATGCGATCGGACGGCCCGGCAACCGGTGTTGGCGAGGCCGGCGTGCCCGCAACTGCCCCGGCGCTGGCAAATGCCATTTTTGCCAAAACCGGCACCCGCATTTTGCAATTGCCCATGACCCGTTCGGGGTTTGACTTTGTTTAAACCGGCATCCCGGTATCGCCTGCCAAAAGCGCGATACCGGGGCCTTTGGCAAGGATCACGGATATGAGCAACCATCTTTCGCGTATGCTGGCCGCCTGGCAGGGCAGTGGGGATCGTGCCTGCTGGGTTTTAGGTACGGTTTTTCGCACAGAAGGGTCCGCCTATCGCAAGGCGGGTGCCATGATGATGATCAGTGATAGCGGGCAGCTCCATGGCATTTTAAGTGGCGGCTGCCTTGAGGCCGACATTGCGCGCAATGCCCGCAAGGTGATGCATACCGGTGAAGCCATCCAACTGGTTTATGATGGCAATGACGAGGATGATTTATCCTTTCGCCTTGGTGTGGGGTGCGGCGGGGCGGTGCATGTGATGCTGCAGCCTGTCACATTGGAAAACGACCTTGGCCTGGGTGCACTTTACCGTGCGCTTGCTACCCGGCAGCGTGGTTATTTTTATCAGCAGATTTCATCGGGTGGCGGTGCCGGTTTTTTCCGTGAAGATGGAGGCGTCAGCACCCAGTCCGCGCGCCTTGAAACCATTGCCGGTGAAAACTGGCTGGTAACACCGGTACGGCCCGAACCACATATTCTGATCGTTGGCGGTGGTATGGATGCACAGCCATTGGTCAGGCTGGCCAGTGCGATGGAATGGCGCATTACCCTGATGGATCCGCGCCCGGCCAATGCTCGGCCCGAAAATTTCACCATGGCCGATACCATTATGTCCTGCCTGGATGACCGGCTGATTGAGTATGTAAAAAATACCAGGGTGGATGCAGCCATCTTGATGACACACAATATGGAACTTGATGCCAAAGCCCTGTGCTTGCTGGCACAGGCGGGGCCGGCGGTTTCGCATGTGTCGGTGCTGGGGCCGCGGCACCGTTTTGATGCGGTTTTAAAACGTGCCCAAATACGTGAAAATGCCCTGCCTTTTGCCATTGATGGCCCGGCAGGGGTGCCTATTGGCGGGGATATGCCCGAAAGTATTGCCCTGTCGATGATGGCAGGTGTTCACCGTGCGCTTTATACACCGGATGTGATTGGTTTTATGTCGGAAGCTGCTGAATGAAAGATCAACCTGCCATCATGGTCCTTCTGATCGAGGACAATATGGAAATAGCCGGTATCGTCAGCGATTATTTCGAGCTGGAAGGCATTGAATGCGACCATGCCTATGAAGGGCATTCCGGGCTGGAATTTGCCCTTTCCGGCCGTTATGACGTGATCGTGCTTGATTTGATGCTGCCCAATCTTGATGGCATTCGCATCTGCCAGGAATTGCGCGATCGCGGTGTTGATACGCCCATTCTGATGTTAACCGCGCGCGATACCCTGCAGGATAAAATTGAAGGTTTTAACGCCGGTGCCGATGATTACCTGATCAAGCCGTTTGAAATGGAAGAACTGGTTTTGCGCACAAGGGTCCTGTCGCGTCGTCGTAGTGGCGAGGTGCGCCGCATTACCATTGCCGATATGCAAATCGATTTTGCCAATCGCACGGTGCAGCGCAGCGGCCAGGTGATCGACCTTTCGCCAACCAACTGGATCTTGCTGGAAGTTCTGGCCAATAACAGCCCCAATGTTGTTTCGCGCGACCGGCTTTCAATGGCACTTTGGCAGGGTGAACCGCCCGACACCGATGCCCTTAAATCCAATATCTACAAATTGCGCTGCCGAATTGACAAACCTTTTGCCTCTTCCCTGATCCAGACGGTTCCGGGGCAGGGGCTTGCCCTGCGAGAAAGCTGAAATGTTCCCCCGTATGTCTTCTGAAACGACATTTCCCAAATTTATCCGGAACTATGTTCTGGCCGGGCTGGTGGTGATCGTCCTGATCTATACCGTTGGGGTGAATTTTTACCTGATCTACGGCAAAACGCTTTATGCGTCGTTTCAGCTTCAGCTAATCGCCGAACAATATGATGACCTGCGCCAGAACAATCCCGATATTCGCCTGCCCAACGGGTTGGGGATTAGCAGCTATACCAGCTTTTCCGACATCCCCGATGATTTGCGCCAGTATCTGGACCAGAATGATCTGGTGTCGGGTAAAATGGTTTATATCAATACCGGCGAAAAGGTCGGCAACCACGACCCGGATTTGCGCATCTATCATGTTTTTCCCTATGACATGCGCGACGGGCAGCGGCTTTTTGTTGTGCAATCCTATCGCCAGCAGGACAAAAACAGCATCTTCTTTAACCGGTTGCGGTCGCTTATGCATATGTCGGTGCCCTTTGCACTGGGCATCATGGCGGTTTTTGGTGTTTTCCTGTGGTTCATTGGCAAAAAAATGAGCGAACCAACCGCCCATTTGCAGGAATGGGCGAAAAACCTTAATTCCGAAAACCTTGCCGATCCGCTACCGCGGTTTCGCTTTGCCGAACTAAACGAAGTTGCCCGTGAACTGCACAGTGCGGTGGGCCGGGTTGATGCCTTTGTCGCACGTGAACGTGATTTTATTCGCCAGGCCAGCCACGAATTACGGACCCCGGTTACCATTATGCAGGGGCATCTGGACCTGCTTGATCGAACCGATCTGACCGAACAGCAGGCGCGCATTTCCTATCGGGTGCGGCGTGCCAATCGCAATATGCGCCAGTTGATCGAAACGCTGTTGTGGCTGGGCCGTGAAAATGACCAGCGCTATGTCGAGGAAAAACAGGAATTCCTGCTTGCCGATATCACGCGCAATCAGATGGGCGAGCTTGGCTATATCATCGAGGATAAAAATGTTGAGGCATCATTGATCGTGAATGATGCCTGCGAACCGATCATCGCCAATATGGCTGCTGTGGGCATTGTGGTTTCCAATGTCATTCGCAATGCGTTTGAACATACGCCAAAGGGCCGGGTTGCGGTACATGTGCATTCCCGCGAAATGGTTGTTGAAAACAATATTGATGCCGGGCACCCCCAGGCCATTTCGACCGAACCGGTAGAAGAAGGTATTGGCCTGCAACTGGTGCGAAAAATTTGCGCCAAATGCGATTGGGGCTGTGATTATGTGCGCCTGCCCGATGGGGGATTGCGCGTAACCCTGAAGCTGTAATTCCGGCGCGCGGGCGAAACATTTGCCAATGTGGCCGATCGGTTGAAATCGGCTTGGCAGGTGAAAAAGCGGGCAAATGCCCCATCCTTGTCACCCGTTGGTTACCTGCCGTGCCCTAGGATGTGTCCTGTCTGATGACAGGGGGGCGCCATGCGTGGCCTTTGTTCAGGATCGATACGCGTGCAAGCCAGCATGGGAGCAACGGTAATGAAGGTCAGCCTGCTTTTCGATGACGATATCGTGCAATTTGCCCTGCAGGATAATCCAACAGCCAGGGACCTTTTGGCTTTGGTGCCGTTTGATGTGCACATTACCGATTTTGGCCAGCGCGAAGCGATTGGCTTTTTACAGCGCCCTTTGGCTGTTTCCGGGCCGCTGACCAAGGATCTGTCGATTGGCGATCTCGCCTATTTTCCCAAGGGGCCGTATCTGTCGGTATTTCACAATGACCAGCGCCCGATCATTCCAACCAGCGGGGCGATCATAGTGGGCCGTGCGATTTGCGGGCTGGGAAACCTTGCTTTTTATGATGGGGTTTCGGCAACCATGATGTCGGCCGTTATCAGCCCCAACCAGCCATCACATCACCGCCCGTTTGCCGAGGCCGTTTAAGCATCGGTCAGGGAAACCTTAGGATGCTTGTGCCCGTGTGTCTGCCTGCGCCAGTGCCGGCCCCGGCCAGGATGCAACAACATGATGCACGATTTTCAAAAGGTCCTCGCGCGGGGTGCCACCCTTGGCCTGCACAGCAAGCCCCTGGTTAACCGCCATGATGTAACCCGATAGCAGGGCGCAATCCGCCTGAGGTGGTAATTCACCATCCTGTTTGGCGCGTTCCAGCCGGTTGCGCAGGGCCTCTTCGGAAATGGATCGGCGGCGGATCAGTTCTTGGCGCACAGGTTCGGCATCGGCCGAACAGGCCATGGCACCATTGATTCCAAGGCAGCCCAGGCAGGCCCCGCCCAGTGTTTGCACAATGACCGATTCTTCAAGAATCCGGCGAATGACGGTTGTGATTTCCGGTTCATTCATCGCGTCCTTCATGAAGGCAAGGTGCTTTGCCTCGTAGCGGTCCAATGCCTTGCGAAACAGGGTTTCCTTGTTGCCAAAGGCCGCATAAAGACCGGGTCGCGCAACACCGGTGGCGCGGGTCAGGTCATCAAATGATGTGCCTTCGTAACCTTTCTCCCAGAATACGACCATCATCGCATCCAGGGTTTTTTCCAGGTCAAATTCCCTGTGTCGTCCCATGGGTACCTCGTTTTGCTACCGGGCAGTATAGAAAATCGACATGGGAAAAGTCCAGATAGAATACCAATCGTTACTGTATTGCAAAATGCGCATATCCCGTCGCTGGTGCGGGGTGGCGGTTTTGGGTGGGGTGAAGGCACTACTGCACAAGCAAGGCAGTAACTATCCATCGCAGCAGGATAAAGTCTGGGACTGAACAGCTTTGAGTGTTGCCCGCCATTGCGGATGTATTTCAGGTTTTATGATTTAGAAACGCAATTTCAAGCGCTTAATCAGGTTGGGTAAAATTCAATACTGATCGGTATTGAAAATGGCTTGACGTTTGTGTGTCTAATACAATACTGATCGATATAGTAATGATTGGTATTGAATTTGATGCTGTTACCCGCCCGCAGGCATTTCACGGGTTGTGCGATGTGCCCGCGGCACAGGCGCAGGCAGACAGCATCAGGAACGGGCGGGGCGTGCCCTGCCGGGAGGATGAAATGAAATTAGGTATTATCGGCGCGGCAAATGTGGGGCGGACCCTGGCTAGCCGGTATCTTGCAGCGGGACACGATGTTCTGATTGCCAACAGCAAAGGCCCGGATGATTTAGAACCGCGCCTTGCCGATATGGACCCGGCACCGCGTGCTGCGACCATCGCCGATGTTTTGGCATGTGATGTGGTTTTTCTGGCGGTGCCCTGGACGAAAATTCGCGATGTGCTGCATTCGGATATCAACTGGGGCAACCGTATTCTGGTGGATACCACCAATATCTTTTTAAGTTATGCGCCCGAATTTGCTGTTGATGACCTGAAGGGCAATTCGGGCAGTGAATTAATCGCCAGCCTTGCGCCGGGTGCGCGCGTGGTAAAGGCATTCAATACCCTGCCATTTGCAACTGCCTTTGCCCCAATCGAAGATGGTTTGAAACGGGTGTTATTTGTCGCTGGCGATGATGACGCAGCCCTTCAAACCGTATCCACCCTGATCCATGATATTGGTTTTCATGCCGTTGCCCTGGGGACACTTGCCACGGCCGGTCGTCAGATGGAACTGCGCGCACCGCTTAGCGGGCTGGAGCTTTTTGCCCGTGCAAAAACCGGAGCATCAGCATGAGCGACGATCTCAAAACCCTGAACATGTATGATTTTTCGATCATGCCGATAATGGGGGGCTTTCGCTGCCTGCGTGGTTTGATCGACACTGCAGCCACCCATGTCAAAGCAGGCAAGGCCGACGAACAGGCCATTCTGGAAGCCCGTTTATATGCCGATATGGACCCGTTTCGCCGCCAGATCCAGCATGCCAGCGACGCGGCGAAGGCATGTGCCATGCGCCTTGCCGGGCGCACGGTGCCGTCGATGGTTGATGACGAAGCCAGTTTTGAAGACCTGATTGGCCGGATCGCCAAAACCGAAGATGTCCTGGCCCAGGTTTCGCCAGCCGATTTGGTGGGCAGTGAAACCCGCGTGATCAAGCTGAATTTGCGGCGCAAATGGGTAACGTTTGACGGGCTTTCCTATGTGCAGGAATTTGCCCTGCCAAATTTCTTTTTCCATGTCACCACGGCCTACGCGATCCTGCGTCACAATGGGTTTTCGATTGGTAAAATGGACTATCTGGTCGATGTCGGCCATCGCCGGAATGGCAATTGATGGCGGCCTAAACCCGCACTTGGCTGGGCCTGAAATACGCAATACGCAAATTGCGTTAAGGCCGCGGCAGTATTTTCAGGAATTTGGAATATGACCACACAAACTGCGGCACCTTTGGTGTCGCTTGCCGGGCAGGTTGCGCTTGTTACCGGGGGTGCACGGGGGCTTGGCGTTGAAATTGCGCGCGAATTGGGGGCTTTGGGCGCGCATGTTATTGTTGCTGCGCGTGATCTGGCACGCGCACGTGCGGCCGTGCACACATTGAAAAATTTGGGTTATCAGGCATCCGCGCTGAAGCTGGATGTAATCCTGGAACAGGATCGCAGCCACGCCCTTGCATGGATCAGTAATGAATTTGGCGTGCTTGATATTTTAATCAACAATGCCGGTATCCTGCTTGATAGCCCCGATGGGGGCACACCTGCCACCCGCCAGCCCAGCGAGGCATTGCCTGCTGATATCCGCGCAACGTTCGAGGTGAATTTCTTTGCCCCGTTATTTTTAACCCAGACCTTGCTGCCGTTATTGCAGCGGGCAAAAGCGGGGCGGGTGGTGAATGTATCAAGCATCCGTGGGTCGCTTGCGCATTTGTCTGATCCAACTTCGCCGGTTTATCCGATTCGTGCCCTTGGATATGACACATCCAAGGCCGCATTAAATGCCTTTACCATCCTTCTGGCCGAAGAATTGCGGGGCAGCAGCGTTAAGATCAACGCTATTCACCCTGGCTGGCTGAAAACCGCCATGGGCGGGGATCAGGCGGATATGACTGCACAGGACGGGGCGCAAACCGCCATAAAATACGCCACGCTTGATGAAACCGGCCCCACGGGTGGTTTCTTTTTCCTCGATGAACGCCTGCCTTGGTAGGGCACGGTGCCTCGCAGGCCATTATAAAACACCACACACCATCACATGTGATCAGAAACGATCAAATTCGATCAGAATCAATCATCGCCGATCACCCCCATCATCCCCATCACCAAACAAATTTCTGAAGACAGGAGAATGACATGAGCAAACCTTTAACGGGCAAGGTCGCCCTGATCACGGGCGGTTCACGCGGGCTGGGCGCGACAACAGCACTTGCCCTGGCCGAAAAGGGCGCAGACATTGCGATCAGTTATGTCGCATCCGCCCAAAAGGCCGAAGACGTCGTGAAGAAAGTGCAGGAACATGGTGTTCGTGCTGCGGCATTTCAGGCTGATCAGGGGGATACAAATGCGGCCGAACCGCTGGTGCAAAAGGTTGTCGGAACGTTTGGGAAGCTTGATATTCTGGTCAATAATGCAGCAGTCGCCTGGCAGGGTAAAACCATTGATGACCCGGAAATCGACAATGGGGCGATGGACCGGCAATGGATGATCAACACCATGGGGGTTATTGCCAATATCCGGGCTGCATCGCGGGTATTGCCCGATGGCGGGCGTATTATTTCGGTGGGTTCGGGCCTTGGAACGCGCATTGCCTTTCCGGGCACCACCGATTATGCCGCCAGCAAGGCTGCTATTGTGGGCTATAGCCGTGGTGCCGCGCGTGACCTTGGGGCGCGTAACATCACCGTCAATGTGGTGCAGGCTGGTGTGATGGATACCGATATGGCCGCTGCCGCACTGGGTAATTTGCCGCCCATCGTATTGCAAAGCCACGCGATTCCCCGCTTTGCCGAGGTTGGCGAAGTTGCTGCCGCTATCACGTTTTTGGCTGGGCCGGATGCCGCCTTTATCACTGGCACCGTGATTGACGTAAATGGTGGCTTTACCGCCTGATTGATAAAAAATGCCCCGCAATGCCGTGTTATATCCCCCAGATATGTGCGGCATTGCGGGGCAATTGCGATGAAAATGCCTGCCGGTTTTGCCCGTTTGTGGCGTGGCGTTTCACCACTTTGGCGGTTTCATCGCGGGTTAAATCCGGCGGCAGGCCTTTTCATAATCGCGAATCACCAGCCGGATCATCTCAATGATCAGGTTGTGCGCCGATGGTTTGCTTTTTTGTGCGGCATAATGCGGGTAAAGGCGGGGCAAAAACTGGCTGATCAGTGTTTCGGGCAGCGTATATTTTTCAAGGCGTGCCAGTAATCCATCCACGGCCTTGCGTGCAATTTCCGATGGCCAGTAATAGCGGATGCGATCGCTATAGGAAAAATGCCGCTGCAGGCGGCGGGCCTGGTCATCGCCGTGATAGTATTTTTCCCAATATTTGGGGTCCGCCTGCATCAATTGTTCAAGCTGTTCTTCAAGCGAGTCCTTTTCCGGGCTGTGGTCCAGAAAAGTAGCGATTTTATCAAGGCCATAAAGGGCTTCGCGCATGGCAAAGGTTACGCCGGGGCCGACTTTCAAAATCGCAAATCCATCACGAACCAGATCGGAAAGTGCGGTTTCCGGTTGGTAATCGGTGGAATGGGCCTCAAAGGCAATGCCGGGAAGCTGGCTAAGCGCTGCACTTAGGTCGGTTGCGGCTTGGGGGTCGTAATACACGACATTTTCATTGCCAAATTCCACACCGGGCTGCACCACAAGGCCAATCACGCGGGAAAATGCATCCTGTAATCCCAGTTTGGCAAAGGCTTCGTGGTGGGCCTCATATGTGGCAATAGCATCCTGCGGCGATGTCACTTCCAGATGGTCCAGTGCCTCCATCGCGCCCCCGGGAATGGGGACTTCGGTGCCGATAATGTAAACCGGTTTTTCACCGCGACAGCTTTGTTCGGCAATGCGTGCCAGCCGTGCCGAACGTTCGGCGATGATCGCATCAGGCAGGGGCACCGGGTCATCCTGGCAGGACATAGATGCATCAAGATGGATTTTGACAAACCCTGCCTGCGCATATTGCGCAATCAGGATTTCGGCTTTTTTCATTGCTTCTTCAGCAGGTTGGTCCTTCCACGGGTTGGGGCCCAAATGATCGCCCCCCAGCAGCAACTGCGCCGGATCAAACCCGGTTTTTTGCGCGATCTGTTCCACATACTGGCGAAAGTCGGACGGCGTCATGCCCGTATATCCGCCCTCCTGATTGACCTGGTTGCAGGTCGCTTCAATCAGCACCGGTGTCTGGTTTGCCTTGCCTTCAATCAATGCCGCCTCAATGACAAGCGGGTGTGAAGAACAGATTGAAGGGATCCCCGTTATCTCTCCGTCGGCACGTGATCGCAGCATTTCCAGAAATGGATTGTACGTCATCTTGCTTACTTTCGGTTGGTTTCGATCATAAAACGTCAATTACATGACGTTTTTGATTTATATTCGATCATAAAAAATCTTGACAATGATTTTTTATGATCGGATTGTGGGGTTATCAGGTTCACACGGGAGGCGGAATTTCGATGAAGGGCGATCGGCTGTCAGCCATTCGGCAATATCTTTACAATCATGGCTTCAGCCATATTCAGGACATTGCTGACGAAGTTGGCGCATCACTGGCAACGGTACGGCGTGATTTGCTGGCGCTGGAAACGCAGGGTGCCATTGTGCGCAGCCATGGTGGCGCACGCATTGCCGATGCAGTCGGGATCGAAGTTGGCTTTGAACAGCGCGAAAGTTCCAACCTGGCGGCAAAGCGCGCCATTGCCGATGCTGCCTATGAATTGCTGGTGCCCAAAAGCAGCGTTTTCCTGGATGCAGGCACGACTGTTTTGCAAATCGCCAAACGTTTGCGTCTTGATCCGATGCCGCTGTCGGTTTTCACCAACTGCGTGACCGTGGCGCAGGTTTTGATGGATGTGCCCGATATTCGCGTAACATTGATCGGCGGGCAGTTACGCCCGGAAAACGCATCAATGGTTGGCCCGATTGCTGAATTGACGTTGGAACGTTTGTGGTTTGACCAACTGTTTTTGGGGGCCGGGGCCATTGCCAAT
Organism: Thalassospira marina; assembly: GCF_002844375.1. Taxonomy (NCBI): domain Bacteria; kingdom Pseudomonadati; phylum Pseudomonadota; class Alphaproteobacteria; order Rhodospirillales; family Thalassospiraceae; genus Thalassospira; species Thalassospira marina. Next base: position 3,289,173 of record NZ_CP024199.1, on the reverse strand, counting down.
GATGGCTGCCTTTACAGCCTTGATGACCACGAAGCACGCGTAAACGAACTGATGATTGCGCGGTCGTCCAAAACGGCCCTGCTGGTGGATTCATCGAAATTTGGCAACCGTCTGACCTACCGTGTTGCCCCGGTCAGTCGGGAAATGCATGTCATTACCGACGACGCCCTGTCCGATGAATGGCGCACCCGTTTGAACGACATTGCCGCCCCCCTTACGGCTGTTGCGTTTGGGGACGCGGAATAGGGATGGAATATGTTCTCGCCCTTGATGCCGGAGGCACCAAAACACTGGCGGCCATGGCAGATGCCAGCGGGGCGGTAACCAGCCTGCGGGCCGGGCCCAGCCTTGACCCGACAGCACAGGAAAACTGGCAGGACCTGTTTTTGGAAATGGTCGCGCCAGCCCTGCAAAAACCGGGGTTAAAAGCCGCTGTGGCAGGCCTGCCCTTTCATGACGAGCTTCTTGCCCTTTCAGCCCGGCAGTCTGAACTGGCAAGCCAGGTATTGCCATGCCCCGTTCTGGTGCAAAACGATGTGCGCATTGCCTTTGATGGTGCCTTTGCCGGGGCGGCTGGTGTGCTTGTGTTATCGGGTACGGGGTCCATGGCGTGGGCCAGTTTGAATGGCACAAACGACCCGCATTACCGGATTGGCGGTTGGGGCGATGGTTTTGGTGATGAAGGTAGTGCCTTCTGGATTGGCCGCGAAAGCCTGGGCCTTGCCAGTATGGCGCTGGATGGGCGCAGCGATGCAATGCCGTTTGCCCATGCCCTGCTGGCCGAAATGGGATTGGCCGAACATCAGTTGATCGACTGGGTTTACGGCGTTGAAAACAGGCGATCATCGATTGCTGCCATTGCCCGTATAACGGCTGGGCTTGCCGACCAGGGTGTGTCGGATGCGCGCGAAATTCTTGATCGCGCCTGTGATTGCCTGGCGGCGCATGTAAGTGCCGCGCAACGCAGGCTGGATGCCGGTTCCTCCCTGCCTTGGAGCTATGCCGGCGGTGTGTTTGCCAATGCGTATGTTTTAAACGGTGTGTGTGACCGGGTTGGGTCACGACCAGTTTCCCCTGTTTTGCCACCTGTTGGGGGTGCTGTGTTGCGCGCTGCGCAACTGGCGGGCTGGAACACCGATAAGGCCTTCATCGAAGGCCTGTCCATGTCCCTGAATGAAGCTTTTCAATCAATATAATAAGGAGGCAAATATCATGAAAAGACGGACATTCCTTGCAGCACTGGCGGCTGCAACCATGCTGCAGGTTGGTGTCGCGGGTAGCGCACTGGCTGATGATGCAAAACCCCTTGAAGGGCAGGACCTTTCTGTTCTTCTGCCGCCCTGGGGAACTTTCCCCAAGGAAATGACAGATCAGTTCGAGGCCGAAACCGGTATCAATCTCAGCAGCCAGACCCTTGGCTGGGATGAAATCCATACCAAAGTCGTGACCTCCATGATCGCCAATACCGCCCCGGCCAGCGCAACCGAAGTGGACTGGTCCTGGGTTGGCCAGTTTGGCGCGGCAGGCTGGTACAGCCCGCTAAATGATGATTTTTCCGAAGACGTGATCAAGGATGTGCCGACATCGAAAATCTTTAATTTCGATGGCAAGCTTCTGGCAGTTCCTTACAATAACGACTTCCGTGTCCTGATTTACAATAAAACCCAGCTTGAAAAGGCCGGGATCAAACAGGCACCGGCCACGCCAGATGACCTTTTGAAAGCGGCAAAGGCCATCAAGGATGCCAACCTTGCCGATTACCCGATTGGTCTTCCGCTTTCGGCAACTGAAGGCACATCAACAGCATGGTATTTGCTGACCAAGGCATTTGGCGGTGATCTGTTTGACAAGGATTTCAAACCGCAATTTCTTGATCCGCAGTCTGGCGGGTACAAGGCGCTCAGCTTTGAAATCCAGGCGCTTAAGGATGGTTTGATTGATCCATCGGCAACCGGTTTGAAGGATGTTGATGTTCAGGAACTGTTTAAAAGCGGCAAGGTTTCGTTTGATATTGCGGGCTGGGCAGGCAACCTGTCTGTTTATTCCGATCCGTCAAAATCGCAGGTGGCCGATGATGTTGCCGCAGCCCTGATGCCTTCGGTTAACGGTAAAACCCGCACCATTGGTCTGCCCGAGGCAATTGGCGTACCGGTTTCGGCGGAAAACCACGATGCGGCGGTGGCCTTTATCAAATGGATGTTAAAGCCCGAAACCCAGATGAACAGCTATAACGCCTTGGGCAATCTGCCGCCGCGTTTAAGTGTTCTTAAACAGCTTGAAGAACAGGGCAAGCTTAAAGACGGCAAGGTCCTTTTGGAACAGGCCGCCAGTGTTGAACCGCTTTTTGCGGATGGAACACCGGGCTGGTATCCCGAATTTTCTTCGGCAGTTTCCACGGCGATCAATCAGGCTGCCAAAGACCAGATCAGCGTTGAAGACGCCCTCGCGCAAATTGCTGATGCAGCAGAAACGGCGTCCCAGCAGTAAGCGGACGCAAGGAACCTCCAGTAATGGCCCTAGCATTAACACGTGAAAAACCTCGCCGTTTCGGCGGCGAGGCATCCCTCGGTATTGCCTTTGTCATCCCCATGGTCGTGATAATGGGGGGGCTGGTTCTTCTGCCGCTGGTTTCGACAATGATCGACAGCGTCTATAGCGTCAGCCCGATGCGTGCCGGAACGCCGTTTGTCGGCTTTAAAAACTATATTGACCTGTTTTCCAGCACGACAGTCAACCAGTCCTGGGTGAATACCTTTTACTATGTTGTGATGGCTGTTGTCCTTGAAACGCTTGGCGGGCTTGGCACGGCGTTGCTGCTTAACAAGGTGACAATTGGTCGTCGCTGGCTGCTGGCGGCCGTGGTGCTGCCCTGGTGTTTGCCGCCTGTCGTCAATGCCGTGGTGTGGATGTGGATTTACAATCCCAGCTATGGCCTGCTGACTGGGTTTTTGCATTCCACCGGGTTACTGACCGGACCGGCGCTGTTTTTCAATGACCGCCATGTCATGCTGTTTCTGGTAACGCTTGTGCATGTCTGGCGCATGATGCCGTTAACCGCGATCATCCTGCTGGCGGCATTGCAAAGCATCCCAAAGGATCTTTATCAGGCCGCGCGCCTTGATGGTGCCAGTTCGCTCAAATGTTTTCGCCTGATCACCCTGCCGCTGATATCGGGTGGCCTTGCCATCGCGCTTAGCCAGTCTACCGTCTTTGCCTTCAATCTGTTTGACGAAGCCTGGATCCTTAATCGCGCCAGCCTCGATACCCGAACCGTCATTATCCAGGTTTATCTGGATGCCTTCCAGAACCTCAAATTCTCGCTTGGTATGGCGTTGTCGCTGCTGGCCATGCTGGCATCCCTGCTGGTGTCGCTGATTTACGTTCTCAAGGTTTACCGCGAAACGAGGTTTGACTGATGGCACACCGTAAATTTGTCTTTGCCAGTGGTAAAATTGGAACCGCGATTGCCGTGCTGGTGCTGGTTTTGTGGTCAGTCGGGCCGATCTACTGGTCGCTGGCAACCAGTTTTACCTCGCCGACCGATCTGATTTCGGCTGAACCGCATTTTTGGCCGTCCGACATGACGCTGGAACATTATGCCAAGCTGTTTGGCAGTACCAGCATGTCACAGGGCAACAAGGTTGCATCAGTCTGGCCGCAATTTTCACGCGCCATTATCAATAGTGTCGTGACGTCATTGGCTGCGACTTTCGTTACCGTGCTGATTGCGGCTTTTGCGGCTTATGCCTTTGTCCGGCTGAAATTTCCGGGCCGCAACATTCTGTTTTTTGTGGTCGTCGGCACACTGGCCATTCCGGCCTATACCGTCATGATCCCGCTTTATCGGCTGATGATCGCGATGCATCTGGTTGATACCTATGTCGGTGTCACGCTGATTTATGTGTCGGCTTTTCTGCCGCTTGCCCTGTGGCTGATGCGAAGTGTCTATCAGGCCATGCCGCTTTCGCTTGAAGAAGCAGCATGGATGGACGGGGCAGGGCGTGTTTATACGCTGGTTCGGATCATTATGCCGCTGGCAGCCCCGGGGTTGATCGCATCGGCGATTATTACATTCCTGAATGCCTGGGGGCAGTTTTTGGTGCCGCTGGTGTTTTCACCAACACTGGAAACCAAACCCCTTACCGTTCTGATCCCCGAATTTGTCAGCCGCAATTACGTGGATTACGGGCTGATCAATGCCGCGGGCATTATCGCAATCATTCCGCCGGTTCTGGTGGTGCTTTTCCTCAATCGTTTTCTGGTCAGCGGCCTGATGGCCGGCGCAACCAAATAACGATCTTTACGCTTGTACAAAAAGGATCCTGAAATGAATGTGACCGAGCGCGTCATCGTTGAGCAGTTCGCCTATTGGGAAGGTGCAATCACCGCCGATTTGCCTGCGCTAACCGAGGGCACTGTCGTTGTGGTCGGATGTGGCACATCCTATTATCTGGCACAGGCCATTGCATCGGCATTTAACATTGGCGGGCGCAATGCCCTGGCCGTTCCCGGCGGTGAATGGGCACGTCGTGCTTCGGCCTATCTCGCCAAACGCGACGATGTTTGTGTTGTTGCCCTCTCGCGCAGCGGTGAATCGACCGAAACAGTCCAGGCGGTGGATTACAGCCGTAAAAACGGCATTCGGACCATCGCGCTGACCTGTGAAAAGGGAAGCTCGATTGATGTTGCTGCCAGCGAAACCGTTTATCTGCCCACCCACGGGGAAGAAGGCGTTGTCATGACCTCGTCGGCATCGCTGATGCTGATTGCCGGTTTGCGTCTTGCCGGGGCCGATATTGCATCCTCGATCACCGAACTGGCGCAAAAGCCGTTGGCGCAATTGGGTGCGGTTGACGCTGATTTCGTTAACGGGCGCGGACATTTTGTTTATCTGGGCGCGGGTGCGCATTATGGCATTGCCGCCGAAGGTGCCCTGAAACTTCAGGAAATGAGCCTGAGCTACGCCCAGACCTTCCACCCGATGGAATATCGTCACGGGCCGATCAGCCTGATTGATGAAAACTCGCTGGTGGTGTTGCTTTACAGTGCCGATACCGCCGCCGAAGAAGCAAAACTGGCAAAAGAAATCCAGGATAAGGGCGGCAAGGTTATTGGTCTTGGCGGGCCGGGTGATATTTCGATCCCGCTTGCGGAAACCGGGCTGGCCCGTGTGATTGAAATGTTGCCTGCCTTGCAGGTATTTGGCGAACGTATTGCCCAGTTCAAGAACCTGGATACCACTGCGCCACGTCACCTGACCAAAGTTGTCGTTCTGTCTTAAGCCTTGCTGTTTTGGGGGCGGCAGGGCCGCTTCCTCTGTTCGGAGTTCTTCAATGGCCAATCTGACCACCTCTAATCTGAAAAAGAACTATGGCAACGTGGAAGTACTTCACGGCCTGGATCTGACCATCAATGACGGCGAATTTGTTTCGCTGATCGGCGAGTCCGGTTGCGGGAAATCCACCTTGTTGCGGATGATTGCCGGCCTTGAAGAAATCACCGATGGAACCGTCGCCGTGGATGGCCGCGTCATTAATGACGTGGCCCCCAAGGACCGCGACATGGCAATGGTTTTTCAGAATTATGCTCTTTATCCGCATTTGACCGTCGCGGAAAATATGGGTTTCAGCCTTAAATTGCGAAATGTGCCCAAGGCCGAAATCCGCCCGGCTGTCGAAGATGTGGCAAAAATGCTGAACCTGTCGCCCTATCTGGATCGCTTGCCAAAGGCCCTTTCAGGTGGGCAGCGCCAGCGTGTTGCCATGGGGCGTGCCATTGTCCGCCGTCCCCAGGTTTTCCTGTTTGACGAACCGCTATCAAACCTGGATGCCAAATTGCGGGTGCAGATGCGCGTTGAAATTCGCGCCCTGCAACGCCGGTTGGGCACAACAGCCATCTATGTGACGCACGACCAGATGGAAGCGATGACCATGTCTGACCGGATCGTGATTTTAAATCACGGCAAGATCGAACAGGTTGGCGCCCCGCTGGAAGTATATGATCGCCCTGCCAATATCTTCGTTGCCACCTTTATTGGTTCCCCGTCAATGAACCTGATGGATGGCATTTTGGAACGTGATGCCAGTGGCGCACTGGTGCGCACCGAAAATGCCCTGCTGCGTGTTGGCGATGCCATTGATGCCCCGGCAGGGGCCGCCGTTACGGTGGGTTTGCGCCCCGAACATTTGAAAATTGCGGCGGAAGGCACGACCGGCACCATTCCCTTTACCCTTGATCTGATCGAACCAACCGGTGCCGAAACCCATTTATACGGGCGCAATGCCGACAAACCCGTGACGGTTGCCCTGACCGAACGGTTTGACGCCCCTGCGGGGTCAAACCTGCATCTGGCCGTTTCCCCGGCCCATGTGCATGTTTTTGATAGAGAAAATGGACAGCGCCTTAACTAGGCGTCGTTCTTCAAACCCGGTAATACGGCCTGATCAGGCCAGGACAAAATTGAACAGGCCTGTTTTTTGCGGGCCTGTTTCATCCATTTTCAGCAGCAATCGGCCATCAAACTGGTAATCACGCCCATGAAGCGGATCATTGGGAAAGAAAACCTGGCTGGTTAAAACGGCCCCGCCGGGGCGCTGAACCTTGAAATGGATATGCTGGCAACGGCCGGGATAGGCCGCCGGGATAATGGTCAAAAACGCCCATTTGCCGTCATCCCCCGTTATCTGGTGCCCGCGCAGATAATAACCGTCATTGTCATATTTGCCGCGATCATCCGCCTGCCAGATTTCAATTTGCGCCTGGGATACCGGCGTGCAATCGCGGTTTAAAACATAACCACCAACCAAAAGTGCGACGCCATTATTTTTACCTTCGCGGATGTCGGATCGTTGCGGGCTGGCGGGGCTGAAGTAGGGGCCTTCGCTGGTGGAAAGGGTGATGGGCCCATCGGCGTGGCAGGCCGGTGTTGCATCTAAAAGCGGGCCTGCCAAATCGGGCGCACCGGCTGCTTTTGCTGCCTTTGCGCCCAGCCGTGGCAATGTTAGCAGGCCGGATGCAACAATCATTTTCGTTAGAATATCGCGTCGCGTGGTTTTCATCTTTTCCGGCCTGCTGGTTTGGGTTGCTCGTGCCCTGTTTGGGCGGTTTTGTTGGTTGATGCCTGGATTATCAGATGGTCAGGCTGTTTCGATGGCAAAGGGCATATGTTGCAATTTCTGCCCCGTCAGGGCGCGCACGGCATTGGCCACGGCTCCACCGGTCATGGGAATGCCAATTTCACCAGCACCCGATGGCGCCGCCCCGGAATCAATAATATTCACCGCAATTTCCGGGATGGCGTTAATGCGCATCGGCTCGTAATCATAAAAATTGTTCTGATCGATTTCACCGTTGCTAAACGTGATACGTTCGCGCATCAGCCCGGACAGCCCGAAAATGATACCACCTTCGACCTGGGCTTCGCAGTTTTTCGGGTGAATGGTAATGCCGGGATCAACCGCCGCCCAAAACTTGTGAACCTTCACAAACCCGTTTTCCGGGTCGATGGAAACTTCGGCAACGCCCGCGCCGATGGTTGCCTTGTAACCAGCAAAGGCAAGGCCGTGGGCGCGGCCTTCGGGCACTTTGCCAAATTCCGACATGCGGATCACTTCATTTAACGCCGCAAGGCCACGCGGGCTTTTTGCCAGCAGGCGACGGCGGAACGTAACCGGGTCTTTGCCAGCGGCACTGGCAAGTTCGTCAATGAAGCATTCGCGTGCATAACAATTGATGCCCCAGCCAATGCCCCGCCATGCCGAAACACGCGACTGGCGTTCCATCAGCACATTTTCCGCGATCAGGTCGGGAATATCGTAATCGCTGCTTTCCGTGCCTTCCATCACCAGAAGGTCGCGGCCTTTGGCATTTTCCCAGCGTTGCGGGGCGGCAAACTCAAAAATGGACGGGCTGGCAACCCGGTGGCGAAAGGCGCGAACATCGCCTTTGTCATCCAATAGGGCCGTCATATGGTGTGCGGTCGCCGGGCGCAGCCAGCCATTTTTAACATCATCCTCGCGTGTCCATATTAGTTTGACGGGACGTTTTATCTGGCGGGAAAGAATGATCGCATCGCTTAAAATATCGCGGGCAAAAAAGGTGCGTCGACCAAAACCGCCGCCCATTTGCATGGCATTGAAACGAATGCGGTCTGGTGTGGTGCCCAGTGTCTGGGCTGCGGCAACAATTGATAATGTCTGGCTTTGCGTTCCCAGCCAAACTTCGGCGCCTTTTTCATCTTCATCTACACTGGCAATCGCGCAAAGCGGTTCCATCTGCGCGTGATAGACATGTTCGGTGATGTAGGTTGCCGAAACCGTTTGTGCGCTGTTTTGCGCCAGAATGGCCGTTGCATCCCCCCGGCTGGACCAGGTTACGGCTTCGCGTTCAAGGTTTTCGGCTGCGGCGCGAATATCGGCCAGTTCCTGCTGGCTGTCAGCATTGCGAAACCGCGATGTTTCCGACCAGCTAACACTTACCTGCTCGCGCGCGGCCATTGCCGTTTCAAAGCTTTCGGCCAATATGGCGACACTGTTTTTAAGGGCGATGACATCCACCACACCGGGGATGGCGCGGGCATGGGTATCGTCAATATTTGCAGGTGTTTCACCTTCGACCGGTGCCAAAATTTGTGCGGCATAAACCATGCCGGGCAGGCGCACATCAATGGAATAAACCGTTTCGCCACGCGTTTTACCGGGTATATCACGCCGGTCCTGATCGGTGCCGATAATGCGCCATTCGCTGCGTGGTTTTAAATCGGCCTCGGTTGCTGCCGGGACATTTTCGGGCAGGGTTGGCAAGCTGGCGATTTCGCCATAACGCAGGCGCTGGCTGGTTGGCGCGTGAATAACCATTCCCGGCCCGGTGGTGACCTCTGCCAGTGCGACGTTCCAGTGGCTGGCGGCGGCCTGCATCAAAATGCGCCGGGCGGTGGCACCGGCCAGGCGCAGGCGGTCGTAATATCCTTCGATCGATGAACTGCCTGCTGTAAACAGGATGCCGCCTGTTTGCGGGTTGCCATAGGTTTCAAGCGGGCCTTGGTTAACCTGTTCAACCTTTACCCTGGACCAGTCGGCATCCAGTTCTTCGGCCACAATCATGGGAAGGGACGTCATAACACCCTGTCCCATCTCGGTAGAGGCAAACCGGATGGCCACGCTATCGTCGGCATGGATGGTGACCCATGCATTCACATCCTGCGTGGCGGATGCTGCCTGTGCGCTATTGCGCAAAATGCCCGCACCACCCGATGCCAGAAGGGCAATTGCCAGCGAACCGGACCCGATCAGAAAACCGCGCCGGGAAGGTTTTAAAATATCGTTCATGATCAGGACTCCGTTGCGGCGCGTTCAATGGCACGAATGATGCGTGGATAGGTCCCGCAGCGGCAGATATTGGTTTGCATCCATTCGGTAATTTCATCGCGACTGGGCGTCGGATTGTTTGCCAGAAGGGCGGCAGCCCGCATGATCTGTCCGGACTGGCAATAACCGCATTGCGGGGTCTGTTCGGCGATCCAGGCTTTTTGCAAAGGATGATCGCCTGTTTCCGAAAGGCCCTCGATGGTGGTGATTTTGGCGTCTGTTACCTCGGCCAGGGATATCTGGCAGGCAAAGGTGGCTTCGCCATCAATATGCACGGTGCAGGCCCCGCACATGCCCGCCCCGCATCCGAATTTGGTGCCGGTCAGGCCCAGATGTTCGCGTAATACCCACAAAAGCGGCGTGTCGGGTTGGGCGTCGGTTTCAAACGGCTGGCCATTAATCGTCATGCGTAACATCGAAGGCTCCTTTGGGCGGTTGCTGGCAGGTTTATTGGGCCGATAACAGATAATCCGTGATCGCTTTGCGCTGGTCGGGGTCGGAAATGCGGATATTCATGCGGGTGCCGGGCACCAGCTTTTTGGAATTTTCCACAAAGGCATCCAGGTTTGTGGCGTCCCAGCGAATGCCGGAATCGCGCAAAGCAGGCGAATAACGCACCCCTTCAAGGCTACCGGCCGGGCGACCGTTAATGTCGGCCAGGGACGGGCCAACACGGTTTTCACCAGCTTTTAGCGAATGGCAGGCGCCACAGCGCTGTTTGAAAAGACGTTCGCCATCGGCATTCTGGGCGTGGGCGGCACCAGCCAGAAAACAGATCGCCAGTAACGGGGCTGTTTTGAAAAATCGCATCAATCTTTGCCATTGGTTTACGGAAAACAGTGACAGGCGATGCAATGCTTCTGTCGCATCCAGCCGTCAGGGCAAAAGGATGCCGGACATAGATGGATAAGAAAATGCCGCTAAATCTTCTTGATATGGTAAGCACTGCTTTTTAATTGTAATAATGCGCGCCAGCGTTTTTTCGGGCATGTTGGGTCGGTTCGATAAACGGGTTTGGCAATTAATGGCAGGAAACCGGCAATGCGACGGATCAATTTCAGCGACCTTGAAGCCTTTGTTGCCATTGTGCGGGCTGGTAGCTTTCGCAAGGCAGCCGCGGAACGGGGTGTTTCCGGCCCGGCCATGAGCCAGGCTTTGCAAAATATCGAAGACCAGCTGGGTATGCGCCTGCTGAACCGCACCACGCGCAGCATCGCCCTTACCGAAGCTGGCGATATGCTGATGTCACGGGTCAGTATCTCGTTTGACAATATCCGCGAGGCAGTGGATGAAGTGCAATCCCTGCGCGGGGAGACGGTGGGGCGTTTGCGCATCAACGCGCCCATGCCTGCGGTGGATTTTGTCTTGTCGCCGTTATTGCCAGCTTTTCTTAAAACCTATCCCGGTGTGTCGGTGGAACTGATTGCCGATAACAGCCTGGTGGATATGGTCAGCGAAGGCTTTGATGCGGGTGTCCGATACGGTAGCGACATTGCGCGGGATATGATCGCAGTCCCCATTGGTAAACCGTTGAAATATATCGTTGTTGGGTCGCCCGATTATTTTGCCGCCCACGAAATGCCGGTTCATCCGCGTGATTTGCTAAATCATGACTGCATCAAAATACGGTTTCCCGGCGGGGCCTATTTTGAATGGGATTTCCGTAAAGGTGATGAAGAATTCAACCTGCTGCCTGATGGGCGCTTTACCACCAGTGATGCAAGGCGTGCGATCAGTGCAGCCCTTTCCGGTGTTGGTCTTGCCTTCATCATCGATGGCTATGCCCTACCGGAACTTGAAACCGGCAAGCTGGTGCAGGTATTGGAAGACTGGACACCCGCGACCAATCGCTGGTCGCTTTATTATCCCAGCCGCCGCCAGATGCCCGCCGCATTGCGCGCCTTTATCGATTTCGTCAAACAGCATGCAGGCTAGTGTATCGGAGCAGGGGGGGCGGACCGGGCACAATACTGCAGGGCTGCCGGTTAGGCGTTTCTATGCGCCTGTATAATATTCATATGCTGACTTTTCCCGTGCCGGTTTGGCCAGTGCTGGGGTGGTTTTCAGGCAACCTTTTTCATCCACCTCCATTCCCGGTTTAATTGTGTGGGAAAATAAAACAAATTTGATTTCATTGCCTTAATGGCACATGGACAGGAAATTTTCCCACAGCCATTGCATCTTGCTGCCGCTTCTGGGCATTATTGGTCATACCAATGATAAATGGGCGATTGCGCCGGTCTGGCATCAGGATCGCTTTTTTCAGGAGAGTCATAATATGTCTGATAGCCGTGACGTTCTTGTCGTTTCCCCTGCGCGTCCGCATCAAATGGAAAAGCTGGCACAGGAATATGTGCTGCACCGTTTTGACCAAAGCAGCGACCGGGACGCGCTGGTTGCCAGTGTTGCTGATCGGGTGCGTCTGGTCATGACGACGGCGGGGGTGGGCATTCCTGCCGGGTTGATTGAAAAATTGCCAAAGCTTGAAGTTATTACCAGCTTTGGGGTTGGGTATGATTCCATTGATGTTGCCGCCTGCACGGCGCGCGGCATTCGTGTTACCAACACGCCCGATGTTTTAAATGACGACGTTGCCGATACCGCGATCATGCTAATGCTGGCAACCCTGCGCCGCCTTGTTGTCGGGGATCGCTGGGCGCGTAGCGGCAATTGGTCGAAAAACGGCCCCATGCCCCTGACAACAACGCTTAACCGCAAAAAGGTGGGCATTGTTGGCCTGGGTCGTATTGGCAAGGCCATTGCCAGCCGGGCAGAACCATTTGGCGTTGAACTGGGTTATTTTGGCCGCAGTGAACAGGGCGATGTCAGCTATCAGTATTTCAATGATCTGTTGAAACTGGCCGATTGGGCCAATGTGCTCGTGGTGGCCTGCCCGGGCGGCGAAGCCACCCGCAATCTGATCGATATGAATGTGCTGCGTGCCCTTGGCCCGACGGGCTATGTCGTGAATATTGCGCGCGGCACGGTAATTGATGAACCCGCCCTGATCACCGCATTGCGTGATGGTATCGTTGGCGGGGCCGGGTTGGATGTGTTCCATAACGAACCGCACATGAACCCGGCTTTTGCCGATCTGGATAATGTCGTGATCTATCCGCACCATGCCAGCGGCACGGTTGAAACCCGCGATGCGATGGGGCAACTGGTTGTCGATAATCTGGTGGCATTTTTTGCGGGCAAACCATTGATCACGCCGGTCAATTGATCACAGCCCCCATTGAAAAAGCCGGTTGATGCAGGAACTGGATGACAGGCAGCGCACTTTGTGGCTCTGCCTGTTATTTAATTTGGCATTGCCGTGCCTTGTCATGCCGGGCCGGGAAAGCGGCTCTAATGCCATATGGAAACGCGATTGTGGATCGGGTAATCTTGGCCCATGACACATGCCAATGACTTGAAAATCCGTCTGAAAATCGATTTGCCCGGTGGCGTTCGCCTGGGATATGGCAAGATCGACCTTTTGCGCGCCGTTGCCAACGAGGCCTCCATCTCGGCGGCGGCGCGAAAGATGGGCATGTCCTATCGCCGGGCGTGGTTGTTGATCGATGAATTGAACCGCAGTTTCGCAAGCCCGGTTATTGAAACCCGCATTGGCGGCAAGGCGCATGGGGGCGCGTCGCTTACTGAAATGGGCGAACGGGTGATTGCCATTTACCTTGCGGCCGAGCAACAGGCCAGATCCGCGATGACGGCCAGCCTTGCCGACCTTGCAGCCTGCCTTGCCCCGGAAGGTGGTGAAGGCGCACCCGTTGCGAATGCATCCGAAAATGACGATCTCTGATGCGCCTGTCAGTCGGTTTTTAACGGGCGATCAGGCGTCGGTATCGCGCAATTTTCCATCCACCATTACTGATTTGATCACGGCATAAACCTGCTGCCCAACCGCAAGCGACAGGCGCTGTGCCGACCAGGTGGTGATGCGCGCCTGAATAAGCGGCGTGGTAAGGGTTTTGCCTGTGCTGGCATGGCCCAGACGAAGGGCAACATCCACACTGCCGGATCCCACCGGTGTCAGGGCCATGATGGTACTGGGCAGCACATTATTGGCGCTGATGGCATCGGGGATCGATTTTGCAATCATGACATCACGCGCACGAATGTGCAGGCGTGTTTGCCGCGGGGTATTGGGGCTTGGTTGTGCCTGATCCTGACCCGTTCTTTGTTCCCGTTTGGATGCCGGCGGTGCCAGCAGCGGCACAATCAATTGGTGCCCTGCACAGCCTAGATAGGTAATGCCACCTGCGATATCATGCCCGGTCACGGTCGCGGGGATAACGGCACCAGCGTCAAACTGCCCGGTCAAGGGGGCCAAATCCGTGCGGGCGAGAATATCAAATACCGACCCGTTGGCACGCACCCGGCCATTTTCCATAACCACAATATGATCGGCCAGCCGGGCGACTTCATCAATCGAATGGCTGACATATAATATCGGCAGGCGGCGTTGATCACGCAGTGCTTCCAGATATGGCAGGATTTCTTCCTTGCGTGCCTGGTCCAGGGCGGAAAGGGGTTCGTCGAGCAATAAAATATCCGGATTACCCAAAAGCGCACGGCCCAGCGACACACGCTGCCGTTCCCCGCCCGAAAGTTTGGCCGGGCGGCGCGATAGCAAATTGCCAATACCCAGCATCGAAATGACGGCATCAACTTCATTATCGGGCAATGGGTTGGTTGCACGGCGATGGGCGAAAAACAGGTTTTTGCGCACGGTTAAATGCGGAAACAGCCTTGCGTCCTGAAACACATAACCCACCCGCCTTTTGCGCGGCGGCAAATGGGTTTTTGTCCCTTTATCAAAAACCGTGCTGTCGTTAATGGCAATTGTGCCGTTATCGGGCTGGATCAAACCGGCAATAGCATTGATCAGGGTGGTTTTACCACTGCCTGACGGGCCAAACAGGGCGGTGATGCCCGGTTGTTCCACCGTGAATTGCGCCTGTAAATCAAGGTTTCCGGCTTGGTGGCGAATGTCGATCTTCAGGCTCATGGGCGGATCTGCCCGGTCAGTTTCTGGCGAATACCGCGCATGGTCATTTCCGAAATGATCAATCCGCACAGGGCCAAGCCAATCGACAGGGCGGCAAGCCGTGCGGCGGCAAGTTCGCCTCCCGGTGTTTGAATGGCGGTATAAATCGCCAGCGGCAGGGTGCGGGTTTCGCCGGGAATGTTTGAGACAAAGGTAATGATCGCGCCAAATTCGCCCAGACTGGCGCTAAAGGCAGTAATCGCCCCGGCAATGATGCCCGGCAGGGCAAGCGGCAGGGTGATGTTGAAAAACCGGTCAAATGGCCCGGCACCCAATGTTTCGGCCGCCTGATGCAGGCCGGGGTCAATATTTTCCAGTGCAATGCGAATGGCGCGCACCTGAAAGGGAAAGCTGACAATACCTGCCGCCAGGGCCGCCCCGCCCCAGCTGAAAACCAGGCGAATATCAAATGTATGAAGCAGCCACGCCCCGATAGGGGCGCGGGTGCCAAAGCTGATCAGCAGTAAATACCCCATCACGACTGGCGGCAGGATCAGCGGTAAATGCACAATCGCGTCCAGCAGAAACCGGCCGGGAAAACGCCCGAATGTCAAAATGCTGGCCGCCAAAATGGCAAAGGGCAGGGCCCCTGCCACGGCAACGGCCGCAATTTTAAGGCTTAACAGCAGGGCATCAATTTCGGCAGGCGACAGCGTCATGGGGGATGGGCCTGTTACTTGCTGATTTGGTCGTCGTTATTGTTGGGGCAGGGTAAAGCCATACTGGCTGAAAATGGTGCTTGCATCGGATGATTTCAGAAAAGCCAGCAGGCGGGTTGATGCCGGGTTTTTCATTTCCTTCATCACTGCAACCGGATAGGTGATGGCAGGATGGCTGTTTGCCGGGAAAGTCGCAACGATTTTAACACCCTTGCTGATTGCGGCATCGGTTCCGTAAACAATGCCAATCGGGCTTTCGCCGCGTTCCACCAGGGCCAGGGCCGCACGCACATTATCGGCCCGTGCCAGGCGGGGTTCGGTTTTTTCCCACATGCCCAGGTTGCCAAGTGCCTGTTTGCCATAAATGCCGGCAGGTACATGGTCCGGGTCGCCAATGGCGATGCGGTCGTCTTCGCCAATCAGGCTGGTCAGGTCGCTTTTGTCATCAAGCGTGATATTGCCCAGATCGCTTTGCGCCGGGGCAATCAGCACCAGTGAATTGCCCAAAAGGTCGCTGCGTGTGCCTGCTTCAAGCAGGTCCTGGTCCGAAAGCCAGTCCATCCATTTTTCATTGGCGGAAATAAACAGTTCCGCCGGGCCACCTGCGGCGATCTGACGCGCAAGGGTGGATGAACTGGCAAATGACAGACGCACATGGTCATCAGGGTTTTGCGCCTCATAGGCTTTGGCAACATCGCCCATCGCATCGGTCAGGCTGGCGGCGGCAAAAACGGTAATGTCTTCGGCATGGGCAAATACCGGCAGGGTCAACATGCCAATACCCGCTGCCAGATGCAGCATGGTTCGGGGCAGGGGGCTAAACATTCATAAGGCTCCAGTTTTCGGGGATCAATTATCGCTATATTTCATTGAATATAGCGATGCGTCAAGCAACGGATTTGCTACTGCCTGTCTGTGGGGTAATTGCACCAAGGCATTGAAGGCAGACTTGAAGTAGTCGTTTATCTACGCTTTTCAGTGTATGCGGTGGCGGTACGCACGGGTTTTAAAACGCCGAACGGTCGTTTCAGGGGCGGATTGCTCGCGAAGATTTGATAAAATCAATAAAGGCCCGCAAGGCAGCGGGCATATGTGTCCGGTTAGGGTAATACAGGTAAAAACCGGCGAAGGGTTTGCACCAGTCATCAAGTACCCGTATAAGCCGCCCATCATCGATATGGGGCTGGACAAAACTTTCCGGCAATAGAGCCAGCCCAATACCCTGAAGGGCCGCATCACACAGAAAATCAATGTCATTAACGGTCATGGCCTGCTTTAGCTGCACATCGATTTGTTGTTGGCCATTATCGAAATGCCAGGGAAACAGCGCGCCGGTTTCATTCCAGCGGTAATTGACGCAAACGTGCGATTTTAAATCGGCTGGATGTGCAGGTTTGGCCCTTTTTGCAAAATAGGTGGCAGAGCCGACAACAGCCATGCGCAAATCAGGCGTTAACTTCAGCGCAATCATATCCTGCGCAACCAGTTCGCCTGAACGAATGCCCGCATCGAACCCTTTGGCAACCACGTCGGTCAGGTTGTCATCAATCATCAGGTCAAGCTGGATATCGGGGAAGGCTGCGGTAAAGTCGGCCAGGATCGGGGTAATAACGCTATGTGCCGCCAGCCGGGGCAGGTTGATGCGCACATTGCCTCGCGGCTGGGTTTGAAAGGCGCCAACATCGCGCACGGCCCCTTCGATGTCTCCAACTGCCGGTCCCAACCGGTCAAACAGGGCTTGCCCTGCCTGTGTCGGCGCGACGCTGCGGGTGGTGCGGTTTAATAATCGGGCGCCAAGCCTTTCTTCCAGACTGCGAATGGTGTGACTTAGGGCCGAAGGCGTTACGCCCAACGTTTGTGCCGCGCGACGAAAGCTGCGTTCACGGGTAACGGCCATAAAGGCCGTTAGCTCGGCAAATTCCGAACCTTTCATATTGCTGAGCCTTATTCAGTAAATAATCAAAATTATATCGTATTAAACATAACAATCAAATCTGCCAGTTTCCGGAGCCAGTCGCCCGGCGAAATTGTTAAAGGCCACGTTCCTGCATTGGCAATCAGACAATGGCAGAACAGCATTTTTGCCAATGCGCCGGGTATTTCCATGAACGGAGGTAACCGATGACCGAAACAATGAAACGCTGGCAGATGAATGTCATTGGCCGGGCGCATTTAACCCTGCAGGATGCACCCGTTCCCAGCCCCAAACCGGGCGAAGTGCTGGTAAAGGTGAAAGCGGTTTCACTGAATTACCGTGATAAAATGGTGATCGAAACCGGGCGTGGCCTGCCGCTTGAATTTCCCTTCACGCCGGGGTCGGATTTGTCCGGTCAGGTGATGGCGGTTGGCCAGGGTGTTGGCCGTTTTTGCCTGGGCGATAACGTTATTTCATCCTTCACCCCGGACTGGGTGGATGGTTTGCGACCTGGCAATGCCCATTTCCCTGCCTATCGGACATTGGGCGGTTTTTACCCTGGTGTGCTGGCCCAATATGTGGCCCTGCCTGAAAGCTGGTTTGTCCATGCACCCAAATCGCTAAGCCCGGTTAGTGCCAGTACACTGCCCTGCGCGGGTTTGACAGCATGGTTTGCCCTGTGCGAACGCGGTCATGTAAAGCCGGGTGATATTGTGCTGGTCGAAGGCAGTGGTGGTGTGGCCCTGTTTGCCATTCAAATTGCAAAAATGCAGGGTGCAACGGTGATTGTTTCCTGCAGCCCGCAAAAGTTTGACTGCGTGCGGAATTTGGGGGCAGATCATGTAATTGACCGGCACAGTCAGGATCTGGCACACGCCGTATGGGACATTACCCATGATTATGGTGCGGACCATATTTTGGAACTGGTGGGTGGTTCCCATCTGGGCCGCGCTGCCGAAATTGCAGCGGTTGGCGGCCATATTTACCTGATCGGCGCCCTTCAGGGATTCGAGGTTTCATCCCCACTGATGCCGATCCTGATGAAGGATGTGACCATTCATGGCATTGGCACCGGGCACCGTCTGGCACTGGAACGCCTGGTGCGCGCAGTTGACCAAAGCGGGCTGAAGCCGGTGATTGATCGCACCTTTGTATTGGAGGACTTACCTGCCGCGCTGGACCATCTTGATGCCGGTCCACTTGGCAAAATTGTTATCGAAATGCCCGGCGATGACGGAATTTGGGGTTAATGGAATAAGAGAAATCAGTTCAGGCAGGCAAAGCGTAGCGCCGGGTCGCTTTTTTCAAGGGCGGTCATTTGTAAATCGCCATTGGGAAAGCCGTTTTCATCAAGGGCGGTATCGGGTGTGATAAAACCGGCCTGGTTGGTGTCACAATCAATCAGGCGGGTTGTCGCCATCGCCTGATGGCCCTTTTGCAGGTAAACCGTGGTGATCTGTTTTTGCGCCGGGTCTTGGGGGTTGGCAATGGTTTTGCCCTGGTCAAAGGCCGTGAAACGGTTGATCGGGGCTTTTAGTAGCGTCCAGGGTTTATAGGCACTGCTGGTGGCAAATGTTTCGCTAATGGTGACGTCGCCGGGAAGGCGGGCCGAAATGCGGTCAAACCAGCTATAATCATCCCAGATCATATAGCCAAACATCCCCAATGCCGCAGTCAACGGGATCAGATATTTGGGGGCCTTACGGCCGCTCAGGCGGAAACCCAGCATGATAAAACCGGCGCAGGCAAAACCGACCACGATGGTTGTGAAGATAAAAACAAACATGGTTCCGGTCCCTGCTGGCGCGGTGATTACGCGTTAAGATAATAATTATGGCTTAGCGCAGGACACGGTCGAGCTCAAGTTCGCCTTTAGGATCACGCTTGTTGATCTGGGCCAGGAAAAGTTCCGCCGTGGCAATGGCATCGGTCAAGGCGTTATGCGCGCGATAGGGCGGTAAATTATGTGTTTTGCGCAGGTTTTGCAGCTTTAACGCGCCGCTTTTAAGCGGGGTGCCCTGCCGATGAATATCGCGCAGGCCCAAAACCAGCGTATCGACCGTGGGCATTTGCAAAGGGGCACCATAAAGGCGTCTGCAGGCCCGGCCCAAAAAGCCCAGTTCGATGGGCGCATGATGGGCCAGTAACACCCGCCCGGCCAGAATGGGCAATAACTGGCGCAGGATGGTGTCGATATCGGGGGCTTCGGCGACGTGACTGTCAAGAATGCCGTGAATTACCGCTGAACTTTCGCTGACATCGCGGGTGGGGCGCACAAGGCTATGATGCGCACTTGAAAAATCGACACCACGATTGCGGATCAACACCCAGCCAATGCTGATAATTTCGTCATGCTTGGCATTCAGGCCTGTTGTTTCCAGATCAACGGCAACAAATTCAATGTCGGAAACCCGGCGTTCCGGGGCGACGGGGGTAATGTCGTAAAACTGGGCCAGCGGGCCTTGCGCGCGCTTTTTTATCCAGCGGCGGTAAAGCTGACTATCCGTGATTTTTTCGTGCAGACCCATGTTTTTTCCTGCGTTGCTTTTTGTGTGCAAGGCGCGCTTGTCGGCCGGTTTATCCTGCCTGTTTTTCAGGTGCCGCTTTTGCCAAAGCTGCTTTCAAGGGCGGACTGCAAGGTTTTTATCACGTTAAAGGCATCTTTGAGATGGCTTCTCTCGAAGGCGGAAAGGCTTTCGGGATGCAGGAAGTTATCGGGTCTCTCGCCAGACCGGATTTGCGCCACCTGGTGTTTCAGGCGCGTGATGCTGATAAATTCATAGGCATCCATCAAATCACGTGCGCCCTGCGCGCTGATTGATGTGGTGTGGATCGCGGCCTGCAGGCGGCTGGTGGTATTAACCGCCGAAATGCCATTGCCCAGCGCATGGATGCGGGCAATATCAACAATCGGCACCACGCCATTATGTTTCATATCAAGGGTGCGGTCATGTTCGCCGCCGCGGATCATGACGAAATTTCGGAAAAAGCCCAGCGGCACCTGATGGGTTTGGGCATTGCCGACCATAAAGGCCAGGAAAATGCGGTTGTCCGATGCCATGGTTAAAATCTGGCGGTGCAATTGTTCATAAAGGGCTGCTTTGCCATAAATCGGGCGCAGGTCAAACCACACGGAACACAGCATTAAGGCCTTGGGTTCGGGGCTTTGAATCCAGTTGGTGAAATATTGCCGCCAGGTTGCCACCGGCTGGCGCCATTTTTCGGTTTTGGCCATCATCTCGCCGGGGCAGTAAACATACCCGGCCGTGTTTAAGCCATCACACACAAATTCCGCGAGATTGCGGAAATAATCACCATGTTGCGTGGGGTCAAAGGCATCATCCATCATCAGGCAGTTATCCTGATCGGATATTGCGGTTTGTTCCTGCCGGCCCTGCGAACCGCCCGCCAGCCACACATAGGGCACAGGCGGTGGGCCAAATTTCTTTTCGGCCAGTTCCAGCAGGCGCGATGTTACCGTATCAGCAAGGGTGGTGACGATATGCCCGGCATTTTGCGATGTTGCTCCGGCATCAATCAACTGGCGCAGCAATTCGGGGATTTGCGCAATCACACCGGCCATATCACCGGCATTGTCCATTTTGCTGATCTGGCCTGCCATATACACCGCCGACAGCGACTGGCGCATCAAAAGGTTGGTGGTGGTAATAACCCCAACCGGCGTATCCGCCCCGTTTGCCACCACCGGCAAATGGCGAATGTTATGGCGTGTCATGGTCAGCAGGGCGTCAAAGGCATAGGCATCGGGGGTGATGGAAATGGGGTTGGCGGTCATGACTTCGGAAACCGGTGTTGCGTAATCCAGCCCCTGTGCGACAACGCGGTTGCGCAGGTCCCGGTCCGTCACAATGCCGCAGACTTTGCCATTTTCATCGGTCAGAAGCAGGCAGGAAACCCGCTCGCGGCTCATATGCTGGCCAACGTCGCGCAGTGTTGCGGTTTGCGGCAGGCTGACAACATCACGCGCAATCAGGTCGCCGACCTGCAGGCTCATCAGTTTTAGCTGGTCTTCGTCGCGTTCTTCGGCCATTTGCATGCCGCCGCGCAGGCGGGCACCGCCCATCAATTCAAAGAAATAGGCAAATTGCGGGTGCTGGCGGGCCAGTTCGTGAAAATCACCTTCGGGTAACTGGTAAACCAGGGTGTCTTCAATGGCCGTGATGCGGTTGGCGGCCTTGCCGCCGCGAAACATGGCGCGCACACCAAAACATTCGCCTTCTGACAGGCGGGCAAGCAACTGGCCATCGGGTGAATGGGTTTCAACTGCGCCAGTCCGCACGATGTGCAAATGAAGGCAAGTGATATCGGGCTGCAAAATAACCGAACCCTTGCGGAAATACCGCGCGGTCAGGCGACCGGGGATCTGGTCCAGGTCGCTTTCGGGCAACAGGTCAAAGGGATGGTGGGCTGCCAGAAAATCGCGGATGTCTTTCAGTTCAAGGCTCATGTCATTCCCCGGTTGCAAAAGGGCCGGTCAAGGCTGCCAGATGGTATGTCACTTTACCGGCGCCCAGCCTAACGTAAAAGACCCCCGCATGTCTTTGACATCGCGGGGGTCCCTGATCAATTTGGCTGAAATATTTTCAACCAGACATGGTCATTGCAGGTTTTAGTGATCAACAGCCGCGCCAGCACCTTTGGGGATACGGATCTGTTCGACCATGTCCTGAATGTGCTGCGGCGGTGCCGCCGTGATTTTCGATACAATGAAAGCCACGGCAAAGTTAAGCACCATGCCAATCGACCCGATGCCTTCCGGGGAAATCCCGAACAGCCAGTTATCGGCGGTGTTGGCAAGGATCGGGGTAATGAAAACACCCTTATAGGCGATGATATAGCCCATGGTGAAAACAAGCCCGGTCAGCATGCCGGCAATGGCACCTTCGCGGTTCACCTTTTTGGAGAAAATCCCCATGATAATGACCGGGAACAGCGATGCTGCAGCAAGGCCAAAGGCAAAGGCAACAACCTGTGCCACAAAGCCCGGCGGGTTATAGCCGAGGTAACCGGCAATGCCGATGGCAACAGCCGCGGCAATACGGCCAGTCATCAGTTCCTGTTTTTCGGTCATATCAGGCGTAAACGTGCTTTTGAGCAGATCGTGCGAGATACTGGCCGAAATCACCAGAAGCAGGCCAGCCGCCGTTGAAAGGGCCGCGGCAATACCACCCGCTGCGACCAGGGCGATCACCCAGTTCGGAAGCTGGGCAATTTCCGGGTTGGCGAGAACCATAATGTCGTTATCGACCTTCAGTTCATTGCCTTTCCAGCCATATTGTTCGGCCTTGGCGGCAAATTCGGCATTGGCATCATTGTAATACTGGATTTTGCCATCGCCATTTTTGTCTTCAAATGCCAGAAGGCCAGTGCTTTCCCAACGTTTCATCCAGTCCGGGCGCTGTTCAAACACAAGGTTGCCATCGGGCGAGCCAACCGGGCCGGTTTGTACCGTCTGGGTCAGGTTAAGGCGGGCCATTGCACCCACAGCCGGGGCGGTGGTGTAAAGAATGGCAATAAAGACCAGCGCCCAGCCAGCGGATGAACGCGCATCGCGCACTTTGGGCACGGTAAAGAAGCGGACAATAACGTGCGGCAAACCAGCTGTACCAACCATCAGCGCCAGGGTAATGGCGAAAATGTCGATCGTGGATTTGCTGGTGGTCGTATATTCAAGAAAGCCCAGTTCGGTAACGACCTGGTTGAGGCGATCAAGCATGTAATCGCCACTGCCCGTGACGGTTGAGCCAAATGCCAGCTGCGGCAGCGGATTGCCGGTAAGCTGGAAGGCAATGAAAATTGCCGGCACGGTATAGGCCACGATCAGCACGCAATATTGCGCGACCTGGGTATAGGTTACGCCCTTCATGCCGCCCAGCACCGCATAGACAAACACAATGCCCATGCCAATGATCAGGCCGGTAAGGATGTCGACTTCCAGGAAGCGCGAAAACACGATGCCAACGCCACGCATCTGGCCTGCAACATAGGTAAAGGAAATGAAGATCAGGCAGACAACGGCAACGATACGGGCCGTTTTTGAATAGAAACGGTCGCCGATAAATTCCGGCACGGTGAATTTGCCATATTTGCGCAAATACGGTGCCAGCAACATTGCCAGCAGGCAGTAACCGCCCGTCCAGCCCATCAGATAGACCGAACCGCCATAACCCAAAAAGGCGATCAAACCGGCCATGGAAATGAATGATGCCGCCGACATCCAGTCAGCCGCCGTTGCCATGCCGTTAACAACCGGGTTCACCCCGGAGCCGGCAACGTAAAATTCGCCAGTCGTGCTGGCCTTTGCCCAGATGGCAATGCCGATATAAAGCGCAAAGCTAAGCCCCACGGCAATATATGTAAGGGTCGTAAGATCCATGAAAAAGCTCCCCAATACAAATGGCCTGCGTGGGCCTATTCGTCTTCCTGAACGTTGAATTCACGGTCCAGCTTGTTCATCTGCCGGACATAGACGAAGATCAGGGCCACAAAGACATAGATCGACCCCTGCTGGGCAAACCAGAAACCAAGCTGGAAGCCAGCGATCGAAATGGTATTGAGGGCATCTACAAACAGAATGCCGCAGCCATAAGAGACAACAAACCAGATGACCAGCAGGGTCAGCACCAGTTTGACGTTGCGTCTCCAGTACTCTGCGCCGGATTTGTCTTCCATTGCGCGTCTCCTTCCTCGGATATGAACCTTCCCGTGCCGGGCTGGGTAATGTTGTTATTGATCACCCGGACTTTAGAAAAATGCGGTGCATGATCGTGCTGGTTGCACGGCACACCATGAAATTTTCCTATCAGCTTTGAGTATGGCCCATGTACTAACCCTTAGTCGAATGACAGGGCGCGCAGATAAGTCTTGAAACGTGAAAAGCTTGAAAAACTGCCGTTTTTCGTTCTTTCAACCGGTGTTGGAAGCGGGCAGCTACGACTAAAGTCTGGTTATGGCTGGGGGTGGGCTTGCGTGTTTTCGGCCTTTTTCCGGGCTTGCGGTTGCGCATTGGACCGCAAATGCCAGATCAGGTAAAACCATGGGGGTTGGCGTGGGCGGAATCGCCCCGGTGCATTCAGGCATGGCTGCCATGGCGTTGCAAATTGGCGGTTTTGCTTCTTTGCCGTTGTTTGTCGCAGGCAGCTCGGTTACAAACGGCCCACAATATTTGCCCCGCAACCGCGGGGCGCGGTTCATTTTGGATGGGGAATTTAATGGCATCCTACCAGTATATTTACGTCATGAAGGACCTGACCAAGATCCTTCCGGGTGGTCGCGAACTTTTCAAAGGTATTACGCTGTCCTTCCTGCCGGGCGTTAAAATCGGTGTTCTCGGGAACAACGGTGCCGGTAAATCGACGCTGCTTAAAATCATGGCGGGCATCGAAAAGGATTACGCCGGTGAAGCATGGCCGGCAGAGGGGGTGAATGTCGGCTACCTTGAACAGGAACCGCAGCTGAACCCGGAAAAAGACGTTTTGGGCAACGTGATGGAAGGTTGCGGGCAGGTTGTTGACGATCTGGCGCGCTTTAACGACATCAGTGCCAAGTTCGCCGAACCGATGACCGACGACGAAATGAACGATCTGCTGGCCGAGCAGGGCGAGCTTCAGGAACGCATCGATGCCGCCAATGGCTGGGATCTTGAGCGGACGCTGGAAATTGCGATGGACGCACTGCGTTGCCCGCCCAAAGATGCCGACGTGACCAAGCTTTCAGGTGGTGAACGCCGCCGTGTTGCACTTTGCCGTTTGCTTCTGGCCAAGCCGGACATTCTGCTGCTTGACGAACCGACCAACCATCTTGACGCTGAATCTGTTGCCTGGCTTGAACGTCACCTCGAGGACTACCAGGGTACTGTTATTCTGGTTACCCACGATCGTTACTTCCTCGATAACGTTACCGGCTGGATCCTTGAACTCGACCGTGGTCAGGGTATTCCTTACGAAGGCAACTATTCGTCCTGGCTTGAACAGAAACAGAAGCGTCTGGCGCAGGAAGCCCGTCAGGAAGGCAACCGTCAGAAGCAGCTGGCTTCGGAACTGGACTGGATCCGTCAGAACCCGAAAGGCCGTCAGGCGAAATCCAAGGCCCGTGTTCGTGCCTATGATGATCTTGTCGCCGAAGCCGCAAAGGCCGTACCGGATTCAACCAAGATCGTTATTCCGGTGTCCGAGCGTCTGGGCAATGAAGTTATCACCGCAGAAGGCCTGACCAAGGCATTTGGCGAGAAGCTTCTGTTTGATGATCTGCATTTCCGTCTGCCGCCGGGTGGTATCGTCGGTGTGATCGGTCCGAACGGTGCGGGTAAAACCACGCTGTTCAAAATGCTGACCGGTGCTGACACCCCGGATTCGGGAACGCTGAAGATCGGTGAAACGGTCAAGATGGGTTATGTTGATCAGTCGCGTGATGCGCTTGATTCAAACAAAACCGTCTGGCAGGAAGTTTCCGACGGCCTGGACGAAATCCTTTTGGGTAAACGTCCGATGAGCTCGCGTGCCTATGTTTCGCAGTTCGCCTTCAAAGGTGCGGATCAGCAGAAAAAAGTCGGTCAGCTTTCCGGTGGTGAGCGTAACCGCGTACATCTTGCCAAGATGCTGAAATCCGGCGCAAACGTTCTGCTGCTTGACGAACCGACCAACGATCTTGACGTTGATACCTTGCGTGCCCTTGAAGAAGGTCTGCTGGAATTTGCCGGTTGTGCCGTGGTTATCTCGCACGATCGTTTCTTCCTTGACCGTATCGCAACCCACATCCTGGCCTATGAAGGCAATTCGCATGTCGAATGGTTCGAAGGCAACTATCAGGAATATGAAGCCGATTACAAACGCCGTTACGGTGAAGAGGCCACCCGCCCGCACCGCATCAAATACAAACCGCTGACCCGCGGTTAATGGCGTAAATCGCTGCTGCGATCTGATCAGGGCCATCCGGAATTTCCGGGTGGCCTTTTTTCATGCCCGTCATTTGCCATTTTTGCCCGCCATGACGTAACCTGGATTGTGAACGAACAGCGAAAAGGGGTGGGGACAGGCATGGGCGTTGAAAGTAGGGTTTCAGGCGATGACAAAATTGAACTGGCGCGCCAATGGGCGCAACGGTTTCACGCAGGCCAGGTCGATAAACTGGGCCGCCCCTATATCGACCACGTAAGCGATGTGGCAAAGCGCGCCAGTGTGCATGGCCGTGAAGCGGAAATCGTTGCCTGGCTGCATGATATTGTTGAAGACACCCCCGTTACCCTGGCCGAGATCGAAGAAAGCTTTGGGAAAGCCATTCGCAGCGGTGTGGATGGTATGACGCGCCGTGCGGATGAAGATTATTTTGACGTTTACCTACCCCGTTTGCAGCAAAGTGCCCTGGCCCGTATCGTGAAGCTGTCCGATATGCAGCATAATATGGCGAAGCTGGATGGCCTGCATGCGGTAAACCCGCAGGATGCCAAGCGTCTTGCGGAAAAATACGCGCGGGCAATGGCGTTTTTAACCGTTGCTGTTATTCACAAAGAAAAATAACCTTTATTCCCAAAACTTATTTATTTGGGCAAAAGAAAACGGCGACCAGAGGTCGCCGTTTGATCATGGTATTGTGGGGCAGCGCCCGTCCTAGAAATTCCAGTTTGCCTTAAGCGTTGCCGTCTGGCTTTGATAGCCGGATCGCATTTCGCCATCATATTCCAGTCGAATATCGGTGCTGTCCGTTGCAGCCAGTGATAGGGCCGCCCCGATATGCACCCCATCTGACGGCAGGCCTTCGGTTTCAACCGAATAGGCCGCACCGCCAATTTGCCCGGTCGATGTCTGGGCACTATCGGTATAGTCATGCACCCATGCTGCCGAAATTTCGGGGGTTAATGTGCCATAGGCGGTATCAAGCTGCCATTGTGCGCGTGCGCCCAGTTCCTGGGTCACAACGTCGCTATTTTGGGAATCAACTGACAGATTGGCCGATCCGGCCCCGGTTTCGTCATAGGATTCGTTGCGAGCATGAATCCAGCGCAAGCTGCCAAATGGCGTAAGGGTGGTATTGGCGCCAACGTAAAAATCATACCCGGCCCGGGTGCGGGCCATATATTGCTGTCCGTCATAATCGGCACCGGCTGTTTGGCCAAGGAACGAGACATTGCGCTTCTGATCAAAATGGTTCCAGCCAACTCCGGCTTGTCCATCAAGGGCCAAACGTCCCAGTCTATAGGTGCTGTAAGCTGTAAGCTGGTAGCTATCAAGGCGCTGGGTTGATCCGCTGGAATCGTTGCTGCCATCGGTCCATGATCGCAGCCAGCTAAGCGCGACACCGCCCAGAAGGTTTGGTGTGATCAGATGGTCAAAGCCCGATGTCAGACCGAAACTTTTGCTGGTAAAGCCATCATTGTCGGAACTTCCGGCCAAATGGGATGATCCTCCCAGGAACTGGCCCCAAAGTGCGCTTTGGGCGGTGCTATTACCAGCCGCCTTGCCGGTGCCGGCATAGATGCCGTTATCTCCGCCCATCGCCAGTTGCTGGTGGGCATCCACAGCACCCAGCACAATAGCGGTTGATTGGGCCGACATTTGCATGGTGTTGGCTGCGTTTGCCGGGGCAAGTTGTTTGATTGCCGCCCCTTTTTGCTGGTCGTTTGCCAGGCTGTCAATCACCGCCAGAACATTGCTTTGGAAAGCTTGTGCCTGTGGCGAACTTCCCCCGTTAAGTTTGTCAAGCACGCTGCCAAACGAGGATGCGGCCCCGCCCGTTGCCTGGCCAACGGGGCTGTATTTGGCAGATCCCTGTGTCAGAGTGACGACCAAATTGCCGCCGTTATCCTGTGTTGTTGCCGAGAGCCCGTTAGTGCCGATGACGGATACTGACGTTATGCTGGAATTGCCGCTTGGGTCGTTTACGCTGACAATGGTGTAGTGATCACCCGCCTGGAGGTTGCTGCCCTGCAGGACCAGCGTGGTGTTGCTGATGTTGGCCTGACCGGAGACATTCAGCGCACCATACTGACTGTCGCTGGTGATGGAGGAAACCAAGCCCCCGCCGGTCTGTGTGTAGTCGCCGGTGATCGAAATGGTGTTGGACAGTTTGATCGTCGCGTTATTGACTTTAACCGTGTGATTTGCGCCGACATTAACATTGTCATTCAGCCATATATAGCCGCTATCGAAAGTCAAATCTGTGAGGGTATGGGTGATAATTCCGATGTCGCTGCTTGAAGTGCCGCCAGATGAGCCGGTAAATAAACCATAGGCAGAGGATGAATTGCTACCTGTTATGGTCAAGCCTGGGTCAATGTTGGCGTCGATATTACCTGCAATCGTTCCACTATTGGTAAGGCTGCCAATGGTTGCGCTGGTAAAATATAAAGCCGTTTGACCTGAGATCAGCCCTCTGTTTTCAATCGAATTTATGTTCGCGTTGCCAGATGCGAATAAGGTGTAGGTACCGGTTATTGTTCCGTTCGTGTCATTTATGATCGTTGATATGCTGGCGCTGTTTTCAGCATAAATGCCGACAAAACCGGAAATGGTGCCTGTGTTGGTAAGGGTCTGAATGGTTCCGCCGCTGCTGTAAAACCCGTCGTTTCCCGGTGCTGAAATCACGCCGTTATTCTCAAGGTTACCCACGACACCAGAAGCACTTATGCCGTTGGTAATTGTGCCTGATACGGAAACCCCGGAATTGATTGACAGGTCGCCGCCTGTCCATGAAATGCAGCTTTGGTTTGTGGTGATTGTCGTATTGGATTCCAGCGGGCAGGGCGCGGCTTGTGCTGGCGGCGCGGTCATTAGCGCGATATTGAGCGCAACTGCTGAAACCCCAAGCAGCAGATGCAAACGCATACGGCCATTTTCCCCAAGCTTAGTCATCAGAATTTCTCCGCAGAGTTGAACTGATAGTATTTTTGTTTCCTTAAACCGTTTCACCCATCCGGCACTTGTTGAGTAAGAGGTGAAAACAGCGCAACAACTTTATGCTTTTTCAAGAATACGACAAGTTTAGAAAAATGCTGTAAGAAGGATTTTTTGTATTTGAAGTGGGGTGGGGCTGTGTCTGTTTTTTTATTTTGATTTAAGCTTGTTTTTGACAGTTGATATTTTTTTGTTTGATGGAAAGGTAAGTGAAACCTACGTAAATTTCGATTAAAGTTTTATCCGCAAGGATAGTTTTTGAAAGTGATTGTTCCTGAGGTGACTTCGTGTCCAAATAAAAAGGCCCGCCAACATGGTTGGCAGGCCTTTTTTGTTTGGTGGAAGGATTCCGGTTGGATTCGTGTGTTTAATTCCCGCCGGTCTTTTTCTTCAGCATGTCGGTCAGGGCCTGCACTTTGCCACCGTTATTCTGGATAACGGCTGCA
Organism: Thalassospira marina; assembly: GCF_002844375.1. Classification (NCBI taxonomy): domain Bacteria; kingdom Pseudomonadati; phylum Pseudomonadota; class Alphaproteobacteria; order Rhodospirillales; family Thalassospiraceae; genus Thalassospira; species Thalassospira marina. Next base: position 3,259,829 of record NZ_CP024199.1, on the reverse strand, counting down.
AATTCGTCGCGCTGGGTGATGCCCATGCTGATACCTTCGATCGACACATCGATAATGCGCAGGCTGCCGTCAAATTCCCGCAGGCGCCAAACGATTTTGACGGGCGGTCCATCGGGGCGAACGACCTGTGAATTGACGAAGATGTCTTTCTTGTTTTCGTTGGAATCACCGACAACGAATTTCTCGCCGTCGAAATCCTTGAACTTGCTGGCATAGTTCAGCGCCAGATATTTCTGAAGCAGGTCAGCAAAGTTTGCCAGTTCCTGATCGGAAAGATTGCGCCAGTAACGACCGAGAACAAAACGGGCCACCTGGTCCATTTTGAAATATTTGTCCATCAGATTGACAAAGCGTTCCTGACGGCTGCTATCGTCAATCTTGTCGCCGGCCAGTTCGGAAATGGCTTCATCACCCAGCCCGCGGATAAAATCGCTCGGGTCCTGGGTGGCGGCAACTTCCATAACCGACTGTTTGCCGGACGGCTGTGCTGCTGCCTGGGCGCTGTGCCCAAAGGGAATGGCAACAACTGCCGAGGCCATTATCAGGCCGGCAATCAGAAATCGTCCATGTAAGTGTTTCATTTGTCTCCTGCCGGGGCATCTTGATCATCGAAATCAAACGAAGCATTCATGGCATTATTTGGGTCATCATTCATGACCGGGCCACCATTGCGGATCACGCTGTTGCGATGCTGCCGGTAAAGGCTGCGCAGGGCGGCGTAATAATCCAGCGATGTCTGCTTCAACTGTTCGAGATTTTCATTGTTGCGGTAACGCGAATCGACTGCGCCCGCAACCATGCCACCGTAATAGGCCGCAGCAACCTTGTCGCTGTTATCCGCACCATAGGTGAACGGGTTCATCAGATAGTCGGTCACAAGGCCCGTGGTATCGCGCAGGTTGGACGGACCAAAAAGCGGCAATACGATATAGGGGCCGGCACCAACGCCATAATGCGCCAGCGTCTGACCGAAATCTTCGTCGCGATAGGGAATGCCAAATTCGGTCGCAACATCGTTAAAGCCAAGCAGACCAATGGTCGAGTTGACAATAAAACGCTGCAACGATGCGGCTGCCTGCTCGGGGTCCCCCTGCAGCAGGGCATTGATCGCATTGATCGGTTCGCCAAGGTTATTGGCAAAACTTCTGACAGAATTTTTCACCGGTTGCGGTGCAATATCGCCGTACCACATCGCAGCGGGGTACAGGATCAGGAAATCGACGGCACCATTAACATTGTGCACCACCCGATTCACAGGTTCGATCGGATCATAAACAGTCTGATCCTGCGCCGGCTGAGTCGACGCACATGCTGTCAAAACGGACAACGATGCCCCAACACAAAGTGCCCGTATGCTTTTCAGATTCATTCTTTTCGCCAACGGTTTACAAATCTATTTGAAGGCCCCCGGCTATATCCCCGGCTACAGATTTAAGCAGGGTCGTTGCTCTTGCAACCCCGCTACCCATCAAATCTGCATCCTGCGATACCGCATATGCCCCGTATATCATGTGGTTAGCATATGGAGCGTTTAAACGCCATACATCAAAAAAACTATGGCGGACTATCCTCCGGGCTATGACATTTATGCCACACCCCGTTTGGGTGGTGTTACTTTTTCCTTGAATAGACATAAACATATCTTTATATCTGCATGAGGAATTGGAGAGCGTCATGGAACAGGTTCTGGCAGGTTTGCGCGCTGCAGCAGAAGCAACCCGTTTGCGGTTGCTGGCAATTTGTGCTGAATGCGAACTGACCGTTAGCGAAATCACGCAGATCATCGGGCAAAGCCAGCCCCGTGTATCGCGTCATTTAAAGCTGCTTTGCGAAGCGGGCCTGCTGGTGCGTTTTCGCGAAGGAACCTGGGTCTTTTACCGTACACCCCATAGCGGGCCGGGGGCTGATCTGGTCGCACCCGTATTGGCCTTGTTGCCCCGCGACGATGAAACCCTGTCGCTGGATCGCACCCGCCTGGATCAGGTGAAAAAACAGCGCGAACAGGTGGCAACCGAATATTTCCGCGCCAACGCTGGCGAATGGGACACCATCCGTTCGCTTCATATTGACGAGGCGGAAGTCGAAGCCGCCCTTCTGGCTGCCCTTGGTAACCTTGAAGGCAAGCGTATCCTTGATATTGGCACCGGCACGGGCCGGGTGCTGGAACTGCTGGGTAAAACCGCAGCCGAAGGGGTGGGCGTTGATATGTCGCGCGAAATGCTGGCTGTGGCGCGTGCCCGCCTGCAACGCGCCGAACTTGCCAATTGCCTTGTGCGCCAGGCTGATATGTATCAGCTGCCTTATCCCGATGCGGCCTTTGATGTGATTACATTACACCAGGTTTTGCATTACGCCGAAAAACCCGAAACCGCGATAGCCGAGGCTGCACGCCTGCTGGCACCGGGTGGGACGCTGCTGGTGGTTGATTTTGCACCGCACGATCAGGAAGAACTGCGCGAACAGCACGCCCATCGCCGCCTGGGTTTTGACGATGGCGCGATGAAGGACTGGTTTGCATCCTCGAAACTTGCCATGGACGAGGTGGTTAATCTGCCCGGTAAGCCCTTAACCGTGTGCCTGTGGCGTGGCCATGCCGTGGGTGCGGCCATGGCGAATGTCGCCGGGGCCGGGAACGCCACAGGGGCCGGGAAGGCTGCCGAGTAACCGGGTATTTGAGGACCTAACAGAATTTGCCAATTCGCCAGCCTGCATGTGGTGGTGTATTGGCCCAAAGATAACGAACATCGCCCGCAAGGGCATTTGAACACAAGGTAGACGACAATGACGCCAGTGCGTGACAACACTCAACAAACCGCCTCTAACAGTCGCGATTTGCGGGTTTCCTTTGAATTTTTTCCGCCCAAAACGGAAAAGATGGAAGAAACCATGTGGCGTTCGATCCACCGGCTTGCGCCGCTGGCACCTTCTTTTGTGTCGGTAACCTATGGGGCCGGTGGCTCCACCCGTGATCGCACCCATGCCAGTGTCACCCGCATTCAGCGCGAAACCGGTATTGCCGCTGCCGCACACCTGACCTGCGTGGGTCATACCCGCGATGAAATTGAACGGATCGCACGGACCTATTGGGATGAAGGCATTCGTTCCATTGTCGCCCTGCGCGGTGATTTGCCCGATGCCGGTGGTAAATATGTCCCCACCCCAGGTGGCTACGACTATGCGGTTGATCTGGTTGCCGGGCTTAAAAAGATCGAGGATTTCGATATTTCCGTTTCCGCCTATCCGGAAACCCACCCCGATGCCCCGACCGCCGATTTTGAAATTGATTACCTGAAGCGCAAATTCGATGCCGGCGCCAACCGCGCGATTACCCAGTTCTTCTTTGATAACGAGGTATTTTTGCGGTTCCGCGACAAATGCGACAAGGCCGGTATTACGGCCCCGATTGTGCCGGGTATTTTGCCGGTCACCAATTTTGCATCGCTTTTGAAATTTGCCGATATGTGTGGTGCGGGCGTGCCGCAGCGCCTGCATCACCGTTTTGATGGCCTTGATGAAGACCCCGACACCCGGCGGATGGTGGCCTTCCACGAAGCCATTTCACAGGTTGAAGGCCTGATCGCCGAAGGGGTCAATGATTTCCATTTCTATACCCTGAATCGTGCCGAACTGACCTATGCCATTTGCCATGCGTTGGGCATTCGCGCAAAACAGGTTGCCGCTTCTGCCTGACGACCCGATATAAAGGTGCCATTGCGCCGCCACGACCCAAAGACAGGATGACCAATCATGACTGATCGCCAGAAACGTATCGCCCTGCTGAAACAGCGCGCCGAAGAAAAAATCCTGATTCTGGACGGCGCAATGGGCACCATGATCCAGAAACACAAGCTGACCGAGGAAGACTACCGCGGGGAGCGCTTTGCGGACTGGAAACAGGATGTCAAAGGCAATAATGACCTGCTGTCGCTGACGCAGCCGGAAATCATCAAGGATATTCACCTGCAATATATTGCCGCCGGGGCGGATTTGAATGGCACCAACACGTTTAGTGCCACGACCATCGCCCAGGCCGATTACGGCATGGAAAGCCTTGCTTACGAGATCAACTACGAAAGTGCAAAGCTTGCCCGTCAGGCTTGTGATGAATGGGAAGCGGCCCATCCCGGCGATGTGCGCTTTGTTAACGGTGCTATCGGGCCGACCAACCGTACAGCATCCATTTCGCCCGATGTGAATAATCCCGGTTATCGCGGTGTGACCTTTGACCAGCTTTATACTGCCTATAAAGAAGCGGCAAATGGCCTGCTGGATGGCGGGGCAGATACCCTGCTGGTCGAAACCATTTTTGATACCCTGAATGCCAAGGCGGCCCTGTTTGCGATTTCCGAAGTGATCGAAGAACGCGGCGAAGATATCCCCGTGATGATTTCGGGCACCATTACCGATGCATCGGGCCGTACCCTTTCGGGTCAGACGACCGAGGCGTTTTATAATTCGGTGCGTCATGCCAAACCGTTTTCAATTGGCCTTAACTGCGCATTGGGTGCAGCCCAGCTTCGCCCCTATGTGGTTGAACTTTCGCGTGTTGCCGAATGCCGCGTTTCGGTTTATCCCAATGCGGGCCTTCCCAACGAATTTGGTGAATATGACCAGACCGACAATGAAATGGCGGCTTTGGTCAAGGAATGGGCCGAAAGCGGCCTGATCAATCTGTTGGGCGGGTGCTGTGGGACGACGCCGGCGCATATTCGTGCCATTGCCAATTCTGTAAAGGGTAGCGCCCCGCGCAAAAGCCCGGATATTGCCCCGCGCATGCGTTTGTCGGGCCTTGAACCGTTTGATGCCGCATAAGAATAAAGCCGAGAGAGACTGAGAGAACGATGTCCGAAATATCCAGATTCATCAATATCGGCGAACGCACCAACGTTGCGGGTTCGTTGAAATTCAAGAAGCTGATCGTCGAGGAAAACTACGAAGCAGCCCTTGATGTTGCCCGCGAACAGGTCGAAAACGGCGCCCAGATCATCGACATCAATATGGATGATGCGATGCTCGATGCTGAATCGGCGATGGTGAAATTTATCAATCTGGTGGCGGCAGAACCCGACATTGCCCGTGTGCCGATCATGGTCGACAGTTCGAAATGGAACGTGATCGAATCCGGCCTGAAATGCCTGCAGGGCAAGGGCATCGTTAACTCGATCAGCCTGAAGGAAGGGCCTGAACCCTTCATTCGCCAGGCCAAACTTTTGCGCCGTTATGGTGCTGCTGTTGTGGTGATGGCCTTTGATGAAAAAGGCCAGGCCGACACGGTTACCCGCAAGTTTGAAATTTGTCAGCGCAGCTATCGTGTGCTGGTCGATGAAGTCGGTTTCCCGCCCGAAGACATCATTTTCGATCCGAACATTTTTGCTGTCGCGACCGGGATTGAAGAACACGACAATTACGCCGTCGATTTCATCGAAGCCTGTAAGCTGATCAAGAAGAACCTGCCTTACGCCAAAATATCGGGCGGGGTTTCCAACGTTTCCTTCTCGTTCAGGGGCAATAACCCGGTGCGTGAAGCCATGCATTCGGTGTTTTTGTATCACGCGATCAAGGCTGGCATGGATATGGGCATCGTGAATGCCGGCCAGCTTGTGGTGTATGAAGAAATCCCTGCCGAACTGCGCGAACGGGTCGAGGATGTGATCCTGAACCGCCGTTCGGATGCCACCGACCGCCTTTTGGAAATTGCCGATAAATACAAAGGTGCCGGTGGGGCCGAAAAGAAAGCCGACCTTGAATGGCGTAAAAAGCCGGTCACGGAACGCCTGGCGCATGCGCTGGTTAACGGGATTGCCGAATTTGTCGAGGAAGACACCGAAGAAGCCCGCCAGCAGGCTGAAAGGCCCCTTCATGTGATTGAAGGCCCGCTGATGGATGGCATGAACATTGTTGGTGACCTGTTTGGTGCTGGTAAAATGTTTTTGCCCCAGGTGGTGAAATCTGCCCGCGTGATGAAAAAGGCTGTTGCCTACCTGATCCCCTATATCGAGGAGGAAAAGGACGGCAAACGCGAAAGCAACGGTAAAATCCTGCTGGCAACCGTGAAGGGTGACGTTCACGATATCGGTAAGAACATCGTTGGTGTTGTTCTGCAATGTAACAATTTCGAGGTCATCGACCTTGGCGTGATGGTCCCGACCCAAAAGATTATCGAAACGGCAAAGGCCGAAAATGTCGATATGATCGGGCTTTCCGGTCTGATTACACCGTCGCTGGAAGAAATGACCTTTGTCGCCGCCGAAATGAAGCGCCAAGGCCTTGATATTCCGCTTTTGATTGGTGGGGCGACAACATCGAAGGTGCATACAGCGGTTAAAATCGCGCCGAATTACGACAAGGCCGTTGTGTACGTGATTGATGCATCGCGCGCAGTGGGTGTTGCCAGCAAGCTGGTTTCCGAAACCCATCGCGAAGTTTTTGTTAACGAATTGCGTAATGAATATGTTGCCATGGCCGAACGCCATGCCGCCCAGCAATTGCAGAAACGCCGCTTTGCCCTGACCGATGCGCGCGCCAACAAGGCCCGCCTGGATTGGGATGCCTTTACGCCCATCGCCCCGGCCAAACCGGGCCTGACGGTGTTTGAGGATTTCGATCTGGCCGAACTGGTCAAACGGTTTGACTGGAAGCCGTTTTTTGAAACCTGGGAACTGCATGGCCGTTTCCCCGCCATCCTTGATGATGCGGTTGTGGGTGAAACAGCGCGTAACCTTTATGCCGATGCCCAGGCGATGCTTAAACGCATTGTTGATGAAAAATGGTTCAAGCCGCGTGCGGTTGTCGGTGTTTGGCCGGCAAATTCGGTGGGTGATGATATTGAAATCACCCCGGCACCCGATGGAAACGAACCCATCACCATCCATACCCTGCGCCAGCAGATGTATCGCGAAGATAACAAGCGCCCCAACCGCGCCCTTGCTGACTACATCGCGCCCAAAGACAGCGGTAAAACCGATTATATCGGTGGCTTTGTTGTTACCGCCGGGCCGGAGGTCGAGGATATCGCGCGCAAAATGGAAGCCGAGCATGACGATTACAATGCCATCCTTGTGAAGGCACTGGGTGACCGTTTTGCCGAAGCCTTTGCCGAAACCATGCATGAAAAGGTTCGCCGCGAAGTGTGGGCTTATGCCAGCGACGAAAACCTGTCCAACGATGATCTGATTGCGGAAAAATACCAGGGTATTCGCCCGGCACCAGGGTATCCGGCCTGCCCGGACCATACCGAAAAGGGCACCCTGTGGCGCCTGCTGGATGCTGAAAAGAATACCGGTGTAACGCTGACGGAAAGCTATGCCATGACGCCGACCGCATCGGTCAGCGGGCTTTATTTTGCCAACCCCGATGCCAAATATTTCGGCCTGGGTAAAATCGAACGCGACCAGGTCGAAGATTACGCCAAGCGCAAAGGCATGGACCTGTCGGTTGCCGAACGCTGGCTGGCTCCGAACCTGAACTACGATCCGCGTTAATCCGGGCAGGGTGCGTATCATACGCACAGCAGGATGAGTGCGATTTCGCAACTTACTGAAAAGCCGAAGCCTTTTATCAGGGCTTCGGCTTTTTCGTGTCGTTCTGCCATTTGGGCGACATTTTACGGTTGAAAATCTCTACTTAAACCGTCATATCCATTGGTATAGTTTAATATACTTATGGTTATAATTTCGGTTGAGTTAGAGGACAGGTTTAGATGGCATCGGCGACTGTTTCGGGCATGGCAGGCAAGGTTCTTCTTGTCGAGGATGACATGCTGGTTGGTAAAACCGTATCAAGTGGCCTGAAGGCTGCGGGGTTCGAGGTCACGATGGCCTATAACGGGCTACAGGCGGTTAAGGAATTCAAGCTGCGCCGCCCCGATGTGATCATCATGGATGTGATCATGCCCGACCGTGGTGGTATTGAAACCATCGGCGATATTCGCATGATCGATGCGACCATCCCGATCATTGCGGTTTCAGGCGGTGGCCGTACGCAGAATATGGAATTTCTGGAAATTGCCAAACGGTGTGGCGCGACCGAGATTTTACCCAAACCGTTTCAGCTTCGCGCGCTTGTCGCCCTGATCCGCACGGTCCTGACATCGTGACGGGTATTCGTAACTGGCGCAGGCGGTTTTTGGGCCGGTCGCTGGATGCTGCACGGGTTTATCGCCTGGCAACCCGGCTGTTTCTGGTCGTTGTGGTGGCAATCGTGCTGCTGCGCGGCGCTTTCTATTTTCAGGCCGAAACCGGTAACCAGCGCGGCCATCTGTTAAATGTTGTCGATACCCTAAGCCACAATGCCGAATATGTGCTGGGCCATGTTGAAACATCGCTAAAGGCCACACGCCAAAGCCTGGCGGCCGATATTGCCAGTGGTAAAAACGCTTATGAGATTAACCTTAGCCTGACGCGCCAGCGCGATGTGATCGCCATTATCGACGAGATTGATATCTATAGCCGCAATGGCGAAATGCTATATGCATCGGGTGGTAGCAATTCGTTGTTTCATAATGTGCGGCAGCGTTCGGATTTCAAATATCTGAAACTGAATTCTGACCGTGATCTGTTCATTGATGGGCCTGTGCATTTTGCAGTCGAGGATGGCGTTAATGTTCGGGCCATTCATGCATCCTTGCCGCTGCATACCGCTGACGGGCGGTTTAACGGTATTATTTCGGCTACGGTCCGGCTGCCACGGATCGCCGAAATTTTCACCAGTGTCAAAATCGCCAATGATGGTTACCTCGCCATCCTGAACCGTTATGGCCGGCCGCTCGTTCAGGTGTCGTTTCGCGATGGCCGCATGCTGAAAGGCGCGCTTCTTGAAAGTGATGAAACGACGCTGATGTGCACCCAGTATCGTGACGATGCCGCCCAGGCCTTTAACGATATCGAAAATCTGGAACTGGGCGGTTACAAGCCGATTGCAACCGGGGATTTGTGCTTTGTCGTGCGCGTGCCCTATGCCACGGCCTATGGCCCGTTTTTATGGTACAGCTTTTTTGACATCCTGATTTCGATTGCGATTTCGACCGTCATTTTGCTGCTGGCACATTACAGTTTCCGCAGTTACCGGCGTGACAAGGCGTTGATTGCCTATCGGTCCTATCGCCTGCGCCGCCTGGCCGAATTTTCGACCGATATTTTAAAATGCAAAACCGTCGACGATGCCCTTCAGGCGCTTTGTACCAAAAGTGCGGAAGTGCTGGATTGTGAACGTGTTAAGATCGAAGTGCGGCGTGCGGACGGACAATTTATGCAGCAGATTGTGCAAAAGAAACGCAATGATCGCTCGCATTATAACCAGTGGCCAGACCTTGCCATTCAGGGCAGCCGGGGGCGGTTTTATCACTGGTTGGGACGCCTGTTTTTCCATGAAGATGCCCCTAATCCACAGGAAAACTCTGCCCGCCGGGGCGATTTTGGCATGCGCCTGAATGGTACGGGCGAAGTCGCCTATATTGATTTTTCGGTGGCCGGCCAACCCGAGGAAGACACCATCGGCTGGGCCATTTCCGAACAATGCAGCCACCTGGCGATGGCCGCGATTGAAAACCTGTTATTGCAGGTCAAAACCCTGGAATCTGCCGAACTGGCCCGCAAAAGCCAGATGCAGGCCGAAGTCGCCCGAACGGATGCGGTTCAAAAGGCACGCTTTTCCGAGGAAATCCTTAATTCCATTTCCGATAACTTCTTTGCGCTCGATGAACATTGGCGTTTTACCCATGTCAATCAGCAGGCGATGGAGGTTCTGGGCTTTCCGGCGGGTGAATTACTGGGCCGTTCGATTTGGGATCTGATGCCGCATTTGCGTGAAGGGTTCATTTATTCGGAATTTCACCTGGCCCGTGAAACCGGTGAAAAACGCGAATTTGAATATTATTCGGACGAGCGCGGACGCTGGTATGCGGACCGTGTCTATCCGTTTGAACGCGGCATTTCAGTATATTTTACCGATATTACCCGGCGCGTAAAAATGCAGGATGAATTGCGCCAGACCCGTAAATTAAAGGCCATTGGCACCCTGACGGCCGGTATCGCGCATGATTTCAACAATCTGCTAACCGTGGTGCAAAACAACATCGAATTGATGGCAATGAAAATGGCCGAGGATGACGACCTCGCTGAAAACCTGGAACTGTGTGAAATGGCAACCGACCGTGCGGCAAGCCTGACACGGCAGTTGTTGGCCTTTTCACGTAAACAGCCCTTAAGCCCCAAGGAAGTTGATATTGCCAGCCTGCTGGCAACGGTTCGTCAATTGCTGCAACGAACGCTGGGCAGTGAAATTGCCATTGTCATTGAAGCCGGTGATGACCTGGCCCATGCCTTTGTTGACCCGGTTCAGCTGGAAAATGCATTGATCAATCTGTCGGTCAATGCGCGTGATGCCATGCCCGAAGGTGGCACCATTTACCTGCGTGCTGAAATGGCAATGGTCGAGGATGCCACATCAAGCGATCAGCTGCGCAGTTTTGTGCGCATATCGGTGCGTGATACCGGCACCGGCATGCCAGAAGAAGTCCGAAAAGACGTGTTTGAACCCTTCTTTACCACCAAGGAAGTGGGCAAGGGCAGTGGGCTTGGCCTTAGCATGGTGCATGGCTTTGCCTATCAGTCCGGCGGGCGGGTGGAAATTGCCAGTACTGTTGGCGTGGGGACGGAGGTTATTCTTTATCTGCCGCAATTTACCGGCGCCAAACTGTTCCAGAACGAATTGCCCACCGATATCAAATCGCTGGAAGGCAAGGAACATCTGGTTGTGGTGAAGGAAAACCCGCAATTCCGCCGTTATCTGGCGGATTGGTTGCGCGGTCTGGGCTATCGGGTGGATGAATTTGGCTCCCAGCGTGATTTCCTTAAAACAGCCAGTTCCGGCTTTGTCTGTGACGGGGTAATCGCCGAATTGCTGCTGGGTGAAGAATCCGAAGTGGCCGAACATGTAGAGCAGCTTTTCCGCCTGCATGCCGGGTTAAAGGTGGTTTATCTGGTTAATGCCGGTGTCAGCCGCCCAGGCAAGGCGGCTAATGCTGCATCGGTCGATTTGCCAGCCCAGCCATCCGAAGTAGCCCGTGCCCTGCGTGGTTTGTTCGACGGGGCTTAGCGCGAATGGTTTGGGCGATTTGCCCCGTAATTTTGCCGTGATAAATAGCTGACAAACCAAAGGCCGCAGCGATGAATGCTGCGGCCTTTGATTTTGGAGTACCTTTTCCTCTTGGAACGGGATCAGGCGGACTGGTTTTGCACCATATCGGGGATGCCGAAAAAGTCATTGAAGGTCAGCTTGCGCAGCCGACCGGGGAGTTTGTTGTCATCACCCACGCCTTTGCCGCCGATATAGGTGATGCCAGCCGCCGCTGCGGCCAGGGCAAGGCTGGTGCTGCGGATATTGGTCACTGCTGTTTTCAGGTTGATATTGTTTGCTGCCGCCGCCAGTTGGTCGAACTTCTTCATCACGTCAATTTCGGGCTTGCGGTTATCGATCAGATCAAGGGTCACGCCAAATAGGTTGGCATTGCCATAGGGTTGCAGGTTGCGCACTTCCATCCCGACCTTGCAGGTAATCGCGCGGATACGGCTGTGCAAAAGCGATGTGAATTCGGCAATGCGCATGCTGGGAATGCCGACGGGCAAACCATCAATTTCCAGAATGAAAAACCGGCGGATTTGCGGCGGGATGCGGTCCAGGGCCTCAAGGTAAATGCGGCGTGTTTCCGCCCGCGACAGGGTTTCGTGATGCACCGACAGGTTACAGGCAAACAGCATGTTATGTTCAATGGCCTTGGCCATGGTTTTGCCCGCCGCCTGGATCGTTGCGATATCCAGATCAACAATGCATTCAATTTCGTCGCTGGTGCCTAAAACGTCATATCCTTCAATGATATAACCCGCGGAAACCCGGCGAATGGGAATGCAGTGATAATTGGTGATGCGCTGGTTATAAACATTCCATAGCGGCCGATAGATAAAGCTGATCGGGGCGAGCTGCGGCACCACGATATTGCTTGCATCAAGGCCGTCATCCTCGATCAGGATGCTGCCCTGCTTTTTGGTGGCAACCGGTTTTTTGCGGGCTGCGTTGGCTTTGGCGGCATCCTTTGCCCCGTTCGGGCAAAGATGTGCGGCATCATGTGCGCTGGTTAAAACCTCGGCCAGGGTCAGTTCACGAAACAGCAATTCACCGTCCACCTGTTCAACGGCGGTTTTCACGCTGATGGTTTCAAGGTCGGGTGATCCCAGAATAAACTGGTGCACCTCACTGGCGACTTTGCCAACCAGCATTTGTGCGGCTTCGTGCGACAGATTGGCAAAAACAATCAGGAACTGGTCGCCGTCATATCTGAAAAATGTATCCTGGCTGCCAAGATGGGCGGTAAGCCGGTTTTCGGCAAAATTCATTACCCGTTCCTGGACGGCTTCCCACCGGTCGCCCAGTGTTTCTTTGACCGTGTCAAAGCCCACCATGTGAATGCGACCTGCTTCAACCAGTTTGCTTTTGGCAATTATATTGGTCAGCTTGCTTTTAACAGAATCCATTTGGGACATTGGACTTTTCGGCATTGTCGTCTCTTGTTCGTGCTTCTGCTGCGATGAATGTATCTTTGTTTCCTGTGTGACCAGTCCCTGGGGACCGGCATTTCTGGATCGCGGTATGTAAAACCGGCGGTGATTCGCCTGCTTTCCCGGATCCGGGCAATGTCCCGGTGCTTATTCGGCATCAGGTCATTGTTATTTTTGCAGTTTTACGGGCTGTCTGCGGCAGCTTGCTCCTGGCCGTTATTTCATTTTTATACCTGTGATTATATATACTATCCCTACGTATAATCAATAGGTCGAGTAGTGATGAAGCGCACATAAATGCCTGCAATGCCGCGATGCGCCGTGCTGGTTTTTGGCGCTTGCCCGAAAAATCAAAGCATTATCAGTCGCCTGAATATTACGGGGTAGTTGCTGGTTTTTTGATATTTTCTGCCAGCGGCATATGCTGGGTTGGTGGCCGGTGCTGTCATGCTGCCAACTGCGTTCCTTCCTCAGTGATGCTCTGCCAAATGGCAGGGTTACGTAATTCCAAGGTTTATATTGACATCATATATCAACTAGGAGTGGTATTGTTGCCGGGACGATATCACGCATGCATATGGCAAATGCCAAAACAGACATGCGAACGAGAAGGCATGGCAAACCCGCATCTGCAGAAGAAAAAGGAGAACACATTTTAAGACCGGATAGTGCTTGTCGCCTGCCGGGTGATGGCCTGTCTGTGCACAAGAGGGGGAAGAAGGCAGATGAAAAATGTACTTCTTGTGGAAGACGACAATATGGTTCGTCAAACAATTGCCAGTGGCCTGAACACGGCGGGGTTTAATGTGCGTCTGGCTATTGATGGTAACCAGGCCATCAAATCGTTCCAGCGCAATCGCCCCGATATTGTGGTGATGGATATCATCATGCCCGACCTTGGCGGGATCGAGGCGATCCCCGAGCTTCGCAAGCTTGATGCCACCATTCCGATCATTGCCATGTCGGGCGGTGGGCGAACCCAGAATTTTGAATTTCTGGAAATCGCCAAACGCAGCGGCGCGAACGAGATTTTGCCCAAACCTTTTCGGGTGCGCATGCTGGTCGAAATCATCACCAGATTATTGTGACGCGCGACAATGGCAAAGGTGGCAACCGTTATGATGGATATGCACCGCTTTTTCGCGCGGCCCCGTAACGCGCTTCAGGCCTATAAAATTGCATCGCGGCTGTTTTTGTTTTCGCTGTGCATCGTCGTGCCGGTCAAGATCGGCTTTTATCTGTATGAAGAAGTCCATGTTCAGAAATCCCACGTTCTTGACGTGGTCGAAAGCCTGGGCCAGCACACTAATTACATTTTCGCCGATGTTGAGGCCGCACTGATTGGCATTGTGCGCAATTACGAACTGGGAACGGGGCGCGAAAAATCACCACGTGAAATTGACGAAAGGCTGGCACGTCAAAGCGACGTGTTTAGCAGCATTGATGAAATCATCGTCGTTGGTGATGACGGCAAGATGAAATATGTTTCCGACCTTGCCTTTGAACATGAACGGTCCGATTTCAGCAACCGGGTTGATTTTCTGTATCTGAAAAACAAACCGGATAGCGGCACCTATATCAGCGGTCCGGCGGTGGGCATGTTTGGGGCCTCGCGCAACCAGACAGTACTGCGCATTTCGCGTGCCATCAAAACCCCCGGAAATGATTTTGCCGGTATGATCACGGCGACCATCAGCGTGCAGCGTTTTGTTGATGCGTTTCGCAAGCTCAAGGTGGCATCGGGCGGGATCATTGAAATTTTAAACCGCAATGGCAGCCCGCTTTTCCAATATTCGATCGATGAAAAACAGCGGGTGCAGGGGCGCTATGCGGCGCATTCGGCATCTGTGCTGTTTACCGCCGATGATCGCCGGGCGCAAAAATCATCCACCTTCGATGATTTCAGCCACATGTTGCTTGGCGCCTATTTTTATGTGCCAACCGGGCAGCTTAGCCTGGTTCTCAGCACCCCTTACTGGTCGGTTTATAACCATTATCTGTCCACGATCATGGGTGATGTGCTGGTCGCGTTGATTGTGGCGGCGATTGTGCTGTCGCTGGCGCGCTACAGCTTGCAAACCTATATCCGTAGCGAAGCGCTGATCGCCCGGCAATCCCGGCGATTGCGCCATCTGGCCATGTTTTCCACTGAAATTCAAAAAAGCGATAATATCCCCGCCGCGCTGGAGGCATTGGGGGCGAACTGCGTTGAATTGCTAAACTGCCAGAAATTGCGCATCGAGGTGTCATCGGTGGATGGCAATCTGGCACATGAAGCGGTTGGTCGGTCGGAACTGCATAATCAGACCGCCTTTGAAATGGGCGGCAAGGTGACCTGGGGCGATGGCGTGGCAAAGTTTTCGTCGGGGCTTCGGCCCAGTGGCAAACGCAAACGCGCCGACCGGCAGGTTCAGGTCGAAGATTTTCATATGCATCTGTCGGGCGCGCAATTGGTGCGCCATATCGATTTTACCATTTTTGGCCTGCCCGTCGGCGATAAAATCGGCCGGGTTATTGCCCGCCAGTTTGGCGATTTGTGTTTTGTCGTGATCGAAAATCTATTGCTGGAAGGCAAGAATATCGAGGCCCTCGAAATTGCTGCCGAGGCCCGCCAGGATGCCGAACAGAAAGAACGCAATACCCGCGAAATCCTGAATTCCATTTCCGATAATTTTTTCTCGCTTGATGAAAACTGGCGTTTTACCCATGTCAATCATCAGGCCAGCGAAAGCTTTGGCGCGCCTGAAAGCGAATTAATCGGCAAGTCCTTTTGGGAACTGGTGCCCCATGCCCGTGAAACCGTGGTTTTTGCTGAATTTCACAAGGCGCGGGAAACCGGCAAAATGCGGGAATTTGAAGTTTATTCCGCAGTGCGCCACAAATGGTTTCAGAACCGTATTTTCCCGTTTGAACGGGGCATATCGGTTTATTTCCGCGACATCACAAGGCGCGTTGAAATGCAGGAAGAACTGCTTCAGGCCCAGAAATTAAAGGCGGTCGGTAGCCTGACAGGCGGTGTTGCCCATGATTTCAACAATCTGCTGACCGTCATTTTGAATAATATCGATGAACTGGCCATTCGCTTTGCCGATGATGCCGAGGCGCGGGTCAATATCGACCTGTGCGAAATGGCCGCTGAGCGTGCAACCGAACTTACTCGCCAGTTGCTGGCCTTTTCGCGCAAGCAGCCATTAACCCCGCAATCAGTTGATCTGGATATATTGTTACGCAATGTGCAGCGCCTTCTTGAACGCACCTTGGGCGAGAATATCCAGCTGGTGTGTAATGTGCCCTATGGCCTGTGCCGGGCCTATGTTGACCCCGCGCAACTTGAAACCGCGCTGATTAACCTGGCTATCAATGCGCGGGATGCCATGCCCGATGGCGGCAAAATTTCCATCACCGCAGCCAACAGCCACGGTCATAATGATGGCACCGGCAAAGAAAAGGATATGATCGCAATCCATGTTAAGGATAGCGGTACTGGTATTCCGCCAGAAATCCTTAAAAACGTGTTTGAACCGTTTTTCACCACCAAGGAAGTCGGCAAGGGCAGTGGCCTTGGGCTGAGTATGGTGCATGGTTTTGTGTATCAGTCCGGCGGCAAGCTGGAACTGCACAGCGAACCGGGCAAGGGAACCGAAATTATCCTTTATCTGCCGCGCTTCGAAAATCAGGCCCCGGTTGTGGCCCATGTGATCAATCATGACAAATTAAAGGGCGGGCCGGAAAGCCTGGCCGTGATTGTTGAAAACGCCCCCTTCCGGTTGCAACTGGTCGCGCGTTTGCGTGAACTGGGCTATGACGTGCGCGAATTTGATGGCGAACGCGATTTTATGAAAGCCCAGAGCGAGGGTGATGAATTTGATGGCATTATCGCCGAAGGTGTTCCGCGTGAAGACGAAGAGCACAGCCTGTTTCTTGATCAACTTTTCCTGCTTGATGCCGAAATGCCCGCTGTTTTGTTAACCCAGATCGAATTGCCGGTGGTACGCGAACAGGCCAAAAACGCAACATCGCTGTTAATGCCAGTCAACCCTGATGCCATAGCACGCGCCATACGTAAGGTGCTTGATAATGCCAAACCCGCCCGATCGAACTGGTTGTGATTGCGCGCATTTTGGGGAAGGCCGTGAATTGGCCGTGCAAACCAGGGCCAGCCACGGCGGGCAAGGGCGTGTTGTACCATCCCCTGCAGCTGATTCCGGTTAAAAGCCGAAATAATCCGACCATGTCATGGTAATGACGCGTCCGGGAATTTTGCGGTCATCGCGCACGCTTTTGCCGCCAATATAGGTGATGCCCGATGCCGCCGCCGCAATGGCCAGGCTGGTGGATTTGATGCCGGTAATGCAGGTTTTTAACCCGGTATTGGCCGCCGCCGCAGCGATCTGGTCGAATTTCTTCATGATCTCGCCTTCGCTTTTGCGAATATCCCCCAGATCAATCGTCACGGCAAACAGGTTGGCATTGCCATATCCCTGCAGGTTTCGGGTATCAAGCGGGATGCGGCAGCTGATCGCGCGAATACGCGCATTCAGGATCGATGTAAATTCGGCAAAGCGCACCATGGGAATACCAACGGGCAGTTCCGTCAGTTCGACGATAAAGAACCGGCGCAATTGCACGGGGATCTGATCAATCGCCTCGATATAGGCGCGGCGCGAATCATTGCGCGACATGGTTTCGTAGTGCACCGTCACATTGCAGGCAAAAACAAAACCACTATCCATCACGCGTGATAGGGTGCGTGCGGCGGTATGCAGGGTTGCGATATCAAGGTCAAGAACGGTCTCCTGCCCGTCAGTGGCATTTAAAACCGCATATTGTTCGACCGTGTAACCCGCTGCCATTCTGCGTGTTGGCACACAGCGATATGTCGTGATGCGTTTGTTTTTTACATCCCAAAGAGGGCGGAAAACAAAGGAAACTGGGGTTAATTCCGGCGGGCCGATTTCACCGGTAATATCGCCTGTATCCTCAACCAGCAGGCTGCCCTGCATTTTACCCGGCGGGGATTTTTCACGAAAGGCAGTGTTTCCGCGCGGTTTTTTGGGTGTTTCCGTTGACTGGTTGTGGGCAACGGCCAGAACTTCCGCCAGGGACAGGTCCTGAAACAGCAATTCGCCATCCACCTGCTGAACGGCGGATTTGATGGTAATGGACTGGGTATCAGGGGACCCCAAAATGAACTGATGGACTTCTTCGGCCACCTTGCCCACCAGCATTTGCGCGGCCTGATTGGAAAGGTTGGCAAAGACGATCAGGAATTCTTCATCGCCATAGCGGAAAAAGGCATCCTGGCTGCTTAAATGCTGTGTCAGGCGGTTTTCGGCATAGGTCAAAACCCGTTCACGCACGCTGACCCAGCGGTCCCCAAGGGCATCTTTTAAGGTATCAAAACCAACCATATGGATGCGCCCGGCTTCAACCAGTCTGGTCCGGGCGATAATCGCGGTCAGCTTGCTTTTGACCGTGCTGATGGATGATATGGTCGTCTTTGACATACTGCGATCTTTCCACTCTCATCGCCTGCCGGGCGAAAGATGACTGAAGATGGCGGTGTGCGCGTAAAAGCCCCTAAACCCCAAGTTGAAAGCTAATATCAATTGGCGCAAAACGTCAAGGACGTGAATTAGTTATATGTGATTAAAACAGGCTGTGCTGGTTAATGTTAAATGCCCGCTTTGGTGCGCAATCATACGAAATCAAAGGTTGATTTCGGCTTTTTCCATGCCGGAAAAGCCACCTTTAAAAGCGGCTTCAAACTTTGGGATAAGGCCCCATGACGGGTGGATTTTCCGTCATGGGGCGCGTCATTACGCCTGATGGGTGGGGTGGAACAGGCGGCCCTTTTCCGTGGCCAGAACAATCACCAGGCACAAAACGCCCAGGGCAAGATAACCCGTAACCAGCGGAATAACCGTGCCGTTAAAATTCTGGCCGACAATGGTGCCGCAAACCACACCGATCAGCGTGGTGTAAAACCCGATCAGCGAGGATGCCGTGCCAGCAATTGCGCCCAGGGGTTCCATTGCCAGTGAATTGAAATTCGGCATGGTCAGCATGAAGGCGAAATGCGCAACCGTCAGGCCAAGACCAAACATCCAAAGTGGCGGGACACCATTATAGGCAAGCGCAACCACCACATTGATGGCCCCCATCGCGATAAAAACGCACAGGCCGAAATGCGAAAGTTTGTGCATGCCGATCTTGCGCACCAGGCGCGCATTGACAAAGGACGCCACGCTCATGGCGGCTGCAATCAGGCCAAAAACCACCGGAAACCAGTCGCCCAGCTTGTAGATCGATGAATCAAATATCTGCTCGGCCGACCCGATATAGGACATCAGGCAACCAAAACACAGGCCCATGGCCGTGGCATAACCCACAGTTTGGCGGGTGGTGGCGGTAACGCCAAAATCACGGGCGATGCGGCGAATGGAAAGTTTATGCCGGTATTCCGGGTGCAGCGTTTCGGGCATGCGCAGCTTGTACCAAAGCGCAACCACCACCACGAGCAACAGCATAAACCCGAAAATCAGGTGCCAGCTGCCAAAAGACAGGATCAAACCGCCACTGGCCGGGGCAAATACCGGTACGATAATAAACACCATCATCACCAGCGACATCACGCGCGCCATGTCGCGCCCATCAAAACAGTCGCGGATGATGGTCAGGGTCAAAACACGCGGGGCCGCCGCCCCCAGCCCCTGGATAAAGCGGGCAAGCAGCAGATGTTCAAAACTGTCGGCAAAAAATGATAGTACGGTGCCAATGCTGTAAATCACCAGCCCCAGCATCAGTGTGCTTTTGCGGCCATAAACATCGGCCAGCGGGCCATAGACAATTTGCATCAGCGAAAAGCCGATCATGAAAATGAAAACCAAAAGCTGGATTTCATTGGGATCAGACAGGGCATAATCGCGCGCGATGGGGCCAAAGGCGGGTAAAAGATTGTCAATTGAAAGCGCCACCATGCCCATTGTCAGGGCCATCAGGGCGACAAATTCGGCAAAAGGCGGTATGGGGCGGGACACGGATGTACCCGTCGATTGACTGGTGGTCATTAACTGAATGTCCTGAAACGAAAGGTTCGTGCATCTGGTATGCATCTGATTTGGCTGTCAGAATGGGGCATCGCGCAGCCAAAGATCAATGATCGTTTTTTTAATTTCGCACAGATGCGCTGGCATGTATGTGAAAAAACCGCAATCTGGCGGGGGTGGGCGAAGTCTCCTGACAGATAAATTGACGGTGGTGGATGTGCAATGCGATATACTCGTCTGGGGTGTGCGCCCTGGTAGTTCCGCATGATAGGGGCAGGGGGTATTTTGGCCGAAAATTCGCTGCGAAATCCGCGCATATTTATTGGCTTGCGCCGCATGATGAAGGGCGAACAGCTTGTCCTGTCCATTCTGGCGCTGGTGGTGGGCACCATTGTGGGTGCGATGGCGATTGTCTTTCGCGAAGGACTGCTGCTGATCCAGAAGCTGGGCTATGGCTCGTCTGATGAAGCCGTGCATTATTTCCTGCAGGATTTACCATCCTGGCACCTTATTTTGGTGCCAACCTTGGGCGGACTTTTGATTGGCCTGTTTGTTTACCGTTTTATGCCTGATCGCCGCGCCCTTGGTGTGGCTGATGTGATCGATGCTGCCGCCTTCCATGACGGGCGCATGTCTGCGCGGGGCGGGCTTAAGGCTGCGCTTGTTAATGTTGCTTCACTTGGCTGTGGGGCATCTTTGGGGCGCGAGGGACCGGTTGTGCATATGGGAGCGACCATCGGCTCCTGGCTGACGCGCATTTTGCATTTGCGGCGCAGTGCCGCACGTACCCTATTGGGGTGTGGGGTGGCTTCGGCGGTAGCGGCATCCTTTAACGCCCCGCTGGCAGGCGCACTTTTTGCCCACGAGGTGGCCCTGGGTCATTATGCCCTGACGGCATTTGCGCCGATTGTTCTGGCATCGGTCAGCGGTACCATTTTAACCCGGCTTTATTTCGGCCATGACGTCGCCTTTCTGATCCCTGCGCACGAAATCGCATCTTTTCTGGAATTTCCGGCCTTTGCCCTGCTGGGTATTTGCGCTGGTATCCTTAGCATTCTTGTCGTGCGTTCCGTTGGTATCACGCAGCAATTCATTCGTGCCGCTCGCATTCCGGTCTGGGGGCGCCCGGCATTGGCGGGGCTGGCCGTGGGTGTGATGGCGGTGGGCTATCCGCAGGTGGTTGGCGTCGGGTATGGCGCCATCAACGATGCATTATACGAGGTTTATTCCTGGTCCTTGCTTAGCCAGCTTCTGGCCGTCAAGGCGGTGCTGGTGGTGATATGCCTTGCCTTTGGGTTTGGCGGCGGTGTTTTCAGCCCGGCCCTGTTTTTGGGGGCAATGCTGGGTGGTGCCTTCGGGCTGACGGCGACGGCCCTTTTGCCACATTTGTCTTCCGGTCACGGGGCCTATACGCTCGTCGGTATGGGGGCGGTGGCAGCCGCCATGCTGGGCGCGCCCATTTCAACAACCCTGATCATTTTTGAACTGACCGGCGATTACGAACTGACCATTGCGGTCATGGTGGCATCGGTCATTGCCTCCATGATTGCGGATCACGCCCAGGGCGGGTCGTTTTTTGGCTGGCAGTTGCGCCAGCGCGGGCTTAGCCATCGCTGGGGCCGCGAAGTAAACCTTTTGCGCAGTTTGAAGGTGGTCGATGTCATGTCGCGGCAATTTGCCACGGTCCTGCCGGACGAACCCCTTAGCCGCCTGCGCGAAAAGCTGATCAATGCGCCCTATGGCGAGCTGTTTGTCCTTGATGACGCTGACAAGCTTTTGGGGACCATTACGCTGGCTGATTTGCGACATGCTGCCTTCGACCCCGAAATTGGCGATGATGTTACCGCCATTCAGCTTGCAAGGGTCAAACCACCCGCCGTTTGCCGCGAAGACAGTATCGAACATGCCATTCGCCTGATGGAGCAAACTGGCGAGGAACATTTGCCCGTGGTTGCCGGTACCGAAGACCGCCTCATGATCGGCTTTGTCCATGAAAAGGATGCGATGATGGCCTATAACCGCGCGCTTCTGGAACTGCATGGCGAAGAACGCGGCGATGCCCCGCCCAAATTGTTTTAGGGGCACGCGCCCTTATTGCGCGACCATGGCACAACGGGTGGCATTGGGGTGTTGTGCGGATAATTGATTGCGAAATTCAAAGGGCACGCCTGCAATTGCGTGCCCTTTGTCATGTTTTGGCAGACGGGTATAGGATGGCTTATGCCACGCCAGCACCGGTCTGATAGGCGCTGTTTTGTGCTGTCATCATTTGTGCCAGCACGCGATTGTCAAAGTTGACATTCGATCCCGTTGTGGCGAATGTCCCGCCAAACAGGCCAGCATTTGCCTGCCCGGTCCGGGCCGATGAACTGCTGCCTGATGACCCGTCCGCATCGGAATTGATGAGGTTTGCCAGGTCGTCATCGGAAACCGAATCAATCCCTGAACTTGCCGCCATCAATTCTTCAAGGCTGACAACGCCATCCTTGTTGGTGTCGCGTGCGTCATAGCTTTCTTCGCCATCACCGCCACTTCCGCCACCAGCCGGGGGCGCACCGGCACCCGATTGCATGGCGGTTACGAAATCATCCTGGCTGACGCCACTTTCCGAACCGCCCGAAATCTGGTTCCACAGATTTTCGGCCTGTTCATCGCTTACGTCATCGGGCTTGCCTGCCAGAAATTCTTCCCGGCTGAGCGTTCCGTCGCCATTGCTGTCAAGGTCGGCAAACATCTGGCTGGCCTCGGCCGCGCCATTGGATTGTGATGATTGCGTACTTTCCTGCAACCCCACCATAAATGCCTGCAAGCTGTCAGACATTTGCGGCGAATACTTCAGCAGATTGTCTGTACCAGACACGCTGCTGGAAGATTTTGTGTCCTCGGTTGACGCGCTTCCTGCGCTAAAACCTGCGATATCTTCGATAGCACCAAGGGCACTCGTTTTGTCTGCGCTGCGGCTGGAAAATATCTGCCCGCCAAGCCCAAGACCACTTATGCCACTCGTCATTCAAATCTCCCGTTTGACAAGGGAAACACAACCCAACCCCCCAGGTGCTGTTCCGGGCATGCCAAAAGGCGGCAAATCTTGCCGGGTTCAACAGCCTGATGCGTTAGGCGTTGATAAACCAAGCAATTTTTACGCCATGCCTGCGCAAGGTCTAAAGCGGGGCAAGGCCGGTGTTTCTGGCTGATCAGGCAAGGGGGATGGCAGGCCGGTTTGTGTGGTTTTCCGCAAAATAACCAAATGCCGGTCATTTCTGCCGGGCGGGGAGGCTTGGGGCATTTACGGCTGTGTGGGGCGTGTCATGGCAGGACGGGCATAGTGTGTTGCACCAATTCGGATGTCAGGTGGGGTTGATAACCTTTGGTTATTATAATGTTGTAATTTTTCCAATTATAATCGTTAAGGTTGATTTTTACGTCTTTTTATAGAATTGTAATATTATTAATGATCGCAAAAAGATCGTTGGGGTGCGATATCATGGGAAAATTCAGAATCCTGCACTGCATCATCGTGGTGCTTGTCTTTGGCTTCGTTTCTCTGGCGCGTGCGCAAACATCTACCGCCCAGTTTAATGTGCAGATAACCATTACCGCCGAATGCCAGGTTGATTCCGCCGAGGATATGGATTTCGCATCCTTCGGTGTGCTTGACAGTAATGTGCAATCCAGCAGCTCGGTATCTGTTCAGTGTACCAATGACACGGCCTATAATGTCGGGCTTAGCCCAGGCCTTGGCGTTGGGGCCACTGTGGCTGGCCGCCTGATGACCGGGCCTGGCGGACAAACCGTTTCCTACCAGCTTTATCAGGATGCCGGGCGAACCCAGGTCTGGGGCAATACCGTCGGCGCGGATACGGTTGCATCCGTCGGGACGGGGGATGTGCAAAGTTACACGGTGTATGGCCAGGTCCCGGCCCAGCTTACTCCCAGTGCCGGGGTGTATGCCGATGTCGTTACGGTGACAGTCACCTATTAGCACGAACGGGTAAGTCTGAACCGGGAAGTACGAACGGGTAAGTACGAAACGGCGTCGCTGCATTTTACGCCCAGTATCATCCGTGCATTTGAACAACCGGAGGTTCCCCATGCGCTGCTTGCATTTTGCAGGTTCCGTTATGGCATCAGTCTGGCTTGGTCTTGCCTTGCTTGTTTCTGGTGCTTTTCCATCTGGCGCCAGTGCGGCAGCCCTGCGCGTTTCGCCTGTTTTGCTGGACCTGATCGCGCCAACATCGGCAACCGGCCTGCGAATATGGAATGATTCAAACCAGTCGGTCGATATTCAGGTTCGGGTTTTTCGCTGGGTGCAAAAGGATGGCCAGCAATCCTATCAGCCCACGACCGATGTGGTGGCAAGTCCGCCCATTTCCACCCTGCAGGCCGGGTCGCAAAATATCATCCGCATTGTGCGTGTGTCCCGCCAACCCGTGGTAAACGAGGAATCCTATCGTCTGGTGGTCGATGAACTGCCATCTCCCAGCCTTCAGGAAGGTGGCAATGTGACGGTGGTTTTGCGCCATTCGATCCCGCTGTTTTTCTCGCAGGCGGTGTTGGACCAGCCCGATGTCGAATGGAATGTCCAAACCCAAAGCGATGGTTCCATGCGCCTTGATGCGGTAAATCGGGGGCCACGACGCCTGAAAATATCCAACCTTTCCCTGTCAGGGCAGGGGAACGAGGAAGTCCGCTATGCCGGTTTGCTGGGATATGTGCTGGGCAATTCAAAAATGAGCTGGGTTTTAAACGGCGCACATGCCTTTGCTGGCCCCTATGATCTGACCGCAGATAGCGAAGCAGGGCAGTTCAGTGCGGTCGATCTCGACTAGTCACGCATTTGCCCTGACTGTTATGTGTTATGCGATCATTCCGGCTTGCGGGAATGCCCAGGAATTTCCCCCTGCCTATGCGTCACCCACGCCGCAGGAAGGGGAAAAACCCGATATTTCCCACATGCCCCGCGAATTGCAGTTGGAGGTGTTTGTCAATGGCCGGTCCACTGGCTGGGTCGCGGCATTTTCAAGCGACCCGGAAAGGGGCCTTCTGATTGATGCGGGGCAGTTGCGCAATGTGGGTATTATCCCCGACCCCCTGGCAACCGATGACGATGGGCTGGTTGAACTTCTGAAAATGCAGTCGGTCTTTTACCGGATATCGGAACCCGAACAGGCCATCTATTTCAATGTGTTTGATGCCTCGCGCGTGCCAAGGCGGGTGAATATGCTTAATCCCGTAACCGATCGCGGGGCGGACCACCATGATGGTGGGGTGCTTTATGGCGGGCTTGTGAATTATCTGGTCCGTGCCGAAACCGAAAGCATCGATGGTGCCGGGCTTGGACGCGGCAATGATGTTGGCATTTCAGGTGCCTTTGACATGCAGCTTTATTCCCCTGTCGGTCGGTTTTCCAATAATGTGGTAATCGATACCCTGGACGAAAATGGCTGGTCCGATATGCGCCGGCTTAACAGTTACTGGGTGCGTTCGGACCCCGAAGATATGCAGGAATACCGTGCGGGGGACTTGGTAAGTGGCGGTTTGATCTGGACACGCCCGGTGCGGCTGGGGGGCGGGCAGATTTCGCGTAATTTCGGTTTGCGGCCCGATATCGTGACCAACCCGTTGCCAGCGGTTAACGGGTCGGCGGCGGTGCCCTCGACGGTTGATATATATGTTAATAATGCCCGGCAATATTCCACCTCCGTTCCCGATGGGCCGTTTGAAATTACCAATATCCCTGTTGTGTCCGGATACGGGGTGACAACAGTGGTGGTTCGCGATGTGATGGGGCAGCAACAGGTAATGGAGCTGCCCTTTTTTACATCACCACGCCTGTTGCGAAAGGACCTGCTGGATTTTACGCTTTCAGCCGGGGTCGCCCGGCGCAATTACGGCATCAAATCAAACGATTATCATGGCGGCCCTGCATCCATTGGCACATTGCGCTATGGGTTTTCCGACGATGTAACCCTAACTTCCCATGCAGAAGTTTCACCTGATGTGGCCCTTGCCGGGGGCGGGGTTGTTTTTAATGCCTTTGATCGCGGTATTCTGTCTTTTGCTGCGGCGGGCTCCAGCGGCAAGTTGGGATCAGGCATGCAGCTTTCGGCATCAAGCGAATTTACCTTTGACGGGTTTTATTTGTATCTGCGTTCCCAGCGCAGCTTTGCCGAATATAGCGATGTGGCAGCACTGGCTTCCGAAATGGTCGATAGCAGCGATTCCGGCACAGATGGCCAAAACGCCTATATGCTGCCGCCCCGTGCGCTTGATCAGGTGGCACTTTCGCTGCCTTTGTCTTTTGATCCATCAGTGATCAATCTTGGTTTCACCAATCTTGAAAACAACGGCGAAACGCCAGCGCGTATCGTATCTGCTGCGTTTAACCGCCGGATGGAAGGCAACTGGACGCTTTTTGGCAATGTTTACAAAAATCTGGGCGAAGATGGCGAAACCGGCATTTATTTGGGGTTATCGGTGCCGCTTGGCAGGCAGCACCTTACTTCCAGCGTGTCACATCGCAAAAGCGGTTATTCAACCTCGGTCGATATTGCCAGGCCTGCTTCGCGGTCCGTCGGGGATTATGGCTGGCGGGCATCGGCATCGCACGGGGCACTGGAACGCAAAAGGGTCGCGGCAACCTATCGTGCGCAGGCGATGCAATTATCAGGTGATCTGGAAAAAACAGAAGACGATTACCGCATGTCACTGGATATGGAGGGCAGTGCCGTGATGGTTGGCGGTGATACATTTTTGGGAAACCGCATAAACGGGGCCTTTGCCGTGGTTGATGCGGGTGCACCCGATATGGAAATTCGTTCGGAAAACCGGGCGGTGGGGCGCACCGCAGGCAATGGCAAAATGCTGGTGCCCAATTTGCGCCCGTGGGAACCCAACCGCATTTCGATTGATCCTGTTTCACTGCCCCTGACGGCTGATATTGGCAGCGTGCGGCGGGTGGTGGTGCCTACCGATAATGGTGCATCCAGTGTTGATTTTAATGTGCGCCAGCAAATTTCAGCTGCGCTTGTCACCCTGCGTGATGCCCAGGGTAATTTCATTCCACCGGGGTCGCGTGGGCGGCTGGTCGGGACTGATCAAACCTTTGGTGTTGGCTATGATGGCCAGGCCTATATCAAGGGGTTGGCCGATAAAAACCACGTCATTATTAGCCCGGTGGGAGCGCGCCGCTGCGAGGCCTATTTCGATTTTGAATTTGTCTATGACAGCCAGGTGCAAATCGATAATGTCGTGTGCCAGCCCGTTAGCCCGACGGTGCCTTCGCCATGACAAATCACATGGTTGCTTCTTGGGGGGTATGTATTTTCCGTCCAGGTTTTGCCGTTGTGGCGGGCATTATTCTTGTGTTGCTGGCTGCTTCCGGTTCTTCTGCCCGCGCGTCAACCTGCACATTTGGCATTACCGAACTTAATTTTGGCAATGTCGATACACTTGCCGGGACGGCGGTGGATAGCACGGCAACCCTGTCGATCAGTTGTACCGGCATGGCGCTGGGCAGTGTGCGGGTATGCCCCAATATCAATGCCGGGGCGGGCGGCAGCAGCGGGGGCTGGCGGCAAATGCGCAATGGCACCGGTAGCACACTTGATTTCCAGCTTTATCGCGATGCATCGCGCAGCACCCTTTGGGGTTCGGCGGCGTATCCCGTTTTGGGGTTGCCGCCGACGATCGACCTGTTTGCAACGCCAATAACCGGCACGGCGACCAAAACGGTCACCATATATGGGCGCATCGCCCCGGGGCAGGAACCACGGGCCACGGGCAATTATCTTTCAACATTTTCGGGCAGCGAAACCCAGTTTGTATATGGCGATATCAGCGTGTTGAATTGTGCCGTCACGCTAATTGGCGGTATCGCCCGGCCAACTTTTGCAACCCTTGCACAAATCGAGGCAAACTGCCTGGTCGAGGCACAGGACATGGATTTTGGTGTGCATGGCCTGCTTGATCAGCCGGTGGAAACTTTGGGCGAAATTGGTGTGATCTGCACACCCGGCACATCTTTTAAAATCGGGCTGGGAGGTGGGCTAAGCGGCAACCCGCTGGACCGGCAAATGCGCCACGGGGCCAACGCCATTCGATATAACCTGTTTCAGGACGCCGGGCATGGGCAGCTTTGGACAGGGGATGGTGCGGGCATTCTGGCCGGTATTGGTGATGGCAGTTTGCTTGCTGCCCCGGTTTATGGCCGGGTCCCGGCCCAGCCTTCGCCGGTGCCTGGTACCTATCAGGATACTGTGGTGGTCACGGTGACATATTGATTATTCGGGTTTTGCGTTACTTGGTGGGGTGTTTTGGCGCGTGCCGGTAATCATAATTTCATTGGCAGGAAATATGTGTTACGCCGCGTGAAAATTCGGAAACAGGTGTCGGAAGTTCCTGTTTTGTTGCACAATGGCAAAAGCCATACTGGCCCTGTCTGTTTCGCGTGTTATATATGCTGCCATGACTGATGATCCCTTTGAAATCGACGAATACAGCTCAGCCCCGGACATGCGTCTTGAAGACGCGCCAACACCGGGATACCTGACCACGCTTAATACCGAACAGCGCGACGCGGTCGCGACGCTGGATGGGCCGTTATTGGTGCTGGCCGGGGCAGGAACGGGAAAAACGCGGGTTTTGACCACGCGTCTGGCGCATCTTTTGGAAACAAAAGGCGGGGCGCCGGAATATCTGCACCCCCAGCAAATATTGACCGTAACCTTTACCAACCGTGCTGCGCGTGAAATGCAGGAACGTGTGGCAGCCACCCTTGGTCGCCCGGTTAAAGGCTGGTGGCTGGGGACGTTCCACTCGCTTGCGGCACGTTTGTTGCGCCGCCATGCCGAACTGGTGGGTTTGAAATCGAATTTCACCATCCTTGATACGGACGATCAGATCCGCCTGCTCAAGCAGATCATGGATGCCGAACAGATCGATTCTAAAAAATGGCCGGCCAAGCAACTGATGGGGATCATTCAGCGCTGGAAAGACAAAGGCCTGACCCCGGACCGCGCCACCGAGGGCATGGAATTTGCCAATGGCCGCGCCCAGCAGCTTTATCGCATTTACCAGGAACGCCTGACGGTGCTGAATGCTGCTGACTTTGGCGATTTGCTGCTGCACTGCCTGACGATTTTCCAAAAGCATCCCGAAGTACTGCGCCAGTATCAGCAAACCTTCCGCTATATTCTGGTCGATGAATATCAGGATACCAACGTCGCCCAGTATTTGTGGTTGCGCGCGATGGCGATGGTTCATCGCAATATTTGCTGCGTTGGCGATGATGACCAGGCGATCTATAGCTGGCGTGGGGCGGAAGTGGGCAACATCCTGCGTTTTGAAAGTGATTTTCCCGGCGCCCATGTTGTCCGGCTGGAGCAGAATTATCGCTCTACCCCGCATATTCTGGCCGCGGCATCGCAGTTGATTGCACATAATTCCGGCCGTTTGGGCAAGGAATTATGGACTGAAATTGACGCTGGCGAAAAAGTGCAGGTCAAAGGCGTGTGGGATGGTGAATCCGAAGCGCGGCTTGTTGGCGAAGATATCGAAGCCCTGCAAAGCCGGGGCATCGGTGCATCGCAAATCGCCATTCTGGTGCGCGCGGGTTTCCAGACCCGTGAATTTGAAGAACGCATGATCACGCTGGGTATTCCCTATCGCGTGGTGGGGGGCGCACGGTTTTACGAGCGTCAGGAAATTCGCGATGCGCTGGCCTATATCCGCCTGATCGCGCAACCCGATGACAGCCTGGCATTTGAACGTATCGTCAATGTGCCCAAGCGTGGGGTGGGCAAGGTTGCCCTGCAAACCCTGCATCAATATTCGCGTGATCAATCGGTTTCGCTGCCCATGGCAACCCGCGAACTGATCGATACCGAAGAACTGAAACCAAAGCTGCGCAAGGATTTGTCGATATTCCTGGCCGATTTTGACCGCTGGCGCGCCCTTCTGGCGGAAAAAAGCCATGTCGAGGTTCTGGAAATCGTCCTTGATGAAAGCGGCTATACAGATATGTGGCGGGCTTCCAAGGAAATTGATGCACCGGGCCGTCTGGAAAACCTGAAGGAACTTGTTTCCGCGATTGGCGAATTTGAAAACCTGACGACGTTTTTGGAACATGTTTCGCTGGTGATGGAAAATGATCAGTCCGACGAGCGTGAAAAGGTCACGATCATGACCCTGCACGCCGCCAAGGGGCTGGAATTTGACTATGTCTTTTTACCCGGCTGGGAAGAAGGGGTATTTCCCCACCAGCGCGCCATGGATGAAAGCGGCGTTAAGGGGCTGGAGGAAGAACGTCGGCTGGCCTATGTCGGCATTACCCGGGCGCGCAAACGTGCCACTGTTACCTATGCCGCCAATCGCCGCATTTATAACCAGTGGCAAAGTGCCCTGCCGTCGCGTTTTGTCGATGAATTGCCCGGCGAACATATTGATCGCATCAGCGATACCGGCCTGTCACAGGGCAAAGGCAATGTTTCGCCCGGTGCCTGGGGGGCGGATGACTGGATGAAACCGCCAAGCTGGGCCAATGATGGCAATGCCAGCAGCGGCGGGTATCGTTCGCAAAACCGCGATTTTTCCGACCGCAAATTTGCCAGTGCCGGCTGGCAGGATCGGGTGCGTAAAAACGTGATCGACGTTGCCCCGGACGGCGAAGCAGTTTTCACATCGCGCAAGGGATCGTCGAAATATCAGGTGGGGGACAAGGTCCGTCATCGCAAATTCGGCCCGGGTACCGTGCGGTCGGTGGATGGAAACAAGCTGGAAATCCATTTCGACGAGGTCGGCACCAAAAAGGTGGTCGACAGTTTTATTCTGCCGGGTTAAAGCCGGGAACAAATTTTATGGGGCGCGCACCATCGGCGCGACTTTCAAACCGGTTGCAAACCAGGGCAACTGCGAAAAACGAGAAGCAAAATGACCGAAACCGTGCGCTGCTATAATTTCTCCTTTATCGTTAAGGGCGTTCATGTCGAAGCCTTTGCCGAGGCCCTGTCTGAATATTGTGACGCATTGTCGCATTCGGAACTGGTCAATGAACCCGATACCGACTGGCGCATCGAAGGTTTTTCCGGCACCGAAATTGACAAACCCGCCGTTGAAACCGCAGTTTCCCTGATGGCTACGGCGATGGGGGCGGAAACCCCGGTTGTCGAATTTGGCATTTACGAACCCAAGGACTGGGTCAGCGATAACCTGCGCAGCTTCAAGCCGATTTCGGTGGGGCGTTTTTATGTGCATGGGTCGCATTGGGATGGCGATTTGCCGCTGTCCAAAATTGCCTTGCAGGTCGATGCCGGGCTGGCTTTTGGTTCGGGCGAACATCAAACCACCAAGGGCTGCCTTGCCGCAATTGACTGGCTGGCGAAATATGGCCCGCGCCGTAATGCACTGGATATGGGGTGTGGTTCGGGCATTCTGGGCATGGCATGTGCCAAAACCTGGAACTGCCCGGTCATGATGGCCGATATTGATGCACCGTCGGTCCGGGTGGCCCGTGAGAACGCCAAAATCAACAAAATTGGCGGTCTGGTTACAGCCCTGCATTCCAACGGTTTTGCCGATGTCCGCATTCGGAATGCTGGCTATTACGACATTGTGTGCGCCAACATCCTGGCCCGCCCGCTGCGCAAGATGGCCTATGATCTGGTTAATACCCTGTCTGACGATGGCGTTGTTGTGCTTTCGGGCCTGCTTGCCCATCAGGAACAGTTTGTGCTGTCGGCCTATCGTGAAGTTGGCCTGACGCTTCTGAACCGTTTCAAGGTTGAAAACTGGACCACACTGGTCGTTGGCTAAGGCGACAAGCGCCAGCCTGCTGATATTCGGGATTGTGACCCTGCCATTTGCGTTGGTGAATGGCAGGGTTTTTTATTGGGGGGCCGGTTTAACGCCCGCCTGAAACATCAATCAGTGCGCCGGTCACAAAGGATGATGAATCCTCCATCAGCCAGATGATGCTTTCGGCGACTTCTTCGGCTGTGCCGGTGCGGCCCAATGGGCAGTTTGGCCCCAGTTCGGCCGCGCGGTTGGGGCGGCCGCTGGTCGCGTGGATATCCGTTTCAATAATGCCGGGGCGCACGGCATTGACGCGAATGCCTTCCGGTCCCAGCTCTTTGGAAAGGCCAATTGTCATGCTGTCCATGGCACCCTTGGACCCGGCATAATCGACATATTCATTGGGGCTGCCCAGTTTTGCCGCCATCGATGACACATTGACGATAACGCCGCCTTGTCCGTCGCGGGATCGCGCCATATTGCGGGCGGCTTCGCGCGCGACGATATAGGCACCTAAAACGTTGGTGTCAAAAATGCGCTGCATGCGGGCAACATCCATATCCATCAGGCGCATGGCCGGGGCGACAATGCCGGCATTGTTCACAACCGCATCAATACTGCCAAAGGCATCGCGGGTAACGGCAAACAGGGTGATGATGTCTTCTTCATGGGCGATATCGCACCGTTTGATCAGGCACTGGCCGCCTGCCTTCTGGCAGTCGCTGCGGGTTTGTTCGGCGGCGGCCTTGTTGCCGACATAGCTGATGGCGATATTCCAGCCGCGTTCGGCGCATAAAAGGGCCGTTGCCCGGCCAATACCACGCGATCCACCCGTGATCAGAACTGTCTTGCTCATATGCTTTTCCTGTTTGTGTCAGGCGAAACTATTGCAGTTTCAACAGTATGGGACAAGACAGGCAATTCATCTGCGCAAGGATGGGGCGGCGGAACGGAAATTGGCTTTAGGCCGTGGCGCACCACCGGGCCGGGGCGATGGTGAAATGAAAAGCAGCCCGAAAAACGAAACGGCCCCGCCGGGGAAGAGGCGGAGCCGTTTCTGAGGGAAAACAAAAGAAAACCACAAGGAAAGTGAACCTCAATCCTGCGTGCCGTTTGCAAAGGGACAATATGCTAACGGGCGGGAAGGTCCTGTCAGTCCCGATCTGCGATCATGTCGCTGGCAGTAAAGCCAGCATCACCCTGACGCGTTACGTCTCCCGACTGGGCACCACCTGTATCAAAACCGAGCGCCACACGTTCCTGGTGGGAAAGGCGCTCCAGGCCATCATAGGCTGTCTGGCGACGACGTGACTGGGCAACACATTGCGCAGTAAATGGAAAACGGACCACCGTTTATTGTCTCCTGCAAATTGACGGCCCGGCGGGTCATCTTTTTGTCATGAAGATGTCATAGTAAAATTTCGTTAACTTTTGCATTGCGAAGTGTGCAGGTCTTTCATACCTGATCCGCATGTGAGGGGGGAATGCCTGCCCGAAATGGCGAAAATGCAGGCTTGTATATAATAGGCAAAAACCCGTAATCTCGCGCAGATTTACCACTCTGTTCCCTTCCCGGGCCACCAAACCGGACCATCAAAAAGGATTTCCCATGACCTATTCGGGCGATGCGCATCTGGCTGCTTTGTTAAAAAATGATGGCGTCGAAAAAGACCTTACATCGGTTGTTGATCTGGTAGACGGGGTTTTGGCTGCGGCCAATGGCGATAGCCGGGCTGACTGGTTTGATCTGATTGGAACCAGCCTGTCGCCTGAAACCAAAGAAGCCCTTCTGGCGCTGCGCGATGCCCGTGAAGACGCATTTTGCAATGCCGCCGATGGTTTTGATGCCGCCCAACGCATTGCCCAGTTGCGCCAGTATCTGGCTGCCAAGGGCGTGGATGGTTTTATTGTGCCGCGCGCAGACGAACATCAGGGCGAATATGTTCCGGCGCGCGCCGAACGCCTGGCCTGGCTGACCGGCTTTACCGGGTCGGCTGGCGCAGCTGTTGTTATGGCCGATAGTGCGGCAATTTTTGTTGATGGCCGTTATACCATCCAGGTACGCCAGCAGGTGGATAGCAAGCTTTATGAATATCGCCATCTGGTAAATGAACCGGCCGTTGGCTGGATTTACGACCATATCGAAGCCGGGCAGAAGCTGGCCTATGACCCGTGGTTACATACCGTTGCCCATGCTGATCAGCTGCGCGAAGCTTGTGCCAGCGCCGGGGCCGAACTGGTTGCGATTGACCCGAACCCGATTGATGCCCTGTGGCACCAGCAGCCTGCCCAGCCCCTGGCACCTGCACGCCCGCATCTGCTGGAACATGCCGGGCAATCAAGTGCCGACAAACGTGCGGCCATTGCCAAGGCGCTGGAAACCCTGGAATGCGAAGCAGCGGTTATTTCGGCACCTGACAGTATTGCCTGGCTGCTTAATATTCGTGGTGGCGATGTGCCGCAAACGCCGCTGATGCTGGGCTATGCGATTATTGACCGCAATGGGGCGGTGGATCTGTTTGCCGATGAACGGAAATTTTCGGCGGAAACCCGCGACTGGATCGCAGGTGATGCAACATTGCGCCATCCCGGTGAACTGGCCGATGCCCTGCGTGGTCTGGGCAATGGTTCGGTCCGGCTGGATGAAGCAACCGCATCGGACTGGTTGCGTGTGCAGCTTGGCAATGCCGGGGCAACCGTGCGGGTCGGGCGCGACCCGATTGCCATTCCCAAGGCGATTAAAAACGATGTGGAACTGGAAGGATCGCGCAAGGCGCATAAGCGTGACGGCGAAAAGATCATTCGGTATTTCGCCTGGCTGGAAAAGGCCGCAGCCGGTGGCACGCTTGATGAAATGACGGCAGCGGACAAGCTTTTGTCCCTGCGCGAAGAAGACCCGCTGTTTCGCGACAGCAGCTTTACCACCATTCCCGGCAGCGGGCCGAATGGCGCGATTTGCCATTATCGCTGCACGCCCGAAACCAACCGCACCCTGAAACCGGGCGAGATTTTCCTGATTGATTCGGGCGGGCAATATATTGATGGCACCACCGACATTACCCGCACCACCATTATCGGAACACCCCGCGACGAAATGCGCGATCGCTTTACCCGCGTGCTCAAAGGGCATATCGCCCTTGCGACGGCCAAATTCCCGGCAGGCACTACAGGCCAGCAGTTGGATACCCTTGCGCGCAAGCCGCTTTGGGATGTGGGGCTGGATTTTGACCATGGTACTGGCCACGGTGTGGGCAGCTATCTGGGCGTTCACGAAGGGCCGCAGCGCATTTCCAAGGGGCCAAATAAAATTGCCCTGAAACCGGGCATGGTCCTGTCAAACGAGCCTGGATATTACAAGGAAGGCGAATACGGCATTCGCATTGAAAACCTGATTGCCGTGACCGAGCTTGACGCCCCCGCCGGGGCAGAATTGCAGGTGCTGGGTTTTGAAACCCTGACCTTTTCGCCCATCGAACGCCGCCTGATTGATGCCAGCCTGCTTGATGATGGCGAACTGGAATGGCTGAACGATTATCATGCACAAGTTTATGCCATGTATGAAAACGACCTTGATGATGCACATCGCGACTGGCTGAAAAAGGCAACGGCACCGATAGCGCGATAATTCTGATCCGGCCTTACGCCTGAACTTTGACCCGAACCTGAAATGCGTGGGATGATTGGCGCATTTCGGGTTTGGGGGTATCGTGGATATTGCCTGGATAAACCACCTTCGGGCAGCTTCAGCCTTTGTACCGTAATGCTTTCACCAGTGCCGAGAAAGCCGGTGTTGGTTGTCGGCGGCTGGTGTAATACAGTTGGTAGCCTTCAAAATACGGTGAATAATCAAGAAGTACGGCTTCCAGTGTGCCGTCTTTGATGTGGCTTTCTGCGTGAATGTCGAGCACGCAACCAATTCCTGTGCCGTCAAGTGCTGCATCCATGATTGGAAATATGCTGTTAAAGGCCAGTTGGCCGTTTACCCGCACATTCAGCGGTGTACCTGTATCTTCAAATTCCCATGCATACATGCCGCCATTCGATGTGAAGCGATAATTAAGGCATTCGTGGTTAACAAGGTCATGGGGTGTTTGCGGGCGGCCCCGGCGCTCAAAATAGGAAGGTGCGGAAACTGCCAACATACGCAGCGGCGGTGAAACTGGGACCGCGATCATGTCTTTTTCAACGACGCCGCCAAGTCGAATACCTGCATCCACACCGCCCGACACGATATCGGTAAAGCCGTTATCAATAACGACTTCCACCGAAATATCCGGAAAACGCTGAACGAAATCGCGAATAACAGGCCAAAGAACAAGTTTGGCGGCAAGTTCGTCCGAATTCAGCCGGATATGCCCTGCGGGGCGATCGCGTAATTCTGCCAGTTGGGCAATATCGGCTTCAATCCCGTCCAGTTTTTCGCCAAGCGGTTTTAAAAGTCTTTCGCCAGCTTCGGTGGGGGCAACGCTGCGGGTTGTTCGGTTAAGCAGGCGTATCCCCAAACGATCTTCAAGCAGTTTCATCCGGTGGCTGAGGGCCGATGGTGTCACGCCCAGTTGCGCGGAAGCTTTGGTAAAGCTCCGTGTGCGCGCTATTGCGACAAAGGCAGCAAGATCGGAAAGGTTTGTGCGTTCCATTGCTGAATTTTACTCACAAACCAATCAAAAAAATACCCGCTAATTTTAATTGTAAGCGGCATTTATGGTTGGGCTGATCTGTATTGCAGCAAGAGAGTTTGAATGATGATCGCCCGTGCATTTCTTATCGCGTCGACAATTATTGTTCCCCTTTCAGGCTATTTCGCTGCCGCGAATGCTACATCTTCAGGAGAAAAGACCATGACGACACAGTCTTACACACCCGATCTTTCAAACGGTGCCGACAATTTTTATGTAAGTGACGCCGTAACGAAAGAGGCCGTCAGCTTCCCGACGATTTACGGTGGTAGCGTTGCTGGAAACCTGTTTCGTCCAAAGGCGGCAGCCGCCAATAGCCGCCTGCCAGCCTTGGTTGTTGGTCATCCAATGGGGGCAGTCAAGGAACAGAGTGCCAATCTGTATGCGCAGAAAATGGCAGATCGCGGTTATGTGACGCTTGCGATTGATCTGCCGTTCTGGGGCGATAGCGAGGGGGCGCGAAACCGGGTATCGCCGGACATGTATGCTGAGGCCTTTAACGCGGCAGTCGATTTTCTGGGAACACGGGATTTTGTCGCCCGTGACAGCATTGGTGCTATCGGCATATGTGGCAGCGGAAGTTTTGTGATCAGCGCAGCCAAAATTGACCCGCGTATCCGTGCCGTTGCAACAATCAGCATGTACGATATGGGGCAGGCAAACCGCAATGGACTTGGCAAATCGGTTAGTGTTGAAGATCGCAAGGCCATAATTGCCGAGGCTGCCCAGCAGCGCTGGGTTGAAGCCGAAGGTGGCGAATTGCGTTATACCAGCGGCAGCCCCCACGAAATTACCGGGAATGCGATTGGTGATGAATTCTATGATTTTTATCGCACGCCGCGTGGCGCGGTGATCCCGACGGGTCAGACGGCCGATACCACAACGCACCCGACACTCAGCAGCAATACCAAGTTCATGAATTTCTATCCGTTCGAGGATATTGAAACGATCAGTCCGCGCCCGATGCTATTCATTGCAGGGGCGACAGCCCATTCCAAAGAATTTAGCGAAGACGCCTTTGAGCGCGCTGGTGAACCAAAGGAACTTTATTGGGTTGAAGGTGCAGGGCATGTCGATCTTTATGATCGCATTGATCTTATCCCCTTTGACAAGCTTGAAAGCTTTTTTGGGCAGGCGCTGTCGCAGGCTCCACAGGAAATGTGATGAATGGTCGCTGTGCGTAATTCGACCGTTTCAAAAATGTCTGCAGGTCATGACAAACCGTTGGAAATTGCAAACTGGAGTGCCATCTACGCGATGTCCCTTTGCAGTTTTGTATTGGTGGCGTCGGAGTTTATGCCGGTCAGTCTGCTGAGCCCAATGGCATCGTCCCTTGCGTTAAGCGAGGGCGAAGCCGGGCGGACAATTGCAGCTTCGGGATTTCTTGCCGTGCTGACAAGTCTGTCTATCGGGCGTCTGACACGGACAATGCCGCGTCAACATGTGCTGTTATTGTTAACCTGCCTGCTGGTTGTTTCGGGTTCACTTGTTGCGTCTGCAGTCAGCTATCCAATGTTGATGGTAGGGCGGGCACTTCTGGGGATTGCGATTGGCGGGTTCTGGTCGATGTCTGCGGCTGTTGCCATGCGGCTTGTGCCTGTGCGTGATGTTCCCCGTGCGTTGGCAATTGTTAATGGGGGTAACGCAATCGCCATGACGCTGGCCGCACCGATTGGCAGTTTTCTGGGCGGTTGGATCGGGTGGCGCGGGGCATTCTGGTGTCTTGTACCTTTGGGCGTGCTGGCAGTTGTATGGCAGTTCTGTTCATTGCCGCAAATGCCACCCGAACGGAAAGAATATGCCAAAGGTGTGGTTGCTTTGCTGCGGTTTCCGCCGGTTCTGGTGGGGCTTGTTACTGTAGCACTTTTATTCATCGGCCAGTTTGTACTTTTTACCTATTTGCGCCCGTTTCTGGAACAGGTCACGGGTGTAAGTATCACCTGGCTTTCGACGCTGTTGCTGGTTTTGGGGGCTTCGGGTTTTATTGGCACAATCCTTGTCGGTCGCATCGTCGCGGGGCGCGTCTTTCAATTGCTAGCGATTTTGCCACTGGTGATGGCGGTGGCAGCTTTTGCCCTGTCCGGGTTAGGAGCGTCGTTACCTTTTACCGTTTGTCTGCTGGCGATATGGGGTTTTACCGCAACTGCGGCACCTGTCGTATGGTGGACCTGGCTGGCGCGTACCGTGCCTGAAAATGCCGAAGCCGGAGGCGGTTTGCTGGTTGCCGTCATTCAGGTTGCGATCACCGTCGGGGCGACTTTGGGAGGTGTCATTTTTGATGCTTTGGGTGCTGTACCCGATTTTATTTTTAGTGGAATAATCCTGTGCTTTGCTGCCGCTGCTGCTGTGTTCCTGAAACGGTTTCAAACCCGGTTCGCCAGGCATCGGGAAATAGCGCTCAAGTTTGATTAACAGTTGCAGAAGTTTTGCTAATTCGCCCCGGCATCGTTTTTGATGCCGGGGCGTTTTGCGATGGGGATGGGGTAGCCCCAAAACATCTTATGGCGGTGTTTTTCCGTTGGAAGACGCAGATGGCAGGACCCTAACGGGCATATTGTGATGCGTCGGAACCATACCAATCTTCATTGCATCAGGCTAATTCGATGCGAAAAAGAGGTTGGGTGCGCACTTTTGGGTGGTTGTGTGTTCTGTTAATTTGTTGATTTTTATCGTTTTTATTGATCGCTTCAGGGGTATCAAAAAACTTTGTAGGGGTCACAGGAAAACCGATTTGAAAAAGCACTGAAATCTGGCGGATACTTCGGGGAACAAATCAATCTGAAACACCTGCCTGATCGTTCTGGCAACACAGCACCCTTTGGGTATCCTTGGCGTTTTCCTTTGGTTTCTGTGGCAAAGAAGGGCAGGGAAGGCAGGAAGTTAAACAGTGATCCGGTATTGGCCGGAAAACAGGAACGTCCGAGTGTAATATGACCCAGACCTATCAGGCGATGGCATTTACCGTGCCCGAAAATGCATGTGACTGCCATGTTCACGTATTTGATGCAGGGCGTTTCCCCCTGTCGGCTGACCGTGTCTATACACCGGACCATGCGCCGCTTTCAGCGCTTGAAGCACATTTGGCGCAATTGTCATTTCGCCGGGCCATTCTGGTGCAGGCCAGCCCTTATGGCACCGATAATGCCTGCATCCTTGATGCCATCGAAGGCATGGGCCAGGACCGCGCCCGGGCTGTTGCCGTGATTGATGACAGCTTTGGTGATGAAGACCTGGCGCGCCTGCACGGCGCGGGGGTGCGTGGTATTCGCCTTAATTTGCGAACTCATGGTGATGTGGATGCGCAAAGTGTCGCCGCCCAGCTGGACCATGCTGTACAGCGGGTTTTGGCGCTGGGCTGGCATATTCAGATTTATACCACCCTTGGCAATATTGCCTTGCTTGAAGACAAACTGGCAGCGCTGCCGGTTGATCTGGTGCTTGATCACATGTGCTGCCTGGATGCGGCGGGGGATTTGACCCAGACCGGGTTTGACAGCCTGTGCCGCCTTTTGGCCTGCGGCCATGTTTATTTGAAACTGTCGGCCCTTTACCGGGTGTCGCGCCAGCCAGGATATGGCGAGGTGCAGCCCTTTATTGAAAAGCTTTTTACCACCCGCCCTGATCGTATGCTGTGGGGCAGTGACTGGCCCCATACAATGCCCGCACCGGGAACGGTGCGTTCGCCTGATAAAATTGAACATTTCCGGCCCGAAGATAACGGGCAGGCCTTAAACCTTGTCGCACAATGGGCTGGCGATCCCGCCATCGTCAAAGCCATGCTGGTAGATAATCCCGAACGGCTCTACTGGCGCTAGCCACCGGATTTCGGAAAAAAGAATGACATTGATAACCGACCTAGCCGAGCGCATTCATGCGCTGGGACACGCTGATCTTATGCCTGTTGCCATTGCAAATGCCAAAACCGTTATCCTTGATACGGTGGGCTGCACCCTTGCTGGCACCCACGAGCCGGTGGTTGAAACCATGCTGCAGACCGAAGGACTGGCAACGCCAGGCCAGGTGTCGCTGCTGGGGCGTGATACCAAACTTGATGTGTTGTGTGCCGCCCTGATCAATGGTGCTGCATCCCATGCGCTGGATTTTGATGATGTGAATATCGCCATGGGCGGGCATCCATCCGCCCCGGTTTTGCCAGCCCTGTTTGCCATTGCCGAAAGTCAGTCTGTTTCGGGCATGGATTTTATGCTGGCCTTTATTGCCGGTTTTGAAACCGAAACCCGCATGGCGCGCGCGGTGAATTTTCATCACTATGATCTCGGCTGGCACCCGACGGCAACGCTGGGCGTGTTTGGCGCTGCTGCTGCATCGGCAAGGCTTTTGGGCCTGGATGCCCACCAGACCGCGCTGGCCCTGTCGCTTTCGGCCAGTCTGGCCAGCGGGGTTAAAGCCAATTTTGGCACCATGACCAAACCGTACCACGTTGGCCATGCCGCGCGGCATGGCCTGATGGCGGCCAAACTGGCGCAAAATGGCTTTACCGCCAGCCTTGATGTGCTTGAAGCCAAGCAGGGCTTTTTGAATGTTTATAATGGCAAGGGCAATTATCAGGCCGAACTGATCACCCGTGACTGGGCCGCGCCGCTTGATATCGTCGAGCCGGGAATTGGCATTAAGCTTTATCCCTGCTGTGACAGCACCCATGCCACGGTTGATGCGCTGTTTTCGCTGCAAAAGGAACACGGGTTTGAAGCAGGGGATGTTGAAAGCATCGATACCCGCATTCACCCGCTGCGCCTGACCCATGTGGACCGGCCGCAATTGCGCAACAGCCTGGATGCAAAATTCAGCGTGCAATATTGCGCGGCACGCGCCCTTCTGGATGGCGGGCTGACATTTGGCAGTTTTGACACGGCTGCCTATCATGATCCGGTTGCGCTTTCATTGATGGGGCGTGTAAATGCAGCACCGCATGACGACCTGTCACTCACCCGGCCGGGAAATTATCTGACCGAGGTTGATGTAAAACTGCGTGACGGTCGCCAGCTTAACAAACGGATGGATCGCCCCTTTGGGCGCCATGCCGATGAACCGGCACCAGCCGAACTGATCAGGGCCAAATATGACGATTGCGCCGGGCGGGTTTTGTCTGCCGATGCATCGGCGCGTCTGCATGATGCCATCATGGCACTGGAAACCCTGACCGATCTTTCCGGTCTTCGCACTTTATGGACGCCGTCAAACGACATGGCCGCCTGAACGCGAAAGACGGGGAAAACAATATGTGTGGGAGTGAAATGGAATGATCCGGCGACTGGACTTGCTGTTATGCGGGTTTGAAAAGCTGATGATGGTGGGTTTGACCCTGGTGGGGGTAAGCCTTGGCCTTCTGCAGATCATCCTGCGATATGCGTTCAATTCGGGTATTCACTGGCTGGAAACCGTTTTGGTGATTTCGCTGGTCTGGGCGATGCTGTTTGGCGCCAGCCGCGCCATTCGGGAGGGGTATCATCCGCGGGTGGACCTGCTGCCGATGGCATTGGGGCCACGTGGTCGGGCGGTTTTAAACTTGCTGGCCTATGGCGCAACCCTGGCCTTGTGCCTGTATTACGCCTATG
This sequence comes from Thalassospira marina, assembly GCF_002844375.1. NCBI lineage: Bacteria > Pseudomonadati > Pseudomonadota > Alphaproteobacteria > Rhodospirillales > Thalassospiraceae > Thalassospira > Thalassospira marina. The sequence goes on along the minus strand of NZ_CP024199.1, from coordinate 3,218,187 downwards.
ACGCGATTTTCTATGCCAATTTCCTGGACATGATCGGTGCGGTCAATCAGGAAACCGACATTCCCGAACTGTATTTCTTCCTCGTTGTGCCTGTGACGATGGTGTTTTTCAGCTTGCGCTATGTGCTGCTGCTTTTGACGCTGGGCCGCGATCTGGGCGCGCTGAAGCCCGAAGAAACCTATCTTTCCAAACTCGCTTCGAATAAAGGGCAGGGCAAATGACCGTTGCTTTTCTGGCCATTGTTTTCTTCGCCCTGATCGTTATTGGTGCGCCGATTGCCGTTGCACTGGGCGGTGCGGCGGTGTTGTCCTCGATCATTTTCTCGCCGATTCCCACCGGGATTCTTGGCCAGAAACTGCTGACCAATCTTGAACATTTCACCCTGATGGCTGTGCCGTTTTTCTTTCTGGCTGCGGCCCTGATGGAAAATGGCGGGCTGGTGCGTCGCCTGGTCGATCTGGCAACGGCACTTTTGGGGCATTTCAAGGCTGGCCTTGGCATGGCAACGGTTTTGACCTGCATATTCTTTGCAGCGATTTCTGGTTCCAGCCCGGCCACGGTTGCGGCGGTGGGCAACATTCTTTATCCCGCGCTGCTAAAGGAAGGTTATTCCAAAAAATTCTCGATCGGGGCGATTTGCACATCGGGTTCGATCGGTATTTTGCTGCCACCCAGCATTCCGCTGATCCTTTATGGCTTTGTCACTGAAACATCGATCCCCAAGCTGTTTTTGGCCGGTGTGGTGCCGGGTGTGATTTATGGCCTGCTGCTGCTGTTTACCGCACGCTTCCTTGCAACCCGCGAAGGGGTTGAAGTCCGCCAGCGGGCAGCCGTTGGGGAAATGGGCCGAGCATTTCGCGTCAGCTTTCCGGCATTGCTGTTGCCCATCGTGATTATCGTCGGGATTTACGGTTTTCCGGGGTTTGAACTGTTTGGCATGCAGGTCGATGGCGGGGCCATCTTCACCCCGACCGAGGCCGCCCTGGTGGCCATCGCGCTTGCGGTTATTGTCGGCATGCTGATTTACCGCGAACTGAAGGTTCGGGATGTCTTTAACGTTGTTGCCGCAACGGTGCCACGCGTTGGCATGATTTTCTGGGTCACGGCGAATGCCCTGATGTTTGGCTATTTCATTACCAAAATCGGTGTGCCGGCCAAACTGGCCCAACTGGTTCTCGATGCCGGGCTGTCGCCGGTTCAGTTCCTGTTATGCGTCAATGTGCTGTTGGTGATTGTCGGTTTCTTCCTTGAAGGGGTCCCGACCATCCTGATCTTTGCACCGCTGCTGGAGCCTGCGGCCCGGTCGCTTGGCATCGATCCGATCCATTTCGCCATCATCATGGTGGTGAATATCGAACTGGGCCTGATCACCCCGCCAGTTGGCATGAACCTTTTTGTCGCCAGCAGCATTTCGGGCATGTCGGTTTTGAATGTGTTCCGGGCTGCCTTGCCCTGGATCGCCGCGACCCTGACGGCCCTGCTTCTTGTGACCTTTATACCGCAAATTTCGCTTTATCTGCCGGCTTTGATGAAGTGATCAACACCGATTTCCGGGGACGGAATGGGGTGACCAATAAAATGATAAACAGTGGAGAAAACAGATGAAATATACCGGGAAACTGCGTTTGACGCTGGCTGGTATTCTGATGGCCGGGGTTGCCCTTGGTGCATCGATTGCCAATGCTGCCCCGATCAAAATCGTGATGTCCGATGATTCGGCCAAAGTCAGCCTGAAGGGCCAGACCTTTGAAAAATTCGCCGAAGAAGTCAAAAAACGCCTGGGTGACAAGGTCGAGATTGAACTGCACCATTCCAGCACCCTGTTTGACCAGAGCGACCAGGTCCAGGGCCTTCAGCTTGGTGCGGTTAACTTCATTGCACCGACAACCGGCACCTATGCCACCCTTGCCAAGGGCATGAATGCATTTAACCTGCCGTTTCTTCTCGATACGCCGGAAAAATTCTCGGCCGCGATGAAGGACGAAACGGTTCGCAGCATTTTTGTGCCGCAGCTGCGCTCGAAAAACATTGAACCGGTTGCTTTCTGGATCAATGGCCCGCGTGTTCTGGGTTATACCGGCTCCAAGGATGTGCTGACCCCGGCGGATATTGCCGGCATGAAAATCCGTGTTCAGTCTGCCCCGGTATATGTCAAAACCTTTGAAGCGGTTGATGCCAACCCGGTTAGCGTGAATTGGGGTGAAGCCCCGACCGCCCTTCAGACCGGTGTTATCGACGGTGCCGAAGTTACCCCGAATGCCTGGAAGGGTTCAGGCATGTATGAAATGATCAATCATCTGACCCTGACCAACCACATGTATTCCTACTACATGGTTGGAACCAGCAAGAACTGGTGGGATGGCCTGCCCGATGATGTCCGTTCCGGTATTGCCGATGCGCTGAAAGCCGCAACCGACTGGAACATCGAAAACGGCCTTAAGATGAACAATGACGATGTTGAAGCCATCCGTCAGAGCGGCGTTAAAATTCACACCCTGAATGATGAACAGCACGCCGCCTGGGTCGCCAAGATGAAGCCGGTCTGGAAAGAACTGGGTGAACCGCTGGTCGGTGCCGAGGTCATGACCCGTCTGAAAGAAATTGCAGGCGCAGCCGAATAACCGGTTCGTCAGCCGGTCAGCCTTGTCTGACATGCAGGATATTTTTACGCAGCGACCCGGTATAGCCGGGTCGTTTTGCGTTTGGGGATGTCGGCCTTAATCCGCTTTGCCTGCCGAATTGAAGAAATCCTGCACGATGGTCAGATATTGGTGGGCAACACGGGAAAGCGGCGTGGTCTTGTTGAAAATGGCGCAGGCCTCGACCTCGATATTCATGAAGGTCGGTACAGCGACCAGGTCGGGATAATGGTTATCGGAAAGCAGCGACGTATCAAGGATTCCAATACCAATCCCCGAATTGATCAGGTCATAGGCCTGCAGCGTGCCGGTTTCGACCTTGGGCGAAACGGGAATATCATGCTGGCGCAGCGCACGGTTTAGCGCATTGCGCAAATAGGTGCCTGACCGGTTTAAAATCAGATCTTCGTTTAAAAGGTCCGATGGTTCGACATGGGATTTTTGCGCCAGCCTGTGATCGGCGCGCACCACGCATTCGAATTTGATTTTCTTGAGCGGGATATATTCTAGCGTCGAATTTTCCCGCGCCCCATAAACAAAGCCAACATCAAAGGCCCCCATGCGGATGCTGTTGACCACCTGGGATGATTGTCCGGAATGGATGGAAATGGTGGCCTTGGGGAAATGTTCGCACAGGATTTTAATCGTTGGGGCGACAAAGTGCTGCGACATGGATGGCAGGGACTGCACCGATAGAAATGCTGAATCCCCCTCGGCAATATTGGCGATTTTGGTTTGCACATGGTCCAGATGCTGAAACATCCGGTCAACTTCGGGCAGCAGCTTGATTGCTTCGGGCGTGGGCGACAGGCCAAAGGCACTGCGTTCAAACAGGATCAGCCCCAGTGAATCCTCCAGCCGTTTCAAAAGACCGCTGGCGGTGGGCTGGGAAATGTTCAGTTCGACCGACGATTTGCTGATCGACCCGGTCAGCATGATCGATCGAAACAGTTCCAGTCCGCGGATGCTCGCTTTCATCTGTTTTTCTATCCTGCTGTTGTGCCCGTCTGTCTGCTTTGTTTCCCTGTATACACCCAATAAACGCTTTGTTCGAAGAACCAATCGGCAAAATGCTTTTGTTGCCGCCATGGCTGTGTGGATGAATGTGGGGACGGGTTAAGTGGCGCATGGTTGCCTGCCTGAATTTTTGATTGTTCGTGATTGGTTATGTTCGGGTTTTTGCAATTCGCACCTGACAGGGCGAGGGGAAATAACGTATTCTCTCGCGCATTGGATCGATTCAAATTTTGGGAAAACCCAAAACAAAAATAATCAGGAGGAAGACCATGTCATCGGACTGGATGCCCGACGCATCGCGTTACGAACAGATGACCTATCGCCGCAGTGGCCATAGCGGCCTTCAATTACCGCAAATTACCCTTGGTCTTTGGCACAATTTTGGTGGCGTTGACGTTTACGAAACCCAGCGTGCCATGATCCGCCGTGCCTTTGATCGCGGTGTTACCCATTTTGACCTTGCCAATAACTATGGCCCGCCGCCCGGTTCGGCCGAAGAAAACTTTGGCCGCATCCTTGATCAGGATTTGCGCGCCCATCGTGATGAATTGATCATTTCGACCAAGGCGGGCTATCGCATGTGGCCTGGTCCCTATGGCGAATGGGGATCACGCAAATATCTTATTTCCAGCCTGGATCAGAGCCTGAAACGTATGGGGCTGGATTATGTTGACATTTTCTATTCGCACCGTGTGGACCCGGACACGCCGCTTTATGAAACCATGAGCGCGCTTGACCAGGTTGTTCGCCAGGGCAAGGCGCTTTATGTCGGTATTTCGTCCTATTCGGCGGAAATGACCCGCAAGGCACAGGAAATTCTGACGGAACTGGGCACGCCTTGCGTGATCCATCAGCCCAGCTATTCGATGCTGAACCGCTGGGTCGAGGAAGAAGGCCTGCTTGATACCCTGACTGAACTGGGTATTGGCTGCATTGCCTTTTCGCCGATGGCGCAGGGCCTTCTGACCAATAAATACCTTAATGGTGTGCCCGATAATTCGCGCGCAGCAGAAGGTGGTTCGTTCCAGTCTTCGATGCTGACTGAAGAAAACATCAATCGCGTTAAAGCCCTTAACGAGATTGCCCAGCGTCGCGGCCAGTCACTGGCGCAGATGGCGATTGCCTGGGTGCTGCGTCGCCCGGAAATTACATCCGCCCTGATTGGTGCGCGCCATGTTGCGCAGCTTGATAACAGCCTTGATGCCCTGAACAATCTTGAATTCAGCACCGAAGAACTGGTGGAAATTGACAAATACGCCACCGATGGCGGCCTGAATTTGTGGAAACGTTCATCTGATTCATCAGCCGACGCCTGATTGCACCAGATGATCCGTTTGGGGATCTGAATAAAAACCGGCATTCTCCGTGAATGCCGGTTTTGTTTTGCAAGGATGTCGGCACAAACGCCTGACTGGCAGGGGCTTAGTCGCCCATTGGTACGGTGCCAGCCAGTTCACGCAGGGTATCAATCACCGCCTTTGTCCCGGCACTTAGCGGGCGGTCCTGCAACCAGGACAGCATGACGGTACGCGCCATGCCAGGCTGGGTAATGCGCCGTGCCTTTAGCCGCCCGGTGGAAAGTTCGGCCACCAGGGAGGACCGTGGTAAAACCGTATGCCCCAAACCGCGATGGACCAGGTCAACCAGCACACGCAGGGCATCGGCTTCGACCACAGGCATCAGCGGGCGTCCGGCACGAAAGGCGGCTTCCTGCATTTTGGCGCGCAGGCCATGTTTGGGCGTTGGCATGATCAGGGGCAGGCGCACCACATCTTCAAAGGCAATTGCGGTGGCATTTTCAGGCACCAAGGATGGATGCGAAATCAAAAACAGGTCTTCGCGCCATAGGGGTTCGGAATGCAGGCTGCGCGATATCATGCCATCATGAAGTGCACCAACATCCAGCCGCCCCGAAAGCAGCCCTTCCTGAATATCGCCAGTTAAATCTTCGGCGATGGACAGGCTAAGCTCCGGGTAGCGGTCGCGCACGGCTTCCACCAGCGCGCCGGTTATGACAATGCCGGCACTGGGGGGCAGGCCAATATTGACATGGCCGGTCACGTGATCGCGCCGTTCGCTAAGATCGGCTTCCAGCCGGGCAAGGTCGCCCAAAATGACACGCGCCCGTTCGGCCAGAATACGGCCTGCTTCGGTCAGTTTCACGCCGCGTCCGGTACGTTCCAGAAGCTGGGTATTCAGGTTTTCTTCCAGCAGGTTAAGCTGGCGGCTTAGTGCGGGTTGCGACAGGTTTAACCGGTCGGCCGCGCGCGACAGGCTTCCCAGTTCGGCAATGTGAATAAAACTGCGAAGCTGTTTGATATCCATGATGGCGGCTTTTGATCGTGGTTGATGCGGGTTTGCTTATGTTATCAGCAAAGCTGATAGCTGGTAATATTTTATTCGAATTGAATAATGTCTGTGGCGGCGTAGGATATGGGGATAGAGAGATCGGAGTTCCCAATGCCCCCCAGTTCATCAACATTGACTGGCAATGCGCCAGCCAATGATGCCACCCCGTCGCCAGATGATGCGACATCTGCACATGCCGCGAGTGCGGCCAATTCGGCCGATACAGCAAAAACTGCGGCCGCCGAGGCAGCCCAGGCCAAAACGGCACGTTCTGCACTGATTTTGGTGCTGCTTGCCACTTGCGCGCTGGCGATGAAGGGGCTTTTGGCGAAGTTTGTTTATGCAACCGGCATGACGGTGGATGGGCTTTTGCTGTTGCGGTTTTTAATCGCGATGCCGTTTTTCTGGTTTGGCGTGTGGATGTTTGGCAAAAACCGCCCCGGTGAACGGGCCATGCGACCGGCAGACATGATCTGGGGTGGGGCATTTGGTGGGCTGTTTTTTGCCGCCTCGCTGTGCGATTTTACCGCCGTTTCCATCATTGATGTCACGGTATCGCGCATCGTGCTGTTCAGCTTCCCCGCCATTGTCATGATCTTGGAAGCAGTGCATCGCTGGCGCCTGCCGCCGCCCCGGCAGATCATATGTTTTCTGATCACCTATTGCGGGTTGATTTTGGTGGTGGCCCCCAATGGGGTATCGCTGGTGTCAGACCATGTCTGGCAGGGGGTGTTTTGGGCATTTTCGTCGGCGCTGACCTATGCCTGCTACCTTTATTTCAGCCAGCGCAAAATCAATGTCATTGGTTCCATGCATTTTTCTGCCCTGATCAATACAGTGGCCGGTATTGCCATGGTTCTTTATGAACTGGTTGTTGAAAAGCCGCTGCACCTTAATCTGGCAGGGGTGCTATGGACGACGGGCATTTCGATTTTCTGCACCGTGATCCCGTTTTTCCTGCTGTTCGAAGGTATCCGGCGTATCGGCGCGACCCAGGCCTCGTTAATTTCGCTTTCCGGCCCGGCGCTGACATTTTTTGCTGCCTGGCTGTTATTGGGCGAAACCCTAAGCCCCACACAAATGGCTGGTTTTGTTGTGGTTATTGTGGGCGTAGCCTCGCTTAAAAACAAAATGACCCTGGCCGGGCTTGGCCGACTGCTGGCGCGCCCCTTTCAGGGGCCTGCGGCCTAGGCTGGGCTGTGAATGATCGAAATAAAGACAAAAGGCTGGTGCGTGCTGCGCCAGCCTTTTTTACGTTCGGGCCTGATGGGAAACATTAATGGCAACCGTTCCACGCCATCCCAAACAGTCAGTAAATGCTGATTTTATGTTCCGGCAGGCGCTCGCCCCGCCGCCATTGAAGCGGGTCGATGAATTTGCCCGCCCATGCACCGCGGCGCGCGGCCTTGGCCGATTTTTCGGCAGCGGCATAAGTCGGCATTTCATCAGGGCGGGCAACGGCCCATCCCATTGCGACAAGCTGCTGGCCGATATCAACACCATTGGCATTGCGGCAAATGGCCATGTTGCGCTTATAGCGGTTGATGGCCTTGGTTTCACACCGAACCGGGGTCTTTGCGATCAGGTTGGTGATGGCCTGCCAGGCATCGGCACCACATGCGGTACTTTGTCCGCTAACAACGCATTTCTGAAAACGTTCCAAGCTGTCGGCGCCATACAGGTCAACCCGCTTGAAGCCGTATTCCAGCGTATCGCCATCAACCGCGCGGGGCTTGCCCGATAGTGGTTCAAACCAGTTATCGGCCTGTGCCGGTGTTACCGGGCCTGCTGCGAATGCCATAAAGGCAGCGAGCACCCCTAGTGCCAAATTACGCCATGGGCTGGACACGACGTGGCCCTGTGCTGTTCCCATCACCGCAGTAACAGGCCGGGCAGCGGTTGTTGTGGGTAATGGCGGCTGGGCAAGGGGTTGGGTCATGGATATTTCCCTTGGCAAGGCGATGGCAGGCCGGGTGGGTGCTGTACGCAGACTTCGACCGGCGATGGCACGGACGACACCGGACTTTATACTAATATAGGTCGCTATATCGAATTTCGCCGAGCTGGGCGAAAACAATTTTCCAGTCCTGCTCGACGCGCATCAGGGCAAAGGCATAATCGCAATCAAAGATCAGGTCGTTTGTCTCGTTCCCGAACCGGAAGGAAACAACTGCGCGCGCACCACCGGGCAGGGCGGATTGCTGTTCGGTTAGCATCGCCTTGCAAATGGCAAGGCGCGCCTTGGTCAGTTCGGCAATGAAGGGGGCGTGATAGGTGGCCAGATCATCATGGGATGAAATGGCATGCACGCCGCCCAAATCGTTGATCAGGCCGGGAATATGGAAAAACGGTGCCAGCGCATCCCCAGACAGTTTCAAATGGGCATCGCCATAGCGGTGAAAAAAACTGGTCAGGTCTTCCATGGTTATTTCCTTTAATCCGCAATCGATGCCCGTAAAGATTGTTATGTGGCGATCAGGTCCAGCCAGCCCTGTTCATCCAGAACAGTGACCCCGGCTTCCTCTGCCTTCTTTAGTTTGGAACCCGCACCCGGTCCTGCAACCAGATAATCGGTTTTTGCTGAAACCGACCCGGCAACTTTTGCGCCCAGGCTTTCCGCCTTGGCCTTGGCCTCGTTGCGTGAAAACAGTTCCAGCTTGCCGGTAAAGACCACGGTTTTACCGCTGACCGGGCTATCGACATTGGCCGGGGCCTCGACATCGGTGATGGTCAGCAGGGATTGCAGGTCATCGAGAACCTCACGGTTATGGCTTTCGGCGGCAAATTCCAGCAGGTCGTGGGCAACGCCGGGGCCGATCTGGTCAATATTGATCAGATCGCGCAGCGCATCGCTGTCGGCCTGCTGGGCATCGACCATGGCCTGGCGCCAGGCGGCGACGTTGCCATAATGGCGGGCCAGCAATTTTGCCGTGGCCTGGCCGATCTGGCGGATGCCAAGGGCGTAAATGAAACGATCCAGCCCGATGCTGCGGCGTTCATTGATGCTGGCAAACAGGTTTTCGGCCGATTTCGGGCCCCAGCCTTCCAGTTTGCGCAGTTCATCGCCGTGATCATTTTCCAGACGGAAAATATCGCCCGGCTGCTTGACCCAGCCCAATTCATGGAAGGCTTCGATATGTTTGCCGCCCATGCCTTCGATATCAAAGGCATTGCGCGACACAAAATGTTTCAGCCGCTCGACAGCCTGTGCCGGGCAGATCAGTCCGCCGCTGCACCGAGTGACAACCTCGCCTTCTTCGCGCATGGCGTGGCTGCCGCATTTGGGGCAGGTATCGGGGAAGTGGAATTCAACACTGTCGTTGGGCCGTTCTTCCGGCACGTAACCCAAAATCTGCGGAATAACGTCACCCGCGCGCTGCACCGTTACAAGGTCACCAATGCGGACACCCAGGCGTTCAATTTCGTCGCGGTTATGCAGGGTGGCGCGCGATACCACAACACCACCAACCGTTACTGGTTCCAGATGCGCAACCGGGGTTAGCGCGCCCGTGCGGCCGACCTGGATTTCAATGGTATTTAACCGGGTTTTTGCCTTTTCCGCCGGGAATTTATGGGCAATGGCCCAGCGCGGCGAACGGCTGACAAAGCCAAGGCGCAGTTGCAGTTCAAAATCGTTGATTTTGTAAACGATGCCATCAATGTCGTAATCAAGCTCGGCGCGCTGGTTGCTCAGTTCTTCGTAGAACGCCATGATTTCATCGGCATTATGTAGCATGCGGGTATAGGGATTGGTGACAAAGCCCCAGCCCTTGATCTTTTCAATGAAATTCCAGTGCGTTTCAGCCAGGCTTTCGGACAGTTCGCCAAAGCTGTAGGCAAAAAAGCGCAATGGCCGCTTGGCACTAACCGACGGGTCCAACTGGCGCAGCGAACCGGCCGCGGCATTGCGCGGGTTGGCAAATGTTTTGTTGCCGGCTTCGGCCTGTGTTTCGTTCAGCTTCTGGAAATCGGACCGTGACATGTAAACTTCGCCGCGAATTTCCACCACGGCCTCTGGTGCATCATCGGGCAGGGTGCGGGGAATATCGTCAATATGGGCGACGTTGGCGGTCACATCTTCGCCTTCGGTGCCATCACCGCGTGTTGCAGCACTTACCAATGTGCGGTTTTCATAACGCAGCGACAGCGACAGGCCATCAATTTTCGGTTCGCCAACCAGTTCAACCGGGCTATGCGCCGTTAGGTTCAAAAAGCGGCGGATACGGGCAAGAAAATCGACGATATCTTCGCGCGAAAACGCATTGGCAAGGGACAGCATCGGCCGCGCATGGCGCACTTTGGCAAAGCCTTCGGCGGGGGATGCGCCCACTTCCTGCGTCGGGCTGTTTTTCTTGAGCGTCGGATAACGGCTTTCAAGTTCGATCAGGCGGCCAAACAGTGCGTCATATTCCGCATCAGGCACCAGCGGTTCGTCATTGACGTAATAGGCGGTATTGAAGCTGCGGATTTTTTCGGCGATTTCCGCGTGCTGGCGTGTGGCGTCACTGCGGCTTTCGGGCATTGGCGGGACAATGCCATCGCTGGCCGGGGCCGGTGCTGGTTCGACCAGTGCTGCGGCTTCGGCTTCAATATCGGTAACCGGGGTTTCGCTCGCGGTTTCAGACGCTGTTTTATCGGCGCTCATGTCGTTTTGTTTTCCGTTCCAGATTGCGGGCCGTTGGTTCGGGTCTTTTAAAATACGGTGCCGTTGCTGGCGAGGATTAGTTTCCCCACCCGCCATCTTCCTGACAGGGGCTGGCAGGTTGGAATGGTTAATCATGCCAACCTGTAATGCGGGCAAATTCAACCCTGCTGCAAGGGCGGGTCAGTTGCCCGCAGCCATCGTTTCGTCAGGCAGGCAGGCCCAGCAGGCTGTCGGCGGCGGCGCGTGCCTCGGCGGTGATGGAATGCCCTGCCAGCATGCGGGCGATTTCCTCGCGCCGTGCATCCTGCACCAGTTCGTTTACCCGTGTCACCATGGCCCCGGCATCTTCGCGTTTGGCGATGTTAAGGTGGGTTCTGCCACGTGCAGCCACCTGCGGGCTGTGCGTAATGACCAAAATTTGCCGTTCCTGTGCCAGCAGATGCAGGCGTTCGCCAATGGCAGCTGCTGTGGCACCACCAACACCGCTGTCAACTTCGTCAAATACCAGGCTGGGTACAGCCGATACACGGGCCAGAACCACCTTCAGGGCCAGCAGAAAGCGCGAAAGTTCGCCGCCTGATGCGATTTTGTTCAGCGGCCCGGCGGGGCTTCCGGGGTTGGTGGAAACGGTGAATTGCACACGGTCCAGCCCGTCTGGCCCCCATTCGTTTTCTTCAAGGGCGATGATTTCGGTAATGAAGCGGGCCTTGTCCATGCGCAGCGGCGGCAATTCGGCATTAATGGCGCCATCCATTTTGGCTGCGGCTTTTTTGCGCGCTTCATGCAGTTTTTCGGCAGACTCGATAAAGGATTGGCGGTATTTCGCCCCGGCTTCCTTCAGGCGTTCCAGTTCCTGTTCACCAAATTCAAGCTGTTCGATCTGGCGGCGGAAATCCTTCATCAGGTTATGAAGGCCATCGGCGGGAACATTATATTTGCGTGCGGCTGCGCGCAGGGCAAATAAACGTTCTTCAACATTTTCCTGATGCCCTGAGTCAAGGTTCAAATCGGCCTGTGCTGCCGAAATGGCGCGCATGGCTTCTTCAAGTTCGATGGCGGCACGGTCCAGTGCCTCGATGATCGGTTCAAACCGGCCATCGGCCTTTTCAAGCTCGCGCTCAAGGTGGCGCTGGGCCGAACGGATAGCACTTTCCGCCCCCTTGCCGCGCGACAGGTCATTTTCGGCGTCGCCCAGGGCGGCAACCAGCTTTTCGCCATGCATCAGGAACTGGCGTTCCTCGGCAAGCTGTTCTTCTTCGCCTTCCACGGGGGCCAGCTTGTCAAGCTCGTCTACCGCATGGCGCAGCCATTCTTCTTCTTCGCGGGCTTTGGTGATGCGGGCCTGCGCACTTGCCAGTTCTTTTTGGGTTTCACGCCAGTTGCGCCAGTGATCCCGCACCTTCAGGGCGGCCTGGGTCAGGTTGCCGTGGGCATCCAGGGTGGCGCGGTGCGTTGTCGGGTCCAACAGGCCGTGCTGGTCAAACTGGCCCTGAATTTCGACACAGTAATTGCCGACATCGCGCAAAATGCCAATGGATACCGACTGATCATTGATATAGGCGCGTGACCGGCCATCGGCGGTGACAACGCGGCGTACAACCAGTTCGTCATCCTCGATGTCGATATCCTGTTCATGCAACAGGCCAAAGACCGGGTGACCGGCAGGAAGCTGGAAGGTGGCGGTAACGCTGGCCTTGTCATTGCCATGGCGGACCAGGCCGCTATCGGCGCGCGCACCAAGTGCCAGACCCAATGAATCAAGCAGGATGGATTTACCGGCACCGGTTTCCCCGGTCAGAACACTAAGTCCTTCGTGGAAATCCAGGTCCAGTTTATCGATCAGGACAACATTGCGAATGCTGAGGCGTCGAAGCATGTTGGCATACTGGCGTTGTTACAGATAGACGCAGAACAGGACGGGAACATAGCGTCGATTGCAGAGTGCCGAAACATTGTCGTGCTTGCAAGCCCTGCGCACAAATTATGTGCGTAGGGCGTTAAAATCTGGCTGTTTTCGTCGCTAAAGGCGCTTGGGCAATCAGAACAGGTTGGAAAGGGCGCTGGTTGTGGAATCCCACCAGCTTTCGTCTTCGTTGTTTTCCGTCTGCTTGTCGAGCACAAGGTCATAGGAATCCTTGTACCATTCGCTGCCCGGGAAGTTATAGCCAAGGACCGATGCGGTCTTTTTGGCTTCGCCTGTCAGGCCCAGCGCGAGGTAGCATTCCGTCAGGCGCGACAGCGCCTCGGGAACATGCGTTGTGGTCTGGTAATCGGTGATTACCTTTTTAAACCGGTTGATTGCCGGCAAAAAGTCGCCCCGATCCTGGTAATAGCGGCCAACGCTCATTTCCTTGCCGGCCATATGGTCAACCGTCAGGTCTTTTTTCAGCTTGGCATCGCGGGCATATTTGCTGTCGGGGAAACGGCGGATAACGTCATCAAGGCTTTGCATTGCCTTTTCGGTCATCTGCTGGTCACGCCGCACATCGGAAATCTGTTCGTAATAGCTGAGTGCCTTGAGGTAATAGGCATAGGCGGCATCAGCATTGGCAGGGTGCAACGAAATAAAACGATCCAGCGCGCTGATCGCGTCGTCATATTTGTTGTCCTGGTAATAGGAATAGGCCGACATCAGCGTCGCCTTGGTCGCCCAGACCGAATAGGGGTGCTGGCGTTCCACCTCGTCAAAGGCTTTGGCAGCTTTCTGGTATTCTTTCTGGTCCAGCAGATCCTGGGCAGTGTTGTAAAGCTCCGCAACCGGTCTTTCGACATATTCCGGTTCTTTGGTGCTTGAACACGCAGCCAGCATAAGAGCAAGGCCGCAAACGGCAATCAGATGTTTCGCGTGAGCCGAACGAGGCAAGGTTGGAATCCTTAATTCTGTCTGCGGTCGTACTGAAACCCATCGGATTTCGCTGGTGTGGGGCGGACTATATCACGCCAATACCGCCTGTGGGCAAGTGGTTGAATCAATGAAAATGGCTTTTTCGACGCTTTTCCCCAAAACAGCCCGCAAATCTACGCATCCGGCGTGGTAATTCGCCCTCAAAAATCGAGTGTTTTCCGGTGCGGATAGCCGCGGCTGGCTTTGTGATCTTGGCTGTGTGCCGTAACGGTTCCGATCACTGTAAATGGTTGCAAATATCACCCCAACCCGGTGGTGCGGAGTTTCCAATCAGGATGGGGCCGTTGGCGCGCCTTGCCAATTTCGCGCTGTTAATCGGTTGGGATGCTGTGGGGGCTGGGATCAGGATCGGCGGGCGAATCGTCATGCCCTGTGTGGGCACCAGATGAAGGAGGGGCCAGAACGCCGGGTTGGTTGACAAGTGTAAAACGATCGTTTTACACTTGGATATGGATAACAGATCGAAAATTATTTCTGCAGCAGAAAAGCTGTTTGATACGCACGGTTTTATGGCTACGGGCATGGACCGGTTAACCGCGGCTGCCGACATGTCGAGCCGGACTTTATATAAACATGCCGGTAGCAAGGCTGCGCTGATGGCCGCCGTTCTTGCCGCGCGCGAACAGCGGTTTATGGAATATGCAAGCGTTGATAGCGTCGATGCACTGTTTGCTGCCCTGCATGACTGGCTTGAAACGGAAGGTAGCCGGGGGTGCCTGTTTTTGCGGGCATTGGGTGAAACCGGCGGGGATGTTCCCGAAATTGCGGCGGTGGTTGCTGCGCATAAGGAACGCTTTGGCGAACGGGTGCGCGCTATCGTTGCGCAGGATCTGGGCCATGACGATGCAAACCTTGCAGATCAGATTCTGGTTTTATTTGAAGGGGCGACGGCAACAGCCGTTTATCGTGGGTCAGATGCCGTGGTGGTGGCGCGTAGGGCCGCTGGTGCACTGATGGGGCTGGCACGGTCATGACACCCGCCTTCATGCTCGGCGCAACGGGTTTTGCGCTGATTGCCGTTTGTTACGGCTTTGCCCGTTTTGCCTTTGGCCTGTTTTTACCACAAATCGATGCCGACCTTTCCCTTTCCGCAAGTTTAAGCGGTTTGATTTCGGGTGGGTCATTTCTGGGTTATTGCATCGCCATTATCATATCGGCCTTTGCGACCGAAAAATTCGGGCCGCGCAGGGTGGCGATGGCGGCGGCCATTGTTGCCGCGCTGGGCATGGCGGGCATTGCCCTTGCGCCGTCGCCGGTTTGGCTGGCGGTATCAGTTTTACTGGCGGGTTCCAGCACCGGGCTGGCATCGCCGCCGATGGCCGCCGCCGTTGCCAAAATTATCCGTCCTGCCCGGCAAGGCGCGATGAACACTATTATCAATGCCGGGACCAGTGCCGGTGTTGTGCTGTCTGGTCCGGTTGCGCTGGCATTGGGCGGCGAATGGCGGTTTGCCTTTGCCGGTTTTGCCATATGCGCGCTGTTTCTGGTTTTTGCCGCGCTGGTGACCTTGCCGGGGCATGGTGATGGTGGCAATCATGCCTGTGAAAGCACCCCTGCTGATGCTTCCACCGACGGGGCCAGCGGCCTGCCACGGTTAAACGGCGATTTAATGCGGTTGATCGCTGCAACCTTCCTGACAGGGGCGGCCAGCACCGCGATCTGGTCCTTTGGCAGCAAGCTTGTGAAACTGCGCCTTGATTGGGGGCATAGTGGCGCGGGGATGCTGTGGATTGCCATTGGCGCGGCAGGCATTGCCGGGGCACTGGCGGGAACACTGGTTGCGCGCTTTGGGCTGGATCGCATTCACCGGCTGTTTCTGGCCGCAATTGCCTTGGGTATTGTGCTGGTTGGGGCCAGCTTTACCGTGCCGGTACTGGCTGTGGCAGGCGGGGTGCTGTTTGGTGCGGCCTATATCATGCTGACCGGGGTTTATCTGGTTTGGGGAATCCGGGCTTTGCCCGATCGCCCGGCAACCGGGCTTATGACCGGTTTTTTAACCCTTGCGGTGGGGCAAACAGCAGGGGCACCAATATTCGGGCTTCTGATGGATTATATCAGTGCCGATTGCGCGGTGCTGGTATTTGCCATTCTTGCGATGGTGGCCGGTGCCTTGCAGGCCGGAAAACGCAATTTTCAGCCTGCTTGAGGGCAGGCTGGTTGGGCAGGTTGTGCCCTGATATTAAGCCTTGGCCAGATCAGGCTGGCTTCTGCTCCAGGCAAAAAAAAGCAGGCGCTCCCTTATGGGAAGGCGCCTGCCAATCTGCCTGCATCATGGTCTTCAGGCGGAAACACGTACCGGTTCGCTGGCATTGAGCGCGGCGGTGCGCATCGGGACCAAACGCCATGCGCTGTCATCAGCAAACAGGGCTTTCAGCAGCATGTTATTCACCATATGGCCGGATTTATATGCCGTAACCTTGCCCTGCAACTGGCGGCCAGCGGCATAAAGGTCGCCCAGCGCATCCAGAATTTTGTGACGGACGAATTCGTTTTCGTAACGAAGGCCTTCTTCGTTCATCACCGAATCACCCGACAGCACCACAGCATTTTCCAGCGAACCGCCAAGGGCGAGGCCAGCATTGCGCATGGCTTCGACTTCGTGCAGGAAGCCAAAAGTACGGGCGCGGGCGATGGAATTAACAAATACCCCATCATCAAAGGTGACTGCCAGTCGCTGGTTGGCAATGGCCTTGCTGGCGAAATCGATTTCAAAATCGATATGGAAGCCTTCGGCAGGCTCTATTTTGGCGCGGCAACCGTTATGTTCGACTTCAACGGTTTTCAAAACCTCGACCACCATGCGCGGGGCATTCTGTTCTTCGATCCCGACACAATCGATCAGGAAGGTGAACGGGGCAGAGCTGCCATCCATGACCGGGACTTCATCGGCATCAATATCGATCAGGATATTGTCGATACGCTGACCGGCAAGGGCGGCCATCAGATGTTCGATCGTGCCAATCTTGATACCAGCTTCAAGGTCGCCAAGGCAGGTGCAAAGACGGGTATCGATGACTTCGTTGTAAAGGGCTGCGAAGGTCGGCTTGCCGGGCAAATCGACACGGCGGAAAACAACGCCATGATCAACCGGTGCCGGGTGCAGCGTGATCTGGATTTTCTGACCGGAATGCAGGCCGACACCGGCACAACCGATCGAGCTTTTCAGACTGCGCTGCGAAACGACAGACGAAACTGCGGCGCGCTGGTCATTAAAGGCGGTGCTGATATCGGCAATATTATTCACGGGGAACCCCCAGACAAATCAGGTTGTATTTCGGAAACTTTTGATCGGGCTGCGTGTTGGCCCGTTTGCTAGGATCACAAACTACAGACCAGACCGCAATGCGGCAAATCACTCTTTGTTACGCTTTGTAACGTTTAAAATTAAACGTGAAATCAATGATTTATCAGAAAAATTCGCAATGCAATATAGAAAATCGTTGCAGCGCAGCAATGCGGCGATTTTGCGTATTTTTACGGATGCCCCGGCGATCGGATACTAAAAAAGGGGAAGGTCGAAACCTTCCCCTTTTCGCGCGGAGAATCGTCGTCAGTTGGCCTGGCGACGAAGGAAAGCCGGAATTTCCAGAAGGTCGTCAGACGCCGAAGACGTTTTGACCCGGGAAGCTGGATCGGCTTTCAATTGGGGCCGTGCATCGTCACCAAGCGAGAGTTCGGTCTGGCGCGGTGTCGGTGCCTGTGCCTGCGGGGCAGCGGCCTGCTGGCGCGGGGCGGCATCGGCATCTGCCTGATGCTGGCTTTTGCCAAACAGGTTGCGAATGCCGCCAAAACGCGGACGGTTGTTATGGCCGCTATCGGCGGCATCATAAACGTCGGGTTCACCACGGGCCGGCGCATTGTCGGTCGGGCGTGCGGCACGCGGCGGAATGAACGGCATGTCGCCATTGTCATCGGCAACCTGCTGGCGCGGTACGCTGGGCTGTGGCTGCTGGGCACGCGGGGCCTGGCGCAGGGCCGGGTTCGGTTTCAGCACGGTCTGGCCCAGTTCGATCGAACCGGTCTGGGCGGCTTCACCTGCCGGGTTGGACAGGCCGGGCTGCTGGGCATTGCCGGTGGCGGCAAAACGTTCGGTCGGCATATCTTCAACCGAAGAACCGCCTGCATAATCGTCCTGGCCATTAAAGGCTGCTGCGGCTGCCGGTGCGTGTTCGGCAACGGCGGGCTGCTGCTGCGGGGCCTGGGCACCAAAACCTGCTGCCGGTTTTGCGGCAACCGGTTTGTCAGCGCGAGCATTGGTCAGCGGAATGGTGGTCGGTTTCGGGCGGCGGACTTCTTCTGCGTCGATGCCGGTTGCCACCACGGAAACGCGCAGACCACCCTCGATGCTCGGATCGAAGGTCGAACCGAAGATGATGTTGGCTTCGGGATCGACTTCTTCACGGATACGGTTGGCTGCTTCGTCAACTTCATACAGCGCCATGTCCATGCCGCCGGTGATGTTGATGAGAACGGCGCGCGCACCCTTCATCGATGCATCTTCAAGCAGCGGGTTGGCAATGGCTGCTTCGGCTGCTTCGAGCGCACGTTTTTCACCCGATGCTTCGCCGGTGCCCATCATGGCTTTGCCCATCTCGCTCATGACGGTGCGGATGTCGGCAAAGTCAAGGTTCACAAGACCCGGAACCATCATAAGGTCGGTAATGGACCGCACACCGTTGCGCAGAACATCGTCCGCCATCTGGAAGGCATCTGCGAAGGTGGTTTTTTCATTCGCGACCCGGAACAGGTTCTGGTTCGGAATGATGATCAGGGTATCAACATATTGCTGAAGCTGTTCAATGCCCTGTTCGGCAGTGCGCATGCGGCGCGTGCCTTCAAAATGGAACGGCTTGGTCACCACACCAACGGTCAGGATGCCGGCTTCCTTGGCTGCACGGGCAATAACCGGTGCGGCACCTGTGCCGGTACCACCGCCCATACCGGCGGTGATGAAAACCATGTGGCTGCCTTCAAGCTGGGCCTGGATTTCTTCAATCGATTCTTCGGCAGCGGCACTGCCGGCATCGGGCCGTGCGCCTGCACCCAGACCCTGTGTGATCTGGCGGCCAAGCTGCAGCTTGCGGCTGGACTTGCTTTGGCTCAGTGCCTGTGAATCGGTATTGGCAACGACAAAGTCGCAGCCTTCAAGTTCGGATGCGATCATATTGTTGACCGCGTTGCCACCGGCGCCACCGACGCCGATAACGGTAATCTTTGGTTTCAGGTTTTCTTCCGCTTCAGGTACGGAAAAATTGATTGTTGGCATGTTTGCTCTTCCTTCTCCGCGCTTAGGAGTCTGAATCCAAAAACGGCCTTCCCTTTGCCGAAATTAGACCCGTGCTGATCTTTTACAGGCGAAAGAGTTAGTGCGGTGTTAATGACATCGTTAACCGGCGAAAAATTTTCAATTTTTTTCACTGTTTTCGATTTTCGGCACTGTAGCACGGTCACGTCGGCGGCTTTTAAAGGTTTTTGACATTCCCTTTTTCATGTCAGCCATGCGAAAGGGCCGTAATTTGCGCGTGTTATATCGTTTGCTCGCAACCACAGTGGCGTAGTTTCCTTAACAAAACCTGCCAGTTGCCGCCCATTTTATAAATTTTTCCAATTCGACGCCGATTTTTACTCCGCCAGCCCGCTTGTTAACGATGGCCTGAACGGGCTAGACGTTAGGAAATGAACGGAAACGGGCATTCGGGAATCCTGCCGTATCCGATGGGGATAGTTATGGCATCGCGTTCCAGGGAACAGGCGTCAGGCAGGTGCGCAGATGGTTAATGAAATGACGAATGCGCGCGGCACGAAAATGGCGTGGTCCCAGCAGGGCAACGATTGGCGCATCATCGACCTGCCAGTCCGGCAGGATTTCAACCAGCCTGCCTTTGCGAATATGTTGAGCAACATCCCATTCCGATCGCAGGGCAATGCCCATGCCCGCCAATGCCCAGTCGCGGATCACATTGCCATCATTTGATGTCATATCGCCGTTTACCCGCACGGTTTCCTTCGTTTTGGGTTTTGCTGCGGCGTGAAAACGCCACAGGGAGACGTCTTCGTCATTTTCACGCAGGATCAGGCATTGATGGTGGGCAAGGTCGGTAATGGTGGCCGGGGGGCCAAACCGGGCGATATAGGCCGGTGCGGCACATAAAATGCGCCGGTTGGGCGCGATATGCTGCATCTGGAAGGGCTGGTTGCGCAATTCCCCGATATGAATGATGACGTCGCGGTTTTCCGGTTGCTGCCCGATCGGATTGTCGGACAGGTCCAGCGACACACTGATATCGGGGTGCGCGTGTTTGAAGGTGCGAACGGCCGGGGCAATATATTCGCGCCCAAAGCCGATGGGCGCTGCAATGCGCAAATGCCCGGCGATCAGTCCGCGGCGATCATTGATGCGGTCGGTGATATCGCCCAGTTCCGCCAAAATCCGTTCGGATCGTTCAAGGAGCAATTCGCCTTCATCGGTCAGGGTTAAATGCCTGCCGCGCCGGTCAATCAGGTTAACACCCAGCCGGGCCTCAAGGGCGGCGAGGCGCTGGGTCACGGCAGGCGGGGTGACATTAAGAAGGCGTGCCGCCGCCGCAAGCGACGAAGCCCTGGCAATCACCATAAAAAACTGAAGGTCGATGCTGTTAATCATTAAGTTTAAACTTAATGCAGAATTTAGAATCTGTAAATTGGGGCGAAAGGGCACCGACCTTTATTCTGGTCCTCCACACCGATAGAACCGGCACAGAATGACAGGGGATGACCATGACGGACCCGGCAGAGACGACACCCGTTGCGCTAAGCACGTTACAGACACCGTGCCTTATTTTGGATGAAACGCGCATGAACCGGAATATTGCGCGCCTGACAGAACGGCTGGCAACAGCAGGCGTCGGGTTTCGTCCGCATTTGAAAACACCCAAATCCATTGATGTTGCCCGCCGCGTAATGCCCCGGCCAACCGGCCCGGCAACCGTTTCGACCCTTCGCGAAGCTGAACAGTTTTTTGACCATGGCGTGCGCGACATTACCTATGCTGTTGGCATCGCACCCGACAAACTGGCGCGTGTGCAAAAACTGCGCGCGGATGGGGCCAATATCACAATCGTAATTGATAACATCGATCAGGCACGTGCCATTGCCGCGCTGTCGGACCCAACAAACCCGATCCCGGTTTTAATTGAAATTGACTGTGATGGTCACCGATCAGGGGTAAAGCCGGATGATGCCGCGCTTTTATGCGCCATTGCCGATATTCTGGTGCCAAATTCCCATCTGGCCGGGGTCTTGACCCATGCCGGGGAAAGTTACAGCGCCAAATCCATTGCCGATCTGGAAGCCGCCGCCGAACAGGAACGGGTTGCTGCCGTGCTTGCTGCAACCATCCTGCGGGGGGCGGGGCATGCATGTGAAGTGGTAAGTGTCGGTTCCAGCCCCACGGCGCATTTCGCCAAAAGCTATGATGGTGTAACCGAGGTCCGGGCTGGTGTTTTTGTGTTTTTCGACCTGTTTCAGGCGGGCATTAATGTGTGCCGCATTGATGATATTGCCCTGTCGGTCTTGACCACGGTGATTGGTCATCAGCGTGAAAAGGGCTGGATCATTGTTGATGCTGGCTGGATGGCAATGTCGCGTGACCGGGGCACGGCGGGCCAGGCCGTTGATCAGGGGTATGGTATTGCCTGCACCCTCGATGGCACACCGATGGATGACCTGATCATGGTTGGTGCCAATCAGGAACATGGCATTCTGGCCATTCGTCCGGGCGCGGATGCGCGCCTGCCGGATTTGGCCGTAGGCAGCAAACTACGCATTTTGCCAAATCATGCCTGCGCAACAGCCGCCCAGCACGGTGCCTATCATGTGTGCCGCAGCGGCGAGGATTTCACCCATACAACATGGTCGCGCTTTGCGGGCTGGTAAGGAAACCAATATGTATTACGTATCCGAAGAAACCGCGCATCGCATTGTCACCATCAAGGATGCGATTGCGACAATTGACCAGATGTTTCGGGATTATGCCCGGGGCGAGGCAATGACATTTCCCGTGGTGACCGGGCAGGGGCCAGACCCGCAAACACGTTTCAGCATCAAAAGCGGCATGTTTGATGCCCGCAGGCTGGCAGGCGTTAAAATTGGCAGTTACTGGCCGCAAAACCCGCAAGCCGGTATTCCTGCACATGGATCAACCACCTTTTTTCTTGAACCCGATACCGGCCTTCCCCGGGCCGTGGTTGCAGCATCCTATTTAACGGCATTGCGCACGGCCGCATCCGATGCGGTTGCCATTCGGGCGCTGGCCCGCAAGGATGCGGCGGCGCTTGCCATTATCGGCACCGGTAAACAGGCCTGGTACGAGGTTGCCGCTGCCTACGAAGTCCGCCCGATCAGGAAGGTGTTTGTCGCTGGCCGTTCCGCTGACAAGGCCAAATCATTCGCAGCACAGCTTGCCAAAGACCTTGGGCTGGAGGCCGTGGCTGCCCCCATTCCTGATGCCGTGCAACAGGCCGATATCATCATTACCGCAACGGCGGCGCGCGAAGGCCTGATCCAGCTTGAATGGGTGCCGCCGGGAACGCATATTTCCGCGATGGGGGCAGATGGACCTGGTAAATTTGAATTGGCCCCCGAACTGGTGGCAAAGGCATCGCTGTTTGCCGATGTGATCGAACAGTCGGTCAGTATCGGGGAATATGAAGTGGCGTTCGGGCAGGGTCTTATCGGGCGCGAAAACATCACGGCAATTGGCGATGTGTTAAATGGCACCCGTGATGGCAGGTCATCAAACGCGCAAGTAACGGTTTATGACAGTTCGGGCATGGCCCTGCAGGATTTGGCGATTGGTGAATTTGCCTTGCAGGCGGCGATCACGGCGGGATTGGCGGTTCAGCTTTAGAACCGGCCAATCCCCGATGCCTGATGCTCAATGCCTGATGAATCAGAAATTTTCCTTAAGCCACGCCCCCAGGCGGCCCCAGCGGCCGCCTGACTGGCGAATGTGGCTCATGGCTTCGCTTAGCGGGTCGTTTTGCTGTTCAACCGCACGCAGCAACAGCCCGGCACAGGCCGAAAAGGCCGGGCCGGATGTGGCCTGGGCCATACCGGTTACACCATGCGGCGATGCAACGGTTGCCGGGCGTTCAAACATCTGGCCTGCCAGTTCGGCAATGGCGTTCAACTGGCTGGCACCGCCGGTTAACATGATGGAACGGCCACCGATCTGCGACAGGCCGTTGGCTTCAAGCTGATCGCGGATCAGCTCAAACGTTTCTTCCAGGCGCGGCTTGATGATGTTGATCAGCATCGAACGCGGCACATGGTTCACATTGGCTTCGTCTTCGTCGCCAATAACCGGCACGGCCAGAATTTCCTGGTCATCGGATGGCGAAGTTAGTGCGCTGCCATGCAGGGTTTTTAACCGTTCAGCATGGGAAAGCGATGTGTTCAGCCCATAGGCGATATCGCGTGTGACATGGGCGCCACCCACGGGGAAGCTGGCGGTATAAATAACCTGCCCGCCATGGAAAACGGCAACGCTGGTGGTGCCTGCCCCCATATCGATCACGGTGGCACCCAGTTCGCGCTGGTCCTGCGTTAAGGCAGAAAGGCCCGATGCCAGCGGGGTGACAACCGTTTCCTCGATTTCAAGGTGGCAGCGTGCCAGCAGCGTTTCGAGATTGCGCAAAGCAGCAATCTGCGTGCGCACGAAATGCAAATCCAGCCCGACAACCGATCCATACATGCCGCGCGGGTCGCCCAGCCCAACGGACTGGTCAACGCGAAAGCCCAGCGGAACGGTGTGGATCAGCTCGTCCCCAGCCTGACGCAACAGCGCGTCTTTCTGGTCATTAAGCTTGCGGATTTCCAGATTGCCAATCGGGCGGGAGCCCAGTGGCAGTTCGATGGTGTGGGTTTCAGAAACAAGCCTGCCGCCAGACAGATTGACGATCACGGCCTCAATGGTCTGGCCCGCCATTTTTTCGGCAGCATTAACCGCCGCGAGCACCACTTCTTGTGCCGCGTCCAGATTTGCGATCGATCCGCTTTGCAGACCCTTGGACATGTTGTGACCAATGCCGATAATTTTCGGCTGGCCCGACCTGTCGGGTCGCGCAATAAAACAGCAGACCTTCGATGTGCCGATATCCAGGGCTGCGATCAGCCCTGATCTCGTTTTGCTGCGTGCCAATTGTTTGCTCTGAGTTTGCTTCTTGATGTCTGGGGTGAAGGTCGCCCGCATAGTCAACACCCCTTATCCCGGTTTTCGGTCAAAAGCAGTTGCAAATTGGTTAAGGCAGGGTGGAGTCTTTTGCATTTTATTGCCCAACTGACGGTTTAATGTCTTTTTGCGATGCAGTAAACGCCGCTGTGCAACTGCCGGTTTTGGCCGAAATTCTTCCGTGTTGTACTGCAACGTTACAGGTCTTGCTTGACACTCAACTGTAACGTTGCAGTAATTAGCCGCTAATTAAAACCTACAGGGAGGAGACCACATGTTTATCGGCAAGTTTGCCCGTGCAGGAATCGGTGTTGCGGCGGCATTGGCAATGTCCACGGCCATCGCCAGGGCTGATGAAAGCGTTGAAGTCCTGCATTGGTGGACCGCAGGCGGCGAAGCAAAGGCGCTTCAGGTTCTGAAAAAGGACCTTGAAGAACAGGGTGTTACCTGGAACGACATGCCGGTTGCCGGCGGTGGTGGCGAACAGGCCATGACCGTGCTGCGCGCACGTGTCACCTCGGGAAACGCGCCGACCGCGGTCCAGATGCTTGGCTTCGATATCAAGGACTGGGCAAAGGAAGGGGTTCTGGCGAACCTTGATGACCTGGCTGGCAAGGAAGGCTGGGACAAGGTTGTTCCCGATGCCCTTAAGGAATTTTCCAAATATGACGGCCACTGGATTGCCGCGCCGGTCAACGTCCATTCCACCAACTGGGTATGGGCGAACAAGGCGATCTTTGATGAACTTGGCCTGAAACAGCCCACCAGCTGGGATGAACTGATTGCCGATCTTGATAAAATCAAGGGTGCCGGTTACACGGCAATTGCCCATGGTGGTCAGGCCTGGCAGGACGCCACCATGTTTGAAGCCGTGCTGATGTCTACGGGCGGGCCGGAATTCTATAAAAAGGCAATGATCGATACTGATCCCGATGCCCTGAATTCCGATACCATGGTCAAGGTATTTGACCGCATGACCCAGCTTCGCAGCTATGTTGATGACAATTTCTCGGGTCGGGACTGGAACCTGGCAACGGCAATGGTGATCAACAAGGAAGCCGGTGTGCAGTTCATGGGGGACTGGGCCAAGGGTGAATTCCTGAATGCTGGCAAAGTGCCGGACCAGGATTTCATGTGCTTCCGTTTCCCGGGCACCCAGGGCACGGTGACGTTCAACTCCGACCAGTTTGTGATGTTCAAGGTGGGTGAAGACCGCCGTGATGCTCAGAACAAGCTGGCAGCAGCGGTGATGTCGCCCAGCTTCCAGTCGGCATTTAACGTTGTTAAGGGGTCTGTCCCGGCACGTACTGACGTTTCACCCGAAGCCTTTGATGCCTGCGGTCAGAAAGGCATGAAACAGCTTGCCGAAGCCAACGAAAAAGGCACGCTGTTTGGATCCATGGCGCATGGTCACGCAGTGCCCAGCGCTGTGAAAAACGCGATGTATGACGTCATCACCGCCCATTTCAACGGTGAATATGACTCCAAAACAGCGGCCGAAGAACTGGTCAATGCTGTTGAATCTGCGCAGTAAAAATCAATAACAGCCCTGATGGCCGGGATATTCCCGGCCATCAGAACGAAGTGCGGAGCATCGTCATGTCCTCAAGCATGCCTGGCAAGGCGCAGTCCATGCTGCGTGAAGTCTTGCCCCGGCTGGTGCTGAGCCCCAGTCTGTTTCTGATCCTTGTTTTCGTTTATGGATTTATCCTGTTTACCGGTTATCTGTCCTTTACCGATAGCCGGATGCTGCCGTCATTCGATCTGGTGGGATTTGCCAATTACAGCAATTTGTGGGGGCAGCGAAACTGGATTACCGCCCTGCAAAACCTGGCTATTTTCGGTATTCTCTATATCGCGATCTGCAGTCTGCTGGGCCTTGTTCTTGCCATTCTGCTTGACCAGAAAATTCGCGGCGAAGGCATTTTGCGCCCGATCTATCTTTATCCGATGGCGCTGTCTTTCATTGTGACCGGAACGGCGTGGAAATGGTTTCTTGATCCGGGGCTTGGTCTTGAAAACACCATGCATCTGTGGGGGTGGGAAAGCTTCACTTTCAATTGGATCAAGGATCGCAATATGGCGATCTACACTGTGGTGATTGCCGCTGTCTGGCAGTCCTCCGGGTTTGTCATGGCGATGTTTCTGGCGGGCCTGCGCGGCATTGACGGGGAAATCCTCAAGGCAGCACAAATGGATGGTGCCAGTAACTGGAGCCTCTATACCCGCATCATCATTCCCCAGCTTCGCCCGGTGTTTCTGTCGGCCTTTGTGGTGCTGGCACATCTTGCGATCAAGGCCTATGACCTTGTTGTTGCATTGACCAATGGCGGGCCGGGCCGTGCCACCGAATTACCGGCAACCTTTATGTATTCCTACACCTTTACCCGTAACCAGATGGCGGTTGGCGCGTCTTCGGCGGTGATCATGCTGGCAATGATTGCATCGATCATTGTGCCCTATCTTTATTCCGAATTGCGGGAGCGCCGGTAATGTCCCATTCAAGTCAGAAATCGGCGATTGGCACGGGTAAAATCATTCGTGCGGCCCTGTATATGATATTGATTCTATTTGCCGTTTATTACCTGCTGCCGCTTTTTGTGATGCTGGTGAACTCGGTAAAGACGCTTGATGAAATTCGCGGTGGCAATATGATGTCCCTGCCGCAGGTCTTTACCCTCGAACCCTGGGCAAAGGCGTGGTCATCCTCGCAAATCGGGGTGGAGCCAACGGGGCTTCGGCCCTATTTCATCAATTCGCTATTGATGGTGGTGCCTGCTGTTGCCATTTCCACCACGCTTGGCGCGCTTAATGGCTATGTGCTGACGAAATGGCGGTTTCCCGGCGATAAACTTGTTTTCGGGCTGATGCTGTTTGCCTGCTTTATCCCGTTTCAGATTGTGCTGATCCCGATGGCGCGCATTTTAGGCATGATCGGGCTTGCGGGCACCACAAGCGGCCTTGTGCTGGTGCATGTGGTTTATGGGCTTGGTTTTACCACCCTGTTTTTCCGCAACTATTATGCAGCCTTCCCCGACGAGCTGATCAAGGCAGCCAAAATGGACGGGGCCGGTTTTGTGCGCACCTTTACGCGCATCCTGCTGCCCAGTTCCGGGCCGATCATTGTGGTTACCGTGATCTGGCAGTTTACCAATATCTGGAACGACTTCCTTTTTGGGGCCTCCTTTGCCGATTTTGATTCCATGCCCATGACGGTTGCACTGAACAACCTGGTGTCATCCTCGACCGGGGTGAAGGAATATAACGTGCATTTTGCCGGGGCGATTCTGGCCGCCCTGCCCACACTGGTCGTTTATATCGTTTCCGGGCGGTATTTCGTACGCGGGCTGATGGCGGGCGCGGTCAAGGGTTAACAGACGAGAAAAGAAATAAAGGTCTAAACAGAATGGCATTTCTGGAAATTGACAACGTTTGCAAAAGTTTCGGCCCGGTCGATGTTTTGAAAAACATCAAACTGGATGTCGAGGAAGGTGGCTTTCTGGTGCTGGTCGGGCCTTCGGGCTGTGGCAAATCCACGCTGCTAAATACCATTGCCGGGCTGGAAAACCTGACAACCGGGCAAATCCGCATTGATGGTGATGTGATCGACGAACTGCCCCCGGCAGAACGCAACATTGCCATGGTGTTTCAAAGCTATGCGCTTTATCCCAATATGAATGTGGCGCAAAACATCGCCTTTGGCCTGGAAATGCGCGGCATGCCCAAGGCCGAACGTGATGCCAAGGTGCGTGACGTTGCCAAAACCCTGCAAATAGAAGCCCTTCTTGAACGCAGGCCTGGCCAGCTTTCGGGCGGGCAGCGCCAGCGTGTGGCAATGGGCCGGGCGCTGGTGCGTAATCCCAAGCTGTTTTTGTTTGATGAACCGCTGTCAAACCTGGACGCAAAGCTGCGTGTCGATATGCGTACCGAAATCAAACGCATGCACCAGACATTTGGCACAACCATTGTTTATGTCACCCATGACCAGATCGAGGCGATGACCCTTGGCACCAAAATTGCGGTGTTAAAGGGCGGTATTGTTCAACAATATGGTACGCCTGCTGAAATCTATAATGACCCGTCGAACCTGTTTGTCGCCGATTTCATGGGGTCACCGGCAATGAACCTGATCCCCGTGGATATTGAAGGGTCAAGCGTGCGCCTGTCCCGCGACGGGCTGGATGCACTGGTGCTGGATTTTGACCAGTTGCCATCGGGCATCGGGCAGCCAAGCAGTGGCAAGGTGATTATGGGCATTCGCCCCGAAGCCATTACCGATGCCCAGGGTGGTGCGGCAACACGCACCACCACCCAGCGCACTGTTTCTGCATCCTGCCGTATTGACGTGATCGAACCGGCCGGGGCCGACATTTACGCCATTACCACATTGGGCGGCAAAGAAGTGGTAACCCGCCTGCATCAGGATTGGACCGGGCAGGCCGGGCAAAGCCATGAATTGGTTTTCAACCTTGATAAAGTTGTGTTTTTTGATGCCCAAAGCGGGGAACGCTTGCGTTAGCAGCGGGCCGCATGGCAATAGCAAGGCAAATGCCAGCCATTGCCGGACCACACAAGGAGGAACGGACGCTGTCCGATCATGAAATAAGCGGTCGCGCAGACGGGAGCTTTGGCCCGCGCGCGCGACCGACCTTAAAAACCATTGCCGAGATGACGGGCCTGGGCGTGACAACGGTGTCACGGGCCTTGAAAGACGCCCACGACATTAGCGCCAAAACCAAACAGCGCGTCCGTCAGGTGGCCGATGCAATTGGATACCGGCCAGACCGCGCCGGGGTGCGCCTGCGCACGGGTAAAACCAATGTCATCAGCCTGGTTCTTGATCAGACAGATAAAATTCCCGAATTTGCCCGCCGCCTGATTGTCGGCATTTCCGATGTTATCCGCGAAACGCCCTATCACCTTGTGGTAACGCCGCAATCGCGCAGCGACGACCCGATGACGCCGATCCGCTACATCCTTGATACCCGCGCTGCGGATGGCGTGATTATCACCCATATCAAGCCCGAAGACGCCCGTGTCAGCGCCCTGATCAATAGTGGCCTGCCTTTTGTAACCCATGGGCGGTGCGATGGCGGGCAACAACATGCCTATCACGATTTTGATAACCGCGCCTTTTGCATGATGGCAGCCGAACGGCTGCTGGCGCGCGGGCGCAAACGGCTGGCAATGTTATCCCCGCCGTCCGAATTTACCTATTATCGTGAAAGCCTGTCGGGGTTGGCAACAATTGCCAAAAAGGCCGGTGTCCCGTTCGAGGTTTTACCCGGTGTTGACCTTGATTCCGGCAGTGAAGTTTTGCGCCAGGCCGGTATGGCCCTGCGCCATCAGGATTACGTGCCTGATGGCATTATTTGCGGCAGTGAAATATGTGCACTGGCCCTGATTGATGGCATTACCCAGTCGGGCCTGACGGTGGGGCAGGATATTGACGTTATCGCCAAGGAAACGTCGGATCTGTTGAATTTCACCCGCCCGCGTATTGATAGCCTGCGGGAAGATCTGATTTTGGCCGGGCAGGAACTTGCCCGGCATTTGATCGACGCGATTGAAGGCCGCCCGGTTGACGAAATTCACAGCCTTGGCCAGCCCGAACCGGTTTGGCGCACATCGGATCACCGCGATCAGGCCGGTCAGTAACGAACCGGCCTTTCGCGGTATCTGCGGGGCAGATCAGCTGTTGTATGCATATAGCCGTTAACTGGCAAAGGCCCCATTTTTAGCCAATACTAATTCCGCAAAGCGTTCACCCATCAGGCGGTGGCTGGTGCCATCGGGGTGCAAATGATCGGGCAGGGGATGCATTGCAAAATCCCGCGCGCCATACAGCATGGTGCCATCAAGATAGTGCAGGTTTGTATCCGTTTGCTGGCGGCCTTTTACAATGGCCGACATGTCATCACGAATTATCTGAAGGCTTAATTTGCCCTGGGTAACGTCATCGGGGTTGCCGGTTGCGACAAACCTGGTTTCGCCTTTTGCCAGGGCGGCGAAATCAAAGCTGGTTGGGCCGGGGGTAGTTTCGTGGATCGGGCAATGGATCGGCGATATCAGCAATAAGGGTGTGTTGGAGTGTTTCTCGCGGATGGTATCGATAAATCCGTGCAAGGCCGGGCCAAAGGCGCGCCGGCGCATGATATCGCCATTGACGATATTGATACCAACTTTAAGGCTGATCAGATCGGCGTCACGATCACGCAGGATGCGGGCGATAAACGGGTCAAGCATTGCACCACCCCCAAATCCCAGATTGGTCAGGTCTAAATTGCCTGCCATGGCCGCAATGGCAGGCCAGATGCCGGTTGGCGCGGCCGCGTTCGACCCCTGGCTGATCGAACTGCCATAATGAACCCAGCGACGCTGCTGTGCCGTGGGTGCGGCAATCGGGGCAATTGGCGCGTTGCTGTGCAGGGCAACCAGGCGCAATGTTTCGTTATGCGGCAGCCAGATTTCAATGCTTTTGATCCCGGCTTCAAGGCCTGCAAAACTGGCGAAGCCTGCTGTGCCGGTTTCCTGTGTTGCTGTGCCTTTTGCCATATCGATATGCAGGATATCGCCGTTGGGAATGCTGGCCTGCTGCTGCACTTTGCCATTTACCACTAGTTCAAAAACACCATCCGGCCGGGCGGGCAAACCGGTATAGACCCGTTTGGTTGGCAGGGCCTGCAGGGCAATTTCGGTTGCCTCGGTGGTAAATACCAGCCGGATGCCCGATGGCTGGGCCTCGGCCATCGTTAATTGCGGGTCGCTGGTTTGCGCGCGCGCCCATGCTGGCAGGCGATGAAGGATCAGGCCGGTAGGGGTGTTTTCGGTTTCGACCACACCACGCATATATTCGGTGGTGATGGGGGTAATGCAGGGCAATGTCATGGGAAACTGGCTTTTGGGGCAAATCAGAGCAAAGGAACAGGGATCAAATAGCGATGGCGCACCTGCAGGGCAAGGATGTTAAGGTAGGGATTAAGTATGTGCGAACCGCGATTTTGGTGGTGCTGCTTTATTGGGATGTTGTTGTGACCGTGACGCGCGCAGGAAAACAGAAAGGATCAGACCGACCCTTTCTTTTCCTTGGGCGGGTTGCGGCGCAGTTCGGCGGCACCCGGTGTCAGGCGGACAAAGGTGCGATCGGCAAGGCGCAGGTCAACCACCAGCACATCGCTTTCAAGCAGGTTATGGGCCTGGTCAAGCTGGTCCAGCCGGGTCCAGGCCTTGTCCATGTCATGTTCGGGCAGGCGAATGAACATGCCGTTTGAAAGCTGCACATTCCAGCGGCGATGGCCAATACGCTGCGCGCCCGTGACCATGTCAAACAGGCGCGGCACGGTTTTAAGGGTCGCCATCATGGCAGCCGCATGTTCGGGGGCATCTTCGCCCACCAGTACCGGCAGGTTCAGATAATCACCCAGTTCGTAATCCTGCAGCTGCACGCCATCGGCATCGATCAGGATATGGTTATCGCCATGCTGCCACAGGGCCAGGGGCTGGCGTTCCTCGACATGGATGATGATGGTGTCGGGCAGGCGGCGTTCAACGCTGGCCTTGCGCACCCATGAAAGCTGTTCGATGCGTTCGCGCGCGGCATCGGCGTCAAAGGTAATAATCGGCGATCCCGGCTTTTGGCCAATGGCGGCCAGAAGGGCGTTGGGGTCAGTGCGGTGGCGCCCGGCAACGTCGATGGTATTGATCACCATGCCAAACCGTGCAGAGGCATCAATGGCCTGGCTGCGCGCAGTTTCCAGCCACTGGTCGGTTTTGCCGCTTTGCCACAGGGCAACGGGCCCGCCCACAATAATGGCGGTCGCGCTGATCCAGCGGCACACGCGCGCGGTTTTGCGCAGCACCGCCGACCAGCCATATTCACGCTGAACCTTTTCCCGGCGCTCGCGCGCCTGTTCGGCTATCGTGCGCATGAGGCGTCCTCGACCATCCATGCAACAATGTCGGCAAAGCTCATGCCGTCATGGCGGGCTGCATCGGGTACCAGGGATGTCGGTGTCAGCCCCGGCTGGGTATTGATTTCAAGAATAGCAAGCTGGTCATGTTCCGGGTCATAGCGGAAATCGGCACGGGCAACGCCCTTGCAACCCAGCGCATGATAGGCCTGTTCGGCGCAATCGCGCATGCGGGTGCGCAGGGCAGCGGGGATATCGGCCGGAATAATGTGCTGCGACCCGCCATTGGCATATTTGGACTGGTAATCATAAAAGGCATGGTTGCCTGTCAGGATTTCAATCACTTCCATTGCCTGCCCATCCTTGATGGCAACGGTCATTTCGCGCCCGGCAACATATTGTTCCTGCATCACGCCATCGCCATGCACCCATTCGCGGGCCAGCATGTTCTGTTGTTCTTCGTCATTCAGGATAATTTCCACCCCGACAGAAGACCCTTCGTTATTGGGTTTCAGCACATAGGGCGGGGGCAGGGCGATGCCGTTTTCAATGTCATCGCGGGTAACATAAATATGCTTTGCGCAGGGCAGGCCCTTTTCGTGGAACATGGCCTTGGCGCTGATTTTATCCATGGCAATGGCCGATGCCCGCACACCCGAATGGGTATAGGGAATATCCAGAATTTCCAGAAGGCCCTGTACCGTGCCATCTTCGCCCCAGCGGCCATGCAGGGCATTGAAAATTACATCCGGCCGGGGTGACAGATCGGTGATTTGGCGGGCAAGGTCGCGGGTGGCATCAATTTCTGATACGCGATAGCCTTTTTCACGCAATGCCTTGGACACTTCGCGCCCCGAAGACAGCGAAACATCGCGTTCGGCTGACCAGCCCCCGTAAATTACCGCGACATGCTTGCTCATGCGTCTTTTCCCACAATCGATTGTCCCAAACGTTCACCAATGCGGCGAATTTCCCAGCGCAGATCAATACCGGAATCTTCGCGCACGCGGCGACGTACTTCTTCGCCCAGTTCTTCCAGGTCGGCGGCACTGGCATCGCCCAGATTGATCATGAAGTTGCAATGCTGCGGCGAAATTTGCGCCCCGCCAATGGTCAGGCCCCGGCAACCTGCCGCATCAATCACCTCCCATGCCCGTTTGGGCATGGGGTTGGCAAAGGTGGAACCACCCGTGCGGGCGCGCACCGGCTGGCTGGCATTGCGGGCTTCCTGAATTTCGGCAATTTTGCCTGCGATTTCATCGCGATCACCAGGGGTGCCACGCAGTACCGCCTTGGTGAAAATCCAGTCATCGGGAATATTGCAATGGCGGTAAGTCAGGCCCATTTCATTGACGGCAAGGGTGTGAATATTGCCTTTGCTGTCAATCGCCTCGGCGCTGATCAGGATATCGTGCATTTCCCGACCATAGGCACCGGCATTCATGCGTAATGCGCCGCCAATGGTGCCAGGAATGCCCGACAAAAATTCAAGCCCGGCAAGGCCTGCTTCCTGTGCGACCTGCGCGACATTGCCATCCAGCGCACCTGCACCGGCATGGATTTCATCGCCCGTCACCGTCACGTCGGTAAAGGGCCGACCCAAACGGACCACAACACCGCGCAAACCCCCGTCACGCACCAGAAGGTTCGATCCCACGCCAACCACGGTTACCGGTATGTCGGTGGGCTTGTCGCGCAAAAACGCGGCCAGGTCCTGGCTATCGGCAGGGCGGAACATCACATCGGCCGGGCCGCCCACCTGAAACCAGGTGACCTTTGCCAGCGATGCGCCTTCGCGCAATTTGCCGCGAACCTTTGGTAAACGGTCAATGGTCGGGGTATGGGCTGCCTGGGTCATGACGATTTAAGGGCCTCCATCTGGGCGGGCAGGGCATTGGCCCAGGCGCTGATGGAACCTGCGCCAAGGCACACGACAAGATCGCCGCTTTTGGCAATGCCCGAAACCACATTGGCCAGTTCTTCCGGCCCGTTTAATGCCAGTACCTTGCGATGGCCACGGTTGCGCAGCCCTTCGACCAGCGCATCGCGCGATGCCCCTTCAATCGGGCTTTCGCCAGCGGTGTAAACATCGGCAACGATGACGGTGTCGGCATCGTTAAAGCAGGTGCAGAATTCCTCGAACAGGTCATGCAGGCGCGAATAACGATGCGGCTGGACCACGGCGATCACGTTGTTTTGGGTGGCTGAGCGGGCGGCCTTCAGCACCGCGCGGATTTCAACCGGGTGGTGGCCGTAATCGTCAATGATAGTCACACCATCGACTTCGCCGGTTTTGGTGAAACGGCGTTTGACACCGGTGAAACCATCAAAGGCTGAAACGATTTTATCGTCATCAATACCCAGTTCCAGCGCCACCGTAATGGCCGCAAGGGAATTGGAAACGTTATGGTCACCCACCATCGGCAGGCGAACATTGTGAATGGTACGTTCAGCACTATCAACCCGTTCGCGGATCACCACGTCAAACGTGCTTTGGCCAATTTCGGTGCGCACATTGGTTGCGCGCACATCGGCCTGCGGTGAAAACCCGAATGTGAAAATGCGGCGGTCGGTCACCCGGCCAATCAGGGCCTGGACTTCGGGGTGATCAATGCACAGAACGGCAAAGCCGTAAAAAGGAATGTTCTGAACGAAGTTTTTGAAGGCTTCGCGCAACTGGTCAAAATTCTTCCAGTGGTCCAGATGTTCGGGGTCGATATTGGTGACCACGGCAATGGTTGAAGGCACCTTGATAAAGGTCCCGTCGGACTCATCGGCTTCAACCACCATCCATTCGCCATCGCCCAGGCGCGCATTGGTGCCATAGGAATTGATGATGCCGCCGTTGATCACGGTGGGATCAAGGCCGGCTGCATCCAGCATGGTGGCAACAAGTGATGTGGTGGTGGTTTTGCCATGTGTGCCGCCAACCGCAATGGCCGCTTTCAGGCGCATCAGTTCGGCCAGCATTTCGGACCGGCGCACAACGGGCACCATATTGGCCCTTGCGGCAACAACCTCGGGGTTATCGGGTTTAACAGCGGTTGAAATCACGACAACCTTGGCGTCGGCAACGTTGGCGGCGTCATGGCCGATAAAAACGCGAATGCCTTTTTCGCGCAGGCGCTGCACATTGGCGTTATCGGCCATGTCCGAACCCTGCACCTGATAGCCCAGGTTATGCAAAATCTCGGCAATACCAGACATGCCGATCCCGCCAATCCCGACAAAATGGATGTTTCCGATGCCAAGTGGCAGGGTTTTCATGCTAGGTCTCCTTGGACGTGTGTCGTTTTTTGTTTCAAATCTACCGGGGCACCGGCCGGGTCAAGGCCCAGCATATCGACAACCATGTCGGCCAGCCGTTCGGCGGCATTGCTGCGTGCAGCCTTGCGGGCCCCTTCGGCTGCACGGGCCAGTGCCGATGATCCGGTTAAAAGTTTCGCCAGTCGTTCACTAACGATTTCAACGGTAAAGCGTTCCTGCGACAGCATCCATGCGCCACCTGCCTGTTCGACCTGTTCAGCGTTGTAACGCTGGTGGTCATCAATGGCGTGGGGCAGCGGCACCAGAAGTGACGGGCGGCCCGCAACGGTCAGTTCGGCAACGGTTGAGGCCCCCGAACGCGCAATCACCAGATGGGCATCGCGCAGTCGTTGCGGGATATCGTCAAAAAACGGCTTTAGCGTGACATCAATGCCCGACCCTTCATAGGTTTTGGCAACCTGGTCCAGGTCCTCGGCGCGGGCCTGCTGGGTAACATGCAGGCGCGCTTTAAGGTCGGCAGGCAGGCGTATGATGGCTTCGGGCAATATTTCGGAAAGAATGCGTGCGCCCTGGCTGCCACCCGTGATCAGTAGGTTGACGGGGTCGTTGCCTTCGGGGGCCTGATAGGGCGCGCTGGCAAGGGCGGCAATTTCGTGGCGCACAGGGTTGCCCGTCCAGACAACGCGGGCTTTGTCACTATCGCTGATCAGGCGGACTTCGGCAAAGGATGTGGCAATCCTTGCTGCTGCACCGGCCACCACGCGGTTGGCCCGGCCCAAAACGGCGTTCTGTTCGTGAATGGCAAGGGGGATGCCAATGCCCTTGGCCGCAACCGTTGCCGGGATGGATGCATAACCACCAAAACCAATAACTGCGGCAGGGCGAATTTTTTTAAGATGGCGGCGGGCCTGCCATGTGCCCAGCGCCAGGCGGATCATACCGCTGATGCGACCGCGGAGTCCCTTGCCCGCAATGCCGCCAGCGGGCAGCAGAATAGTGGTGACACCTTCAAGGTTTTCGGTATAGCGCGCGGCACGTGCATCGGTAAAAAACACAACCTTTGCCCCGCGCCGTACAAGGGCGCGCGCCAGCGAAACCGCAGGAAACATATGACCGCCCGTGCCGCCGGATGTCAGGGCAATGCATTGCCCTTCAAGCGGGGTGTCGGTAATGGTGAATTCGTCTGTCGTCATTGTGGACATGTAACCTGCGCGAAACTCGGATGGCTATGGTGCCGGATGCTTCAAGAGAAACCGAGAAAGGTTAATATCCTTTCAAACGCAGGTTAAAAATCGGCTTAGTTCGAGCTTCTTTTTCGTGTCAGCGCCAGAATAAAGCCCATGCTGATTGCAATCGCCACGGTCGAAGAGCCACCATAGGAAACAAACGGCAGGGTCATGCCTTTGGGCGGGACAAGTTGCAGGGTCGATGCCATATTGATCATGGCCTGCAACCCAAACTGAACCAGAAGGCCGGTAACTGCCAGCACGACAAACATGTTGCGTTCGCCCATCATACGCGACAGGCCCCGCATGATGATAAAGGTGAAAACACCAATCACCAGCATGCAAAACAGAAGGCCGAATTCTTCGCCAGCAACGGCAAAAATAAAGTCGGAATGCGCATCGGGCAGGTAATTTTTAACCGTGCCTTCGCCCGGCCCCTGGCCCATGATGCCGCCATTCATGAAGGCTTCCATCGACCGCTGGATCTGATAGTTATCGCCCGTTGCCGGGTCAAGGAAGCGGTCCACGCGGGACTGAACGTGCGGCAAAATCAGATAGGCCGAAGCCGCCAAGCCAACCACACTCATACCCAGGCCAAAAACCAGCACAATCGGCAGACCTGCCAGAAAGATTTGTGAGGACCAGATGGCCGTGACCACCACGGTTTGCCCGAAATCCGGCTGGATCATCAGCAAAATGATGCAGGTCGCCAGCAACATGCAGCTAACGATATAGCCAGGGAAATTGGGGTTCAGGCGTCCTTCGGAAAACATCCAAGCCGCAACAACCGCAAAGGCCGGTTTTAAAAATTCCGACGGCTGAATGGTGATGCCACCAAAATTGATCCAGCGAACCGCACCTTTGATCTCTGGCCCGACAAAGGGCGTGATGATCAAAAGGCCGATAATTCCCAAAAACATAACCGATGCCACACGGCGCACCCATTTGATCGACAGCATCGAAATGCCACCGGCACACAGGGCCGCCAGGGTCAAAAAGAAAAACTGCCGACGGACAAAGTGGAAACTGTCCACGCCAATACGGTCAGCCACGGGCGGGCTGGCTGACATCACCAGAAGCGCGCCAATCCCCATTAACAGGATGGTTGCTGCCAACAGCCAGCGGTCAACCGTCCACCACCAGACACTCAGAACTGAAGTATCGGCCCGGGAAAAAGCAATATTACCGTTTTTGTCGCCAAACAGGGATTTCATCATGCCTCCTGGTTGGTTCGGGGTGCGATGTCGCTGGTGGTCGCGGACAGGTCGTTAAACAGGCTGCGAAAGGCATCGCCGCGGGCTTCAAAACTTTTGAACTGGTCAAACGATGCGCAGGCTGGCGACAGCAAAATCACCGGGGCGGGTGATATCGCATCGGTCTGGCCGGTTGCATTGTCGGTCTTGGCCTGGTCAGCCTTGGCCGTTTCAAGGGCGCGGCGCGTGGCAACATCAAGTGTGCCACACATCTCATAGGGCACCTGACCATCAAGGGTTTGCGCAAATGCCTGGGCGGCACTGCCAATCAGGAATGCCTTTTTGATACGGCCATAAAAGGTTTCAAGCCCGTCAATGCCGCCTTCCTTGGGTTTGCCACCCAATATCCAGTAGATATTGTCATAGGCTGAAAGCGCCTTTGCCGTGGCCTCGGCATTGGTGGCCTTGCTGTCATTGACAAAGGTGATGCCTTCAATCGCACCTAGCTGTTCCTGGCGATGTGCCAGCCCCGGAAAGGACATGATACCAGTGATGATATCGCTGGTTGCGACATTACGTGCCCGGCACAGGGCATAGGCAAAGGCGATATTCTGCCAGTTATGGCGGCCGGGCATGTGGGTAACGGTGGCAAGATCCAGTATCGGGTCCTGCGCATTTTCAAGGTCATCGACCAGCCAGTGATCATTGACATAAACGCCGTGTGGGGCAGGGCCATTGACCGAAATTTCAACCATGCGGTGGCCGCCTTCGCGGGCCAGTTCGGTTGCCATTTTGGCGCAATGCTCATCATCAATGGAAATGATGGTCCATTGCGGGCCTTTCTGGCGGGCAAAAATATTACGTTTCGCACCGATATAGCCGGTCATGCCGCCATGGCGGTCCAAATGGTCGGGTGTAATGTTAAGTAGCGCGCTGGCATCAAAGGCGGCTTGATCAATCAGGTCAAGCTGATAGCTGGAAAGTTCCAGTACGTAACAGTCATCCGCCCCCAGCGCATCAAACCCCAGCACCGGATAACCCAGATTACCACCCACCTGGGTTTTGATGCCCGATTGCGAAATGATATGGGCCGTTAGCGCCGTGGTGGTTGATTTGCCATTGGTGCCGGTAATGGCCAGCATTGGTGTTTGTGCAACCGTCGTACACAGCAGTTCAACATCACACACAATCGCCTTGCCTGCCCGGCGGGCCTTTTCGGCGGCTGCATGCGGGGTGGGGAAGGTTGATGGAATGCCGGGGCTGATCACCAGCATTTCTGGCACATTCCAGTCGCATTCCACCAGATTGACCGGCGCGACATTCAGATCGTCAAGCTGGTGGCGGCTTTCTTCATTGTCATCCCAGGCCCATACAATGGCCCCCGAATTGACCAACGCCTTCACACTGGCCAGCCCTGATTTTCCAAGGCCCAGAACCGCCACGGTTTTTCCGCGAAAATGTGAAAGGTCGATCAATTTCGTGTTCCGATCAAAATAGGGATATCAGCGCAGTTTCAGGGTTGCCAGACCGATCAATGCCAGAATGACCGAAATGATCCAGAAACGGATAACGATGGTGGGTTCGTGCCAGCCCTTCTTTTCAAAGTGATGGTGCAGCGGCGCCATGCGAAACACGCGCTTGCCCGTCAGTTTGAAGGAACCAACCTGGATAATTACCGATACGGTTTCCAGCACAAAAAGCCCGCCGATAATGGCCAGAACCAGTTCATGCTTGGTGACAACGGCAACAGCACCCAGTGCACCGCCAAGGGCGAGCGAACCGGTATCGCCCATAAACACCATGGCAGGCGGAGCGTTGAACCACAAAAAGCCCAGCCCGGCACCCACAAGTGCGCCCAAAAGCACGGTCAGTTCACCCGAACCGGCAATGTAATGAACCTGCAGGTAATCGGCGAATTGCACGTTGCCAATCAAATAGGTGATCAGGGCAAAGCTGGCGGCAGCGATCATCACCGGGACAATGGCAAGGCCATCAAGACCGTCGGTCAGGTTAACAGCGTTTGAGGCCCCAACCATGACGAACATGGCAAAGGGCACAAAAAACCAGCTCAGATCAAGCAGCAGGTTTTTGAAAAACGGAAAAGCCAGTTGGGTTGCCAGTGCCGGGTCGGTGTTATACGAAATCCACCAGGCGGCAATGGCAGCAATGGAAAACTGGCCGACCAGTTTTACCTTGCCCGGCAGGCCCTTGGTATTGCGTTTGGAAACCTTCAGGAAGTCATCCATGAAGCCCAAAAAGCCGTAACCGATGGTGACCAGCAGAACCGCCCAGACATAGGGGTTTTTAAGGTCCGCCCACAACAGCGTGGCAATACAGGTCGAGATCAGAAGCAAAAGGCCGCCCATGGTTGGCGTGCCTTTTTTGGTCAGAAGGTGGCTTTCGGGGCCGTCTTCGCGAATGGGCTGCCCTTCGCTTTGCCGGGCGCGCAGCAGATTGATCAGCCAGGGACCCAGCACAAACGCCAGCACCAGCGATGTAAAGACAGCGCCGCCGGTACGAAATGTAATGTACCGGAACAGATTGAACAGCGGAAACTGGTCAGCCAGCGGATATAGCAGGTTATAGAGCATTGCCCCTTGGGTTCCTTATGCGTCAGTTGGATGCCGGGGCTTTGCCCGCATGGCCCGATTTTAAGGCCGAAACAATTTTAGAAACGTAAATGCCAAGCGATCCCTTGACCAAAACCACGTCACCATCGCCAATTGCAGCCGAAATGGGGTCAATTGCGTCTTCTGCGCTGTCAAAATGGCCCAGATGACGGTCTTTGGGCAGTTCTTCGGCCAGTAATGCCATCATCGGGCCGACGGTAAACACACCGTCGATTCCCAAATGGTCCAGCGGATGGGCCAGGTCGCGATGCATTTTTTCTGCTTCATCGCCCAATTCGCGCATATCGCCCAACACGGCAATGCGGCGGCCATTTTCACCGGGCTTTTCATTGGCCAGCAATTTAAGGCCCGCCATCATGGATGTGGGGTTCGCGTTATAGGCATCGTCAACCAGCATGTAGTGGCCGGTTTCGGCACCGCTGGCATCATGAAGGGCAAGGGCGTGGCGCGCACCACGGCCTGCAGGCGGGGTAACGTCGGCCAAATCCTGTGCGGCGCGCACAACATCGGCGCCGATCTGATCCACGCAGGCCAGAACTGCCAGCGAATTGATCACCCAGTGTTCGCCGGGGCAGCCCATGAAATATTCAAGGTCGCGGCCACCGATACGGGCGCGAACGGCGCTGCCGCCAGTGACGATATTGGCCTCAAACAGGCGGTATTCGGCGGTGGCATCGGTGCCAAACCCTTTGATGCTGGCAATGCCCAGTTCCTTTGCCCGGCGTGCCAGGGCAAAATAATGGATGTTGTCGCGGTTCAAAATGGCCGCGCCATCCTTATCCAGCCCTTCAAAAATCTCGGCCTTGGCCTTGGCAATTTCGCCTTCATCCTTGAAATATTCGGTATGGGCGCCAACCACCGTGGTAATCAGGGCGACCGAAGGTTTCACCATTTGCACCAGCGGGGTGATTTCGCCAGGGTGGTTCATGCCAATCTCAAACACGCCATATTGCGCATCGGCCGGTAGGGTCGCCAGGCTTAGCGGCACACCCCAATGGTTATTGAAACTGGCCGGGCTGGCATGGGTTTTGGCCTGTTCGCCCAGCACATATTTCAATGCTTCCTTGGTGCCGGTTTTGCCGACACTGCCGGTAATGGCGATGATTTTGGCCTTGCTGCGCGCACGCCCGGCCAGGCCAAGGCGCACCATGGCGTCCAGGGTATCATCAACAATCAGGGCAGGGGCATCTTTGGGCAGAACGGAATGGTCCGAAACCAGGGCAGCGGCACAGCCAGCCTCAAAGGCCTTTTCGACAAACTGATGGCCGTCGAAATTCGGGCCTTTCAGTGCGATGAACAAATCACCGGGCCGGGTTTTGCGGCTGTCGATCGAAATACCGGTAACCTGCCAGTCCCCTGCGACGATGCCGCCGGTGGCGGATACTGCATCTTCGGCCGTCCATAAAACAGCATCACTCATCGCGTTTCTTCTTTCTGTTGGTCTGTTCTGTCTGTCTGGCAGATCGCATCCGCACCCTGCCGGTTAATCGGCCCGCTTTGCAGGCGGATTAACCGGGAATGTCAGGTGTCAGTTTCCGCCCAGCAAGATATTGCGGGCAACGGCAGCATCGTCGAACGGCAATACCGTTCCCTTCACGATCTGGCCGCGTTCATGGCCCTTGCCTGCAATAATCAGAATGTCATTGCGTTGCAAGATGCCAATGCCGCGCTTGATGGCTTCGGCGCGGTCACCAATTTCAACTGCCCCTTCGCAGGCCGCCTTGATGGACGCGCGGATGGTGGCGGGGTCTTCGCTGCGCGGGTTATCATCGGTGATGATGGCGATATCGGCATTTTCCTTAACCACACGCCCCATTTCCGGGCGTTTGCCAGTATCACGATCACCGCCTGCGCCAAATACGCAAATAACCCGGCCCTTGCAATGCGGGCGGACCGCCTTGATCACGGTTTCAAGGGCGTCGGGTGTGTGGGCGTAATCCACAAAAACCGGTGCGCCAAACTTGGTTTTGCCAACCAGTTCCAGGCGACCACGCACACCGTCCAGCTTTTCAAGCGCATTAACGGCGGCGTCAATATCGGCACCCGATGAAACAACAATGCCAAGGGCGGCCATGGCATTCATGATCTGGAAGGTGCCCATCAATGGCAGATGCACGGCATATTCATTTCCGCCAATGGCAATGCGGATTTTGGTGCCGGTTGCATCGGGTTTGGCCGAAAGCAGCTTGATGCCATCGCCTTTTACGCCATAGGAAAGCACGTTAATGCCGCGATCCTGGCAGATGCGAAGCAGCATATCGTACTGGGCGATATCGGCATTGATGACAGCGGTCCCATCGGTTGCCAGCAAATCCTTGAACAGGCGTGCCTTGGCGGTGAAATATTTTGCGAAGTCACCGTGGTAATCAAGATGGTCGCGCGACAGGTTGGTAAAGGCGGCAACCTTTACTTTCACCCCATCAAGGCGATGCTGGTCAAGCCCGTGCGAGCTTGCTTCCATCGCGACATGGGTGACGCCAATCTCGCTCATTTCGGCAAGTGACTGATGCAGGGCGACCGGGTCTGGCGTGGTCAGCGAACCGGGGATTTTTGCGCCGGCGGCACGAAT
Source organism: Thalassospira marina (assembly GCF_002844375.1). NCBI lineage: Bacteria > Pseudomonadati > Pseudomonadota > Alphaproteobacteria > Rhodospirillales > Thalassospiraceae > Thalassospira > Thalassospira marina. The sequence continues at coordinate 3,175,627 of NZ_CP024199.1, read as the reverse complement.
GCCAAGTGTGCCAATCGAACCCGATGTTTTGCCCAGAAGCGTCCAGAGCTGTTCGGTAAACACAGCCGTCGATGTTTTGCCATTGGTGCCGGTAATGGCGGCAATGGTTTCGGGCTGTTTGCCATAAAAGCGCGCGGCAAGCTGTGCATAGCGCTGACGCGGGTTTTCAACCGGAATCAGCGGCACAGTAATGGCCGGTGTTTTAGGCGTATCTGTTTTCGCCAGAATTGCCGACGCCCCCAGGCGGATAGCATCGTCAATATATTTGGCTCCGTCTTCTCGCGCCCCCGGAAGGGCAGCGAACATATATCCATCACGCACAGCGCGTGAATCTGCTGTCAGGCCCTTGATATCGGGGTCCTGTCCTTCGGCATGTTTTAATGCCGCGTGATCTCCTGCCATGAGCTCAGAAAGACGCAAGTTTGCGTTCCTCTTTGCGAAGATCCAACCGCAACGCCTGCTCTATTTCCGGCGCCTTCGCGTACGCCGGTTCGATCCCCAGTAGGGGAGCAATGCGTGTCACAACCTTGCCAACTGCCGGTGCTGCTACCCAGCCGGCCGTGGCATAACCATACGTTTCTTTTGTTCCTTGCGGCCCGTCGAGCGTCACAAGAACCACATAGCGCGGGTCCTGCATCGGGAAGGCAGCCACAAAGGTAGACATTCGGGCATTCTTGACGTAGCGCCCGTTAACCAGCTTGTCCGCTGTGCCGGTTTTACCCCCAAGGAAGTAACCCGGTACGTCGGCTTTTTTGCCAGATCCTTCGGTGACGACAAGGCGCATAAGGCGGCGCATTTCGTCAGAAGTCTTTTTTGAAATAACCCGCACACCAGCCGGTGCACCATCCTGTTTCAGGATGGTGCTGGGGCGGCGGATGCCGCCATTGGAAATGGTCGAAATGCCATTAACCAGCTGAATGGGGGTCACCGCGATGCCATGCCCGTAGGAAATCGTCATCAGGTTGATTTCGCGCCACGGATTAGGCAGCAGTGGCGCACCAACTTCGGGCAGTTCAATATCGGATGTGTCGAGAAAGCCAAAAGCCTTCAAGTATTTTTTCTGGGTCTCGATGCCAAAGTCCATCGCCATCCGCGCCGACCCGATATTCGAACTATAGGTTAGAATTTCCGGGACGGTCAGCCAGCGGTTTTCACCGTGGAAATCATGAATGGTAAAACGCGCAACACGCATTGGCTTGGTCGCGTCATAGGAGCTGTTGATTGTCGCGGTACCGGTATCTAACGCAATGGCGGCATTAAACAGCTTAAATACCGACCCCTGTTCGTAAACACCCAGTGTGGCGCGGTTAAAGCGGGCATCAGCCGGGCCCTGGCCGGGGCGGTGCGGGTCAAAGTCGGGCAGGGAAACCATGCCCAGAACTTCGCCGGTATAAATATCCATTACCAGGCCGGTCGCACCCGCCGCGCTATAGGTTTGCATCGCACTGGCGACTTCGGCGCGCAGGGCATGCTGCACACGAATATCGACCGACAGGCGCAGCGGGCCGGAATTGCTGCGAAGGTCATTGTCAAATTCGCGTTCGGCACCGGCGATACCGTTATTGTCGATATCGGTAAAGCCCAGCACATGTGCAAACAGGCGACCCTGCGGATAAACACGGCGTTCTTCACGCTGGAAATTCAGGCCCGGAATGCCAAGCGCATTGACCTTGTATTGCTGGTCCGGCGTCAGGTTGCGGCGCAGCCACACGAATGCCTTTTGTGACCCAAGATGGCGGATCAGCGTATCACGATCCAGACCGGGCAGAACGGTCATCAAATGGTCTGCCGCACCGACCGGGTCCTTGATCACGCGGGCATCGGCATAAAGCGAGCTGGTTGGAAGATCGGTCGCCAGAAGGATGCCGTTGCGGTCAACGATATCGGCGCGCTCGGTCTTGAGCTCGCGGCTGTCTGTGCCTGCGGTCAGGTCCGGTTCGTTGCCCTGTTTCAGGACGGTCGCATTAAACAGGCCACCGGCAATCCACAAAAAGCCGATGCCAAACATGATGCCGGTAATAAAAATGCGGTTACGCGCTGTTTCCAGCGCGTGCTTTTCACGTTGTTCCGGGCCCAGTTCGGGGCGATCACCGCGCAACCAGTATGAAAAACGCAACAGGTTCATTGCTGCCCCCCGGTATCAGAAGGGGCAGGGATGCCGACACTGGGGCCGTCAATGATCATGTTTTCAGCCGCTTCGTCATAGGCGCTGTCTGCCGGGCGGTCACGCGGGGCCGGCATATAGGCAACTGCCTCGCCAAATTTATCCAGGCGATAACGTTTTGCGTCGGTGTCGGTCGGAATATTGTCGATGCTTGCCATTTGCAAAGGCTGGATCTGTTCGAGCTTCAGATATTCCTTTGCCAGCCGTTCAATGCGGCCCGGAGAATTCAGATAGCTCCATTCTGCCTGAAAAACATGGATGCTTTCCTGTTCATCAAGGATTTCCGACTGGATGGAAGCATAGCGGCGTTCAAGGCGTTCAACCTCGTGGGAAACCCAATAGGTGCCAACACCGATCAGAACCGTCATTAAAAACCAGAAACCTGTCATGATCTTGGTCATGCGTTGCCTCCGGTGTTGCGGGCGGTTGACGGAACATCATTGCGTTCGGCGGCGCGCAGTTTGGCCGAACGTGCACGCGGGTTGGCGCGCAATTCGTCCTTCTGTGCGGTCACTGCCTTGCGGCTCAGATTGGCGAAAGTCGGTTTTGCCACTTCGGGTTCACCAGGCAGGCGGCGGGACTGTTTGTTCGGGTCGCCGCAGCGTTCCTTGAAAAATGTTTTAACCAGCCGGTCTTCCAGCGAATGGAAAGTCACAACAACCAGACGGCCGCCGGGCTTTAGCATGGCTTCGGCGGCATTCAATGCGCGGTCCAGTTCGCCCAGTTCGTCATTTACATGAATACGCAGGCCCTGGAAGGTGCGGGTTGCCGGATCAATACCGTCTTTGGATTTGCGCACGACCGAACGCACCGCACTGGCAAGCTGGCCAGTGGTGGTAAAGGGCGTTTCACCGCGCATTTCCACAATCTTGCGGGCAACCTTGCGCGATGCGCGTTCTTCGCCAAACCGGTAAATGACATTGGCAATGTCTTCTTCTTCGGCAGTATTGACGAAATCGGCTGCACTGGGACCGGACATCGACATGCGCATATCCAGCGGCCCATCGGTGCGGAATGAAAAACCGCGATCAGCCTGGTCAAGCTGCATCGATGAAACACCGATATCAAGAACGATGCCATCAACCTGTTCAACGCCGCGTGCAGGCAGCAGGGTGGCCATGTCGCCAAAGCAGCCTTCGACCATATGGAAGCGGCCTTCATAGTCGGCTTCCATTTTGCCGCCGGTTTCAACGGCACTTGGGTCGCGGTCGATGCCGTAAAGGGTGCAGGGGGCGTGATCAAGGATCGCACGGCTATAGCCACCGGCACCAAAGGTGCCATCTACCATGATTTCGCCTTCGGCCGGGTTCAGATGTTCCAGAACCTCGCGCAGAAGAACGGGTTTGTGCGGGCTGGCAGATGACGGGTCAAACGGCAGGGTGCTGGTCATCATGCGTCATCCTCCGGCAGGTCATCATCTGAGGATGCGGCAACGCTGGCGGCACGTGCGGGCATGGATAAAGCTGGTTTCAGCTTCAGGGTCGAACCACGATTGACCAGGCGGGTGCGGCTGGCGGTTTTGCGGTCGGCAAAGGCATCGGGGTTCCAGATACGGAAGGTCCGGCCACGGCCAACAAAGGCCACCTGGTCGGTAATACCGGCATATTCGATCAGTTCTGGCGGCAGAATGATACGGCCTTCGCCGTCAAAAGGAAGGGCATGGGATGCGCCAAGAATGGTGTCTGCAAGGTCTTCGGCTTCGTCTGAAAACAGTTCCATGTCATCAAGCGATGCGGCAATGCGCTCCATATGGCTTTCAGAGCAGCCTTCGATCGTCGGTTCCTTGGGGGATTCATAGACATAGATACCGGCAAAGCCATCAGCTTCCAGGGCGGCACGGAACCTTTTGGGCACGGATACGCGCCCTTTCCGGTCCAGTTTGTGAATGTGCGTCCCTGTGAACAGCACCCGCCTTAATCCCCTGCTGATCGACCACTGGATAACGAAGTTTGGAAAAAGACATCGCCAACCAGACGTCTGTGCCCCACTTGGCACTGCCAAAATGCCTGATTAATGGGGTACCATGGGATCACATGGGGGTCAATGGGATTTGATGGGGCTGACTGTGTTATTTGTGGGCAATTCTGCCCTTTTTCAGCCTTTTTTCCGGGTGACAAAATGGGCGTAAAAGGTGCAATTTCAGTGTGTTTTTGCCTTTTGACCCATGAAATCCCAAATTTGACCATGCCAGCCCATCAGGGATTGGTTTTTTCGGCACAATGGAGTTTGATGGGATAAAGGACGTTTCCGGTGAACCGGATTTGCCTGTCTGCCATTTTGCGAACCGGAGTCAGTTTTGCAGACAAAGACTATGATCAGGTTAATTGCGGGCCATGTTGCCGTGCTGGCTATGCTGGTTGCGGCCCCTGTTTTTGCGCAGGGAAATATGTCGGGCAGTTCGGGTGGTACTTCCAGTGGCAGCCAAAGCAGTTCGGGCACCAGTAACCATGGCAAAACCCAAACACAGTCGCAGGGGGGATACAGTGCAATTTCCCCGCAAATGCGCCAGATGCTGCCCGCCCTGATGCAGCAATTGCAAAATAACCCCGCCCTGCTTGAACAGTTTGGTCTGGGGGGGATTGGTGGTCTTAACGGCCTTGCCGGTACTGCGCTGGGGCAGGGAAATGGCGATGGTGACAATGATTATGGTGCTGGTGGCATTGGTGGTATGGGCCTGCCCCTGCCGGCCGTTCCCGGTGTGAATGCACCTAATGTTCCGGGCGTTCAAAACGGAACAGGTGCGACCAAAAACAATGCGGTGGCCGAAGCCGCACGCAAGGGCGGCCTAGTGGTGCCACCCTTGCCGGTGCCCGAGCAGGTCACCATTTATCGTGGGCAGTATCATCCATCCGACATTAACCAGGATGGCCGCATTGATGCCGACGAAGCCGCCAGTTACGCCGCCTGGATGTTTCGCCGCCATGATATAAACGGCGATAATGTTTTACTGATCCGTGAATTTTCCGCGGTCGAAGCCCTGCCGGGGTCGGCCGATGCCAACCGCAACCGTCTGCGCACCGAAGCCCGGCGCCTGGAATTGCTGTTTCCCCAATATGATACCAACCACGATCAAATGATCGATAAGGCCGAATTCATGGAAAAAATTGCCGCCAATTTCGATGAAAAGCGCGGTGCGGCAAAGGATATCAGTCCGTTTGTGTTTCAGACGGTATTGCCGTTTTAAAGGTTGATTCGGGCGGTTTGCCGTAATTTGGCAATTGGCGTTGATGGGCATATGTTAAGGAAATGTCACGACAGAAAAGGTGACAAACCGTGTCTTGCAGGTCATACATGGCCGAAATCATCCGGCACGACATGACGGAGAACGTACATGGAAAGCAACGAAATCTACGCCCCGCTTCGCACATCAACCGATGCTGACCTGCCGGAAAACAGCGAAGGCGATGTCACCCT